>PADE01000204.1 GCA_002702965.1 Planctomycetaceae bacterium
TTTTTGGTCGGGGAAGGGGTGGCGCACCACGATCCGTAATTTCGTTCTTCAGAACGGTGGTTTGATTTCGTTCTTCAGAACGGTGGTTTGAAAGTGCGGGCACACGATGACTCCTCGCTTTTTCAAATCAGCGAGCCTGACTCGATGCTCGAGTCGACAGATCACTCGATCTACAGCAATGCGTGGAGTAGCAAGCCGACGACGGTGCCGACCAGCAGCGAGACGGGGATGGAGATAGCCAAGGCGATCGCAACTGCGCTGGCGGAATGTGGCATTGTGCTCGGATAGAGCGCCTCCGTTGCCGTTCCTTCCGCAGGAAGCGAAGTTCGTGAATTGCCTACGGTCTCGTTGGCTGCCGATGTAATCGGGTTCGTTCCCTGTGACTGCTGGCTCAGGCTATCCGGATCAGATGGGTGGAACTCGATCGCGTTGAACGCTGAGGGGGAAATCTCAGTGCCGTTGGTTTCTTGCAGGTCCTCGTCTTCAACATCGATGGGCAAAGGTGGGGGCATCCAGGACATACGCTGCATTTGGAACGAAGGCGTGGTTTCCGCATCACCGGCCCAAGGCTCGAGGCGCGATGCAACGTCGGCGGCAGTTTGGATCCGGGCCGCCGCGTCCTTTTCCATCATATCCGCGATGATCTCGACATATTCCTCGTTCAGGTCTGGGTTAAATCTACGTGGGTGCCAGGGAGTTTCGTCAAGGTGACGGCGTGTCTTGTCGGCAATCGAGCCGCCCGGGAAGGGCACTTTTCCGGTAACTGCGTAATACAGTGTGCACCCCAGTGAGTAGATATCGCTCGTCGCCGTCACTTCGGCCGGAGAGCGGATTTGTTCAGGTGACAGGTAGTCGACGGTTCCGACGATCTTGCCTGCACGTGGATCTTCATCGGGTTGATGCATGAAGGCAGAAAGACCCAAATCCGAGACCTTTGCACGACCTTCGGGGGTCACCAAGATATTGCCGGGCTTGACATCACGGTGAATGAGCCCGCGCTGGTGTGCGTAGTCGAGACCTTGAGCAGCTTGAATGACAATACCCGCCGCCTGCTGCATGGTGAGCGGACCTTGCGATCGCAGCAAACGGCGCAAATCCGTTCCGGGAACATATTCGGTAACCAGGTAGTGCACGTTCCCGTCGTGACCCGCATCGAAAGCACGTACCAGATTCGTATGATCCAGTTGTGCTTGCATTCGGATTTCATGTTGAAAGCTGGCGATCGCCTCGGGTGTCGACTTGTCTTGCGGTAGCACCTTGATTGCCGATTCGCGTCCCATCACCTGGTGGACGGCTTTGTATACCTGTCCCATACCGCCCTGGCCGATCCAGTCAGTGATCACATAGGGACCGAGAGTAAGCTTGGTGTGTCCGGCCTTCAGTTGATGCACTTGATAGGATGTGAGCAGGCCCATTTCAATTAACTGATGGGACAACCGTTCGTCGGAAACAGACGACCGTGGCGCCTCTTTCGGATCCTCAGATCGCAACCCATCAAGGGTCTGTTTCAATTGTTCGCGCGTCACCAGCCCACACAGTAACGTTGAAGCGCGAAACGTCGATCTTCGGGAAGCGCTCATGGGAAATCTCAAACGACGCCCGTAACGGCAACGGACAATGGCGACTGACAGTGACCAAACAGGTATAGAATTACCATCACCGAGCGGTGAAAAGAACGGCTAGTCTTGTGAGATGGCGATCGGCTCAATCAAAGAAGTACACGCCTGCCTGATCGCACGCATCGTCTCGTCTCGCATTTGATTGTATCACGAAGCCCAAGTAAAAGGGACGGCGCAAGCGCCGGCCGGCGGCGGCGGTCATCCGCCGTTTTAGTCGACTCGCCTCACTCTGTTTCTAACCGAAAACAGCGCCACGTGGTCGGAAGCGGTGCAATGAACTGCATGGCTACCTGGCGCACCGGGTGTTGAAATTCCAGGCCACGTGCATGGAGCGCGATCCCCGGTTTGAATTTTCGCTGGCTGCCGTATTTGTGATCTCCCAGGATGGGGTAGCCCCGGTGCGCTAGCTGCAACCGAATCTGATGCTTCCTCCCCGTTTCCAAGCAGATGCGCAAAGCGGCGTCGTTCGGTTGCCCCCGGATCAACGAGTAGCTGAGTCGGGCCTCACGGGCGCCCGGTTGGCTACGTTGCACGACCACCATTTTTCGCTGCTGTTCGTTCTTGAGCACCCAGTCGATGCATCGCCCCGAAGGGGGCTGTGGACTTTGCTCGACCATTGCCCAATAAATCTTGCCGACATCTCCACGGCGAAATTGCTCTGTCAATCGGTTGGCTGCCTTCGAAGTACGCGCCAGCACGACCACACCTGTCACCACGGCGTCGAGTCGGCTGACGATTCCCAGATAGGCGTTTCCTGGCTTGCCGTATTTTCTTTTCAGGTAGGCTTTGGCCAGCGCAGCGAGACTGCTCTGGCCCCGGGGAACGCCCATCGTTGGTAGATTGGCCTGTTTGTTTACCACCAGCAGGTGGTTATCTTCGTACAGGACATCCAGACGAACCGTCATGTCGGGACAAACCACGCTGGGAAGGCAGATTCAGGCGAGTTGTGACGAGTCTGATTATCGCTCTTTTATGGAGGTGTTCCCAGGCCGAGGGAGACGATGACGCCCATTACACCGAGCCTCGTTCTCGCCAGTAGTTCTCCGCGCCGCCGGGAGCTCTTGACGCGAGCCGGATACACATTTCAAGTGATCCCACCAGGGGCCGACACAGAGAGTGGACCAGGTCCAGGGGAATCCGCAGCGGCTCTGGTCGAGCGACTGGCTGAACAGAAGGCGGTTGCCGTGGCAGATGGCTTGGAGAGAGCACTCGTCGTCGGGTGTGACACCGTGGCCGAATGTCGGGGGCGCATTCTGGGAAAGCCGTTGGATGTGGTGGATGCGCGTGCCATGCTCGAACAACTTCGCGGAAGTGAACATCGAGTTTACAGTGGATTGTGTCTCATTGATTTGTCCCGGGCAAAAAAATGGACCGACGTCGCGGTAACCCGGCTGGTAATGGATACGATCAGTGACGAGCAGCTGCAGCGATATCTCCGCAGTCGTCGCTGGGAGGGAAAAGCGGGAGCCTTCGGTTATCAGGACGGTCTCGATTGGATACGTGTCGTGCAGGGCAGTGAGTCGAATGTCGTGGGTTTGCCGATGGAACTGTTCTTGTCGATGTTGGAACGCGCCGGATACCTCCCGGACGACTTTAAGTTTTCAGCGGACGAAAACTGCTAGGTTGTTGGGAGTTGCGGCCCGCTGAGTGGGAGCGATCCCGGCGGGTTGTGAAAGTCTGCAGCAACATCTGATGTTGATTGAGTTACGGGTTGCCGCTTTACGAAATCGTCGGATTCCTCAAGGGTCTGGTTTCGGATGATGTTGTCCTCTCGCGCGATGCTTCGCTGTTACCTGGGCGCTGGACTCCTGTTGATGATCGCAGGTTGGTGGTTCTGGGCCGGTAGTGATCCGCGCACGCGGTGGCTTGCATTCAATTCACTCCGGTTGGCGTTGGGGACTGCGGCATTGAGTCTACCGTTGGGCATTCTGCTGGCGTTGTTCGTCGAGCGTACCGACTTGCCAGGGCGGCAGGCGGCACGTCTCTTGTTGGTGGCGATGCTCTTGGTGCCGCTGTTCTTACAGGCTGCGGCGTGGGATGCCGGTTTTGGCCGGTTAGGTTGGTACACGATCAGCGCCGATCTGGATCGTCCCCCGCTGCATTCTTGGTTGGGGGCGATTTGGATCCACGGGATGGCAGCCATCCCGTGGGTGACTCTGATTGTGGGAATTGGTTTACGGTTGGTTGAAGCGGAATTGGAAGACCAGGCGTTACTCGACGGAGCTCCGCTTGCCGTCTGTCTGAAACTGACGTTGCCGCGCACCGCCAGTGCCGTCGCCGTCGCTGGATGTTGGATCCTGGTCACGACGACCGGTGAAATGACCGTTACGGACTTGCTTGGCGTCCGCACGTACGCCGAGGAGATATACACGGGATTCGCTCTCGGGGGGACGCTGGCTGAGGCGTCTCGGGCGGTCGGTCCCGCGGTGGCGCTGGTGGCGTGTCTGCTGGCACTCACCCTGTTGGCGGTTGTTGGACTGCCGTCACCGGACAGCTGGGTTTCGCCACGTGCTGTTCGAGTTTTCTCTCTTGTGCGGTGGCGTTGGCCAGCCGGCTTGGCAATTTGGAGCCTGTTGTTGGTGGTGATTGGTCTACCGATTGCCAATTTATGTTACAAGGCGGGGGCGACAACATCTTGGACGCAAGGGTCCGCTGCGCATCACTGGTCGGTCGTACGGCTGATTGGGGTGATAGTCCAAACGCCCGTGAAGTACTCCCGTGACTTTGGCTGGACTTTGGCGATCAGCGGAGCGGCCACGGTGGGCTGTCTGCTGTTGGCGATGCCGTTGGCCTGGTTTGCTCGTCGTGGTGGCTGGCGGAGTCTACCGGGATTGCTGGTCGCGGCTGCGGCCATGGTCGTCCCGGGGCCACTGATCGGCATGTGGACGATTTGGTGCGTCGACCGTATCGAGGTGCCACTGGTGTTCTGGCTCTACGACCAGACCATTTTGGCTCCGGTTGTCTGTCTTGTGGTGCGTTGTCTACCGGTCGCCCTGCTGCTGACTTGGATTCATGTGCAAGCGATCCCAACCTGCCTGATTGACCAGGCAATCTTGGAGGGAACCAATCGCTGGCAAATGTTTTGGCATTTGGTTGTCTGGCCTAATAGAGAGGGATTCGGAGTCGCCACGTCGGTTACGTTTGCCATCGGGATGGGGGACCTGGCGAGTACCATCCTGGTCCTCCCGCCAGGCATGACCACGGTCGCGTTCCGCGTCTTCGACCTGGTTCACTACGGGGTCCGCTACGAGTTGGCTGGTCTCGGTCTGACCAGCGGGCTGCTGTTTGTCACTACCGGTCTTGTGGCGCGGAAGTTAATGGTCTGGCAACGACTCCGTTGGAGACGCGACGAAACGTACGGTCCAAGCACCGGTCGATTGGGGGCCTGAAGAGCGCGGCTTGTCCGAATACGAACGGGTCGCGTGTGTTGATGTCAATCGGCGCGGCGCATGGTAGCCGTTGCGGCATTTACCGATTGCGGGTTAATCGGGCGGCAGCCACTGGATCGGGGATGAATTTGTATGTCCCGTCATTGCTCTTTGCAATATTGCGCAGCACGCGTTGCGCCGCGTGTTTGTGGAAGCCAATCGTATGGACGATGCTTGCGGGTAGTTTTTCACGCGTCCTGTTGCGAATCGGGTTGTTGTGTTTCAGGTAACGTGCGGTTTGGTCGCGGAACTCCCCATCGGACAACAGGTAGATTACGTCCGGACGAAGATTGAGAGCACACTTGATCGCTTCCAAGGGCCGGGTATTGAATCCCGTTTCTACACCTTTCATCCATTGACCGAAACGCTCGACGTTTTCCGGTGTCGCCCAGGCCATGCGCATCGTTTCGGCGGTTTCATCGAACATCAAATGTGCGGCGCCATCAAAGAAGATGACGTAGAACTGACGTTCGGTTCCCAAACGCGCAATCGCCGTCTGGAGTTCGCGGCGGGCATCATCCCAGGGCCGCCCGCTGAAGTCCGCGCCCATCATGCTGCGCGATGAGTCGACCACAAACACAAACCTTGATCCGCTGGCCGGCACGCCAAAAAAGTACGCGTCGTCGGATCGCGTCTCCGCCGCGGGCCCGGCAGACTTCCTGGCACCACCTGCGCCGAACAACGCTTGCACTTCGCCGACCAAACCTGTGTCGGAACGCGCCGCCGGTCGCAGTCGAGGCAACGTCGGTAGTTCCCCGCTCACCGCCGAGGCCGACCATTCCTTTTCCGCTTTATCGGGCCTTTGTTTCCACGGTTCTGGTAGGGGGGATGGAGACAGCAACGTCGGCAATTCAGCTGCACCAGGCGCGGCTTCTGAGACGACCAGAATCTCTCCGCGTTCGGGTGACGTTTCGACCATGGAGACCAGCGCCAAGCACGCCAGCAGCAAGCCGTGGATTACGGCGCTGACGACCCAACCTGGAACGGAGGACCCGGATTGCCGAGATGGGCAATGAGCTAACATGATCTTGTGCGATGATGTCTGCGCAGGAAATTCTCGTTCGTCAACGGACTCGACAGCAGTCCGCCGAGAACCACCG
The DNA here is from genome assembly GCA_002702965.1 of Planctomycetaceae bacterium. GTDB lineage: Bacteria > Planctomycetota > Planctomycetia > Pirellulales > Pirellulaceae > UBA9264. The sequence continues at coordinate 6,148 of PADE01000204.1, forward strand.
ATCCGCGACAACTCGATCCACTCCTGCCAGTTCGGGTAGCGCCAACGCCGCGAACGGTGTATGTGGCGTTCGATCGCTCGCTCATCGAGGGGACTGTCAATAGGGTCGCTCACAGTGCGAACTCCTCGCGGAACAGGGCGACTGCCCGCGGATCATGCATGCGGCCTGAATTCAACTCTTGGTGCAGCCAGAATTTTCTCGCCGGCGACATGCGCAGTCAAGCCGATCGTCGGCCATGTAGCGGGTTCGCGGCGGTCCAGTCCAGCAGGGGCTTACGTACCCACCGGTCCAGCGAGAGCCGAATCCGCACCATGAAAGCCGTACTGCTGTCCGAGTCCCTTCGAAATCGCGGATTCACATCGCATTGCTAGCGTTGCCGTCAATCGACCGGATTTGCTGCGAGCGCCTCCATCCGGTTTTTTGTGTCAGTAAAAAGGGGAAAGACAGGATTCTTCTCCGGACTTTGCCGATGTAGGTGGTGGTTCCGGTAGAGCCGATCGTATTGATTTTGTGGGTTCTGCCAGACAACGGAGGTCGGACAGGCCGCCCAGTCGCTTTGCCGGGGGGCACCTCGGTCCGGAATTGAGTTCTGGTCGAAAGAGTACATCGCAATTACACGGCGGCATTCGAGCCGACGCGGAGAGAAACCCATGAAGCTGCACACGGCGTGGACGATGTCTGTAATCGTGCTCGTTGCTTGCTTGAACGCGGCGACTGGACAGGCGCAGTATGACTCTGGATATGCGGCTGCTCCGGCACCATTTCCGGGATGGCAACCGACTGCTCCTGCTGGCTTTGCACCACCCGCCGCCGGTGGGCTGCCGGTCGGTTACGGTTCACCGGGCGGTTACGGTTCACCGGTGATGCCGGCGACCTATGAGGGAGAAGGGTTGGTGCCCGAGGCACAGCCGATGGAAGAAATGGGCGGGTTTCGCGGCAATTTCCAGCTGCACCGCTTGCTCAATCTGGTCCTACCCTACGCTGAAGGTGGCATCTGTTCGCCGCGCTGGTACGACATTCATTTCGAGACAACTTACCTCACACGCGATGAGGTTTCGCGCACGGTCGTGCTGAGTTCGGATGGCAACGCCGGCCTCGGGGATCCCCTGGTTGCCCTGAGTACCGACGACCTGAATTTCGACGATGAGATTGGTTTCCGCGTCTCCGCCGCAGTCCAATTGGGGCCCGGCTTCAGCATCGAAGGCGGCTGGCAGGGCTTGAACAACTTCGTCGCGTCGGCAGCGGTCAGTGACGAAAATGATGACTTGTTTTCAGCAATGAGTGATTTTGGAGCCAACCCGCCCCCTCAATCGGGTCCGCCTGTAGTCCGCGGTGGTTTCCCGCAAACGGACTCTGCCGAGTATCACGCCATCGAATACTCCACCAGTTTTGATGCGGCTGATCTGTTCTTCCGCCGGCGTTGGCTCGCTCCCAACTGCCGTTTCCAGGGGTCCTGGCTGATGGGGGTTCGCTACTTCCAACTCAAAGAGGCGTTTCGGCATCAGACCTTTGTGGACTACGAAATTCCCAGCAACCCCGAACCGAACGACGTCGCCGGTAGCATGGACTATCACGTGGGCACGCTGAACAGCATGGTTGGCTACCAATTGGGTGGCGACCTCTGGGTGGCAGTCATTCCGGGACTGAAGGTTGGTGCAGAGGCCAAGGCGGGGGTCTTCGTGAACCGCGCTGACCAGGAAACAAAGATCTACGCCAACGACATCGACGGGCCCGTGCTGTTCTCCTTTGAACACGTGGGCAAGGAATCTGCCGCGATGGTGACCCAGGCGGACATCATGATCACCTGGCGCATCAACCCTAATTTCACGTTTCGCGGAGGCTATCAGTTCCTCTACGCCGACGGCGTCGCACTGGCTCCTGAGAACTTCAANGCCGAATCGCCATTTGCAGGAAATCGATTCCCCACCATTAACGACAACGGCCACGTTTACTTCCACGGCAGTACGTTTGGCCTAGAGTACTTGTGGTAGTCGGCAGATCGATTGACCGACCGAACAGACACGCAAACGCCTGTGGCACAACAGCCGCAGGCGTTTTTCTTTGGCGCTCTCACCGTATCTCCCGTCAGCTTGCTGGGTCGTGACGATCGACTTGCGAGACGAGTGTCCGTGGCGGGACGGACTCCGGGCTGATTCTGCGAACTGACCGCTGCGACACGATGCCCTGAACCACTGCCTCGGTTACAAGAACAGCCCGCCGTTAATCTACGAGCTCTGCGCAATGTGTTCCAACTGCGTTTGATCGCGCTTTGGGCCGGCGAGACGTCACGTCGATCGTCCCGCCCCGAACGACTGCTTGTNGACNGTTCTCCGAGTCAAGCAGGGTAGTTTGTGATGGCGGCAGTACCGATTGCTCAAGTGCGCACACATAACATGGCGAATCAGATCGGGGGACCTTTGTTGGACAAGTGGGGATCCCGGCGGTGATGTCCGCTACCTGATCCTCGTCTATCGCCCTGGNTCCCAAGAACTTAGTAGTAAATAGCCGGTTGGGTCGATTTCTTGACAGTCTCACCGCTGCAACTATCATTGACCCACTAATCTACCTATAACTCGTATTTATAGTATTTTAACAATCTCGTTGTATGGGGCGGTTTGAGTCGTCGGATGCACGGGACGTTTGAGTCGTCAGATGGGTTGAGGGATATGTTCTGCGGGTGCTGCGCGGAGTCTGCGCAAAATCGTGGAATTATTCCCCAGGCGTAACTAGACTGGTTTAACTAGGCAGCATAGGCAGCCATCATATTGCCCCAAATGTAGGGAAACAGCCGTGAAATTACGATCGCCGCTGCAGGCCTCTAAGTCACGCAAGGCAAAGAGTTTGAAACGTAAGGACGCGAACCGCCGCCGCGGCTTGCGTTTTGAGTCGCTCGAAGATCGACGGCTGTTGGCCTTCGGGAATCCGATTGTCAACGTGGAGGGGCTGCATCAGGATGTTCTGACTCCCGAACTCGATCCACCCGACACGGTCGGTGCGGTCGGCCGCGACTACTACGTCCAAGCGGTCAATACGATCACGCTTTCCGGCTTAGTCGATTCCGCGGTTGGCGTGTTCGCCAAGGCGGACGGTGCTCTGGTCACCGAATTCACGATGGGCAGTCTCGCCCCGGTCGCCTCGGCCTGCTCGCTCAACACCGCGGGCGACCCGATGGTGATTTTCGATCACTTGGACGATCGCTGGGTGCTGCTCCAGTTTGCCACATCGATTCTCGGCGATGAGATTGACACGCTCTGTTTTTATGTCTCGCAGAACTCCGACCTGTTGAGTACCGATTGGTCCACTTTCGAGTTCACAACCAACACCTTCCCCGACTACCCTAAGCTGGGGCTCCACCCGGATGCCTATTTTGTCGGCACCAATGACATTGGAGCCAATGCGCAGTTTCCGGCAGTCTACGCCTTCGATCGAGAAAACATGTTGAGNGGCGGGACGGTGCGACCCTTCCAGAAGTTCAACGCGGTGCTCGATCCGGGCGCGTTTCCGCTCGTCATGCCGGCCGATTTGGACGGACCGGCGCCGCCTCCAGGTACACCGCAGTACTTTGCCCGTCGTATCGATGAAGAGGCGTCGGGCATCGGTGATCCGACCACCGACTACATCGAGGTCTTCGAATTCGACGTCAATTGGGATTCGCCGAACCAGACCACTTTCGAAGTGGTCGATCGCGTGCTGATCAACGATTTCGATTCCACGGTATGCGATTTCGACTTCGACTGCATTCCCCAACCGGGCGGGCCCGGCGTTGACTCGCTGGCTGATGTCCCGATGATGTACCGCCTGCAGTACCGGCATTTTGGTACGCATGAAACCCTGGTCGGAAACTTTACGCAGGCCATGGATGGTCTCGATCACGCGGGGATCAAGTGGTTCGAACTGCGCAAGGAAGGCACCGCTGACGTGTGGCGCGTGCATCAGGAAGGGGACGTGAACCCCGACGCCGCCCACCGCTGGAATGGATCTCCCGCGATGGACCGATTCGGCAACATCGCGGTGGCCTACAATGTCTCGAGTTTCCTCAGCTCTCCCAGCATCCGTTACATGGGGCGATTGGCCGACGATCCGCTGGGGTCGATGCCCCGTGGTGAGCATCTCCTGGCTCAGGGGATCGGCTACGTCGACGCGGATGACAATCGCTGGGGTGACTACAGCGCCATGACGGTCGATCCGGACGATGACCAGACGTTCTGGTTCACCGCGCAGATAGCGGACAACGAGTTGTGGGCGACCCAGATCGGTGCATTTCGCTTCGACGAGGAGCTTCCCGGTCCCCCCGATCCGGAACCGATCCCCGGTGAACCGGTCACTGTTAGCGGCGTGAAGTGGCACGATCTGGATGCCAACGGGATCTTCGACCTGGGTGAACGTGGTTTGGGCGGCATCTTGATCTACGCTGATCTGGACAATGATTATCTCCTCGATCTCAANGAGCCAGCCACCACAACCGATTCCCGTGGCCGCTACCAGCTTGATTTCACCAGTTACACGAATCTGTTCTCGATACGCGAGAAAGCGCCTCCCGGTTGGTCGACTTCCTTCCCCGAATTAGGTGAGTACCAGTTCCTTTTGAACCAGAGCCAGGTTGGAACGGGCACGCTTCAGGAATTTGAGAATGTTGATTTCGGTAACGTCGGTCAGGCCTTCGACATGGGCGATGCTCCGACTCCCTACGCCGTGGCGATCAGTGACGATGGGCCGCGGCACGGCGTGCTGAGCGGGTTCCATCTGGGTGCAGCGCTCGACGGCGAAGCCGATTCGTTCAATTCCGTGGGTGCCGACGGAGATGGTGACGACGAAGACGGCATCACCTTTACCTCACAGCTATTTTCGGGTGGATTGGGCACCGTCGAGGTGGTGGTCGCTACCAATGGGCACTCTCCGGGTCGTCTGCAAGGGTTTATCGACTTTAATAACGACGGCGACTGGGACGATCTGGGCGAGCAGATTATCGCCAACCAGAAACTGACCGAAGGTAGCCATTCGGTTTCGTTTGCAATTCCCTCAACGGCGAACGGTGGCCTGACCTACGCACGCTTCCGCTACGGCTACGAGAACGGCATCGGAGCCACCGGCCAGGCGCTCGCCGGCGAAGTCGAGGACTATGCGGTCAACGTGCTGGGCAGCCGCCCGCAAGCCTCCAATGATGCCTTTACGGTTGACCAGGATAGCACCGGCAATTTGCTCGACGTGCTCAGCAATGACCAGCTGAGTTCTGCTGGCGGGATTTCGATCGCTAATGTCAGTGGCACCAATTTGGGTGCCCAAGTGCAGATTCTGAACAACGGTGCAGCGCTGTCGTACACCCCACCCGCGGGAGTTTTCGGCATCGATTCATTTTCCTACACGATCAGCGATGGAACACCTGCCGGGTCCAGTACAGCGAACGTCACGGTCAGCATCACACCGACCTTCGCCGACCCGCTGGCGGTCGATGACTTTGTGTCGGACGTGAGCGCCGGACCGAATGTCATCAGTGTGTTGGAAAATGATATTACCGGCCCCGATGGACCGATCGAAATCGACGCGGTGACGCAGCCTGAAAACGGTGTGGTTAGTGTGCCCCCCGGCCGCCTGGCCGTCGTGTATACGCCGACCGCTGGGTTTGAGAATCTAGACCAATTTACCTACACGATTGTCGATGCCAAAGGCGCTCTAAGTACGGCCACGGTGAGTGTGCAAGTTTCGGACGATTCGAGTGCGGATGATGTGATTGCCTTTTCGCTGGCGATCACTAACGAATCGGGGACTCCCGTCAACGCCGTCGAACTCGGTGACACTTTCCAAGTCCATGTGTTTGCGGACGATTTGAGAACAGAGGACCCCAACGCGGGGACACCAGCTGATGACCGCGGTGTCGGTGCAGCCTATCTCGATCTGTTGTACGATGCGACGCAGGTCACGGTTCTGGATGTTGCCTTCTCGCCGGATTGCGCGGACTGTCTCTATCCCAACGCGACCTCGGCGGACACATCGACGCCGAACGTGATCAACAACGCGGGTGGCCTGCAGTCGTCCCCCACCGCTCTGGGAGCCGACCCTACCAAGGTGTTTGTGGTCACGATGCAGGCGATTGCCGCCGGACAGGCTGAATTCCAGACAGACCCAACCGAGCTGTTCCCGGCCTTCGATTCGGTCTTTTTTGAGCCGCCTCAGGCGGTTTCGGTAGACCAGATTACCTATGGATCGTCGTCGATTTCGATCGTCGGTGCGGGGACACCGCCGGTTGCCATCGATGACTCGTTCGCGGCCGGTTCGCAACAACTCGATCCGATTGTGAACGATCTTTCCGGCAGCAACGGACAGCCGACAATTGTTGCCGTTGGAGCCACCACCGCCGGCGGTGCTGTGACGATCGTCAATAGCGGATCGTCTCTGTTCTATACACCACCGCAGGGCGCGGCGGTAACCGATCAGTTCTCCTATACGATTCAAGATCCCATTGGTTTACAGGCGACCGCCCTCGTCACGGTCCACGGGTCATCCGACAATGACATTGTCAAGTTGCGGTTGGATGTTACCGACACAAACGGAAACTCGCTCGGCGACCAGTCGATTTCCGTAGGTGACGAGTTCCAGATCCGCGTCTTCGCCCAGGACCTGCGCAATGACACCAACGCGGGAGTATTCGCGGCCTACATGGACGTCCTGTACGATCGAGGCGTGTCGGCGGTAAACGCAGATGGTAATAATGCTCGCGGTTTCGATATTGCCTGCGGGACGGCGTACGCGATCTTCCCGTCCGATGTGTGTAACGGTGGTACGGCAGCAGACGCCTCGACCGCGGGGATCATTGACGAAGTGGGCGGTTTCCAGACGGGCAGCAACCCGCTCGGTACGAGCGAGTTTTTGCTGTTGACCGTCGGCATGACAGCCACTTCCGAGGGGACGGCAACGTTCACTGCCGATCCGGCCAACGTCGCCCCCGATCAAGATACTTTGACCTTTGAACCGGCCGCGGCGGTGGCGTTTGATCGCATCGATTATGGCTCAGACAGCGTGACGATCGTCGGTGGCGCAGGGGAAGGCGAGGCAACCAATACCAACCCGGCCGATCCGATCGACGTGAATGGTGACGGTTCCCGATCTCCCGTCGATGCCCTGCTGGTGGTGAAGGATCTGAATAAGCTCAACACCTCGGCGGCGGAAGGTGAACCCGGCGCGGCTGCCCCTTACTTGGACGTGAATGCCGATGGTTCCGTCTCACCGGTTGACGCTCTGTTGGTGATCAGCGCCTTGAACGACGGACCGCGCGGCGCGGGCGAAGCTGCCCAGGTTTCGGTTACCGACGTTGTTCGAAACGACACCGCGATCACATTCGGTGATGCGCTGTGGGCGCGTCCTGAATCTGCGGCGCGCGTCGATACGGTTGACGAGCCGCGGGTACCGACGGTTGCCGAGCCGCAGGTTTCCCAGGATGTCTCCGCTTGGCTGGCGGCCGCCCGCCATGCTTCGATTAGCGATGTGAGCGCCTTGGATGCGGTCGTCGCAGCGACTGACCGCCTGGAAGAGTGGATTGCCGACGATTTACTCGAGGAATTGGCCAGCGGATGGAACGTTGACTAACAGGCCTTCCAGAGATACACACAGCACGTCGAACGAGTTGCAGCCGGCCTCCTCTTTGAGGGGCCGGCTTTTTTTCTTGGCGGTGTCCGGAGGCCAAACTCGCGGAGCGTGTGGACGACGGGCGGAGCGGATGACCCGCGCGCTTGTGCCAGCGATGATTCCGTGGCGGGTGGCCCCTTGGTTTGTCTAGCCGAACCGTATATTTGGTATGTGTCGGTCGCTCGTTCCTGTCGGCGGACGAAACCTGACTCCGGCACACCTGGAGGATTGACGATGTCCATCGAGGTGGAAATGAAATTCGCGATCCGCGACGAGGCCGATTTTCTGAAGGCGTTAACGCAATGGGATGTTCAACTGGGTGATCGCGAACATCAAGTCGATCTCTATTTTGCGCATCCGCAGCGAGACTTCCGCCACACCGACGAAGCGCTCCGTATTCGACGAACGGAACGTCGTGTCGACGTGGCTTACAAGGGGCCCCGGCTGGATGCGCGGACCAAGACGCGGCGTGAAATCGAATTGCCGCTTGCGGGCGGAGAACGCTCGGCAACCCAATTTACCGAGATTCTGGAAGCACTTGGATTTCGTCCGGCAGGCGAAGTACGAAAATTCCGTCGAGCGGCCACATTGAACGTCCGGGGGAAAACGGTAACGATTGCGCTGGACCGTGTCGACGAGTTGGGGACTTTTGTCGAATTGGAGATAGTCGCCGATCCGGGGGAAGTGGCAGTGGCCAGAGATGCGCTGGATTTTTTGGCGACTGAACTGGCGCTCGGTGCGACGGAGCGCCGTAGTTACTTGGAGCTTTTGGCTGTGCGGTCGGTGCCGGACAGCCCGGGAACTTGAGCCACTAGGGCGCGAGTGGATTGACACACAATTCTTGGCAGACACAATTCTTGGCAGACACAATTCTTGGCAGACACAATGTCGGCGACGAACCCTAGTAGCAGGAAGTNGCAGTGACCGGAAGTGNCAGTGACCGGCATTTCGGCCGCGTGACAGGGATTTGAGATGAGCCAACCGCCACTGTACGAGAACGCGGGAATTCGATTTCGTTATCCCGAAAACTGGCGGATCGTCGAAGAGGAGACAGAGGGTACGGCTCAGACGGTGTCGGCACAAAGTCCCGGCAGCGGATTCTGGATGTTGCAGATCTTTCCATCCCAGCGGGAGTCCGGCGAACTCACTGCTGACTTGTTACAAATGCTGCGTGGTGAATACGGTGAGATCGAAACCGAAGCGGTCTGTCAGCCGGTGGTGGGTGTTGAGGCGACGGGCTACAACCTCCATTTCTTTTGCCTCGATATGCTCGTGGTCGCGCGGACCCGGGGCTTTTCACTAGGCAACCGGTCTTGCCTGCTTTTGTGTCAGGCGGAAGATCGCGAATTCTCCGAACTGGAGCTTGTGTTTGAAGCGATNACCACCAGTCTGATCACGGAAACGCAAAAGACGTCTTGATCGATCATTGTGGTGGCTCCTCGGGACAACGGGAGACGCCGTGTCGCACCGTTTTGCGTCCGGGAGTCTCTTTCCCGTAAACTACCAGTCTGCACAAGAATAGAGAGGGGGTGCATAACGGGTCACCAAGTGGTTTCTATTCAGATTTGGGTGAACCCGTACAAGAAATGCGCCCTCCTGGTGTCCGAATTGACAGGAGATCAAAGGATGAAGTGTCCACGTGACGGGACCGAACTGGCTTCGGTTTCAGTAGCCGGCGTTGAATTGGACAAGTGTCACCAGTGTGATGGAATCTGGTTCGACGAACGCGAACTAGAAGTGATCCGCAAGCTGGATCTGGGAGAGATCGAAGAGCAGCTGGAACGCGAGTTCGGTCGCAACCCAGAATATCGAGAAGGCGAGACCGACGGGTACATGCGCTGTCCGCGGTGCGCCAGCGACGATGGTCGCCTGCAGCAGCATCACTTCTCGTATGTCGTCCCGGTCAAGATCGATCGCTGTCAGACGTGCCAGGGAATCTGGTTGGATGACAACGAATTGGACAAAGTCATGGATGACAAGAAACAGCTAAACGATGCTTACTCGGTCAACAAGCTGGCTGGGTTTATGCGACACCTGGAACAGGATATTGCGAGGATGGGCAAGTCCAAGGGGGGAAACCGTTAGGAATGAGCCGGGAGGTGGCCACGTCACCACGCGTTGTGACAGCAAGACATGAGGATGCCGGCTTACGTTGTGTTCTGAAGCCAGTGACCCGCGGAACACGGGCGACGGGGCGGGTGGTCACGCAGCGCACGTTTTGTGGTAGTTTGGGGGCATTCGACGAGGTGATCGGCTACATTGCGCGGGCGCTCATGTAATGCTCGGGTCATTTCATTGGCGAAACATAGGTTGGCCTGGGTGACCGAGTTCGAGATCTCCTGTTCCCATTTGTGGATTGAATGACGCCATGTTCAAGATCAATCAGAAGACGTGCTTCTCAGTTGTTTGCGTGGCTGTGTTTGGCTTGCGCGGTGGCNATCTCGTCGCTGAAGATAGCAAGGGCGACGATCAGCCCGAGGAGTGGATCGCTCTGTTTAACGGAAAGAATCTGGATGGCTGGAAGCCGAAGATCGCGGGCCGCCCACTGAGCGATAATTACCACAACACGTTTCGCGTCGAAGATGGGCTGCTGAAGGTGGTGTACGACGGCTACGACCGTTTTGATCGCAAATTCGGACATCTGTTCTATCGGGCGCCGTTTACGCATTATCGTCTCCGTGTCGAATACCGGTTCGTCGGTAAACAGGTCCCCGGAGGTCCGGGCTGGGCGGTTCGTAATAGTGGTGTCATGATCCACAGCGAAGCGCCCGAATCGATGGGGAAAGACCAGGACTTTCCCGCATCGATCGAAGTTCAATTGTTGGGGGGCAACGGTTCACAGACCCGGCCGACGGCGAACCTGTGCACGCCCGGTACCAACGTCGTAATGGATGGTAAATTAGTGACCCGCCACTGTACCAATTCACGATCGAAGACTTATCACCTCGAAAACTGGGTGACCGTTGAAATCGAAGTGCGTGGCGGGAGTTCCATCAAGCACATCGTTGATGGGAAGACCGTGCTGCACTACGAACAGCCGCAACTCGATCTGCGCGATGAACATGCGCGTGAACTTGCGGAGCAGGGCGGCAAACTGCTCAAGCGAGGTTATATCTGCCTGCAATCGGAGAGTCACCCAATCGAGTTCCGTCGCGTTGAGTTGAAGAAGCTGGCGCCGTAAACAGGTGTGCGGTGATCCGACCGATCCGATCAGACTGCTACGCACTACGCGGTGAGCGGAACTGGCTTGCGGAGGACGATTCGGCTGGGCTGACACCACAGACGGCGGGTCCGAAAAGCTAATGTGAATCACCTATTTACCGGAGATATTAACTTATCATGCACAACACACATCTGAAGTTTCTCGCGAGCGGTCTGGGGATCTGTCTGTTTGGTTGCATGGCTGCTGCGCGCGCCGCCGACTCGAATGCGTTGACCGCGGCGGAGAAACTCGCCGGTTGGCAACTGTTGTTCGACGGCAAGACAGTGGCGCATTGGCGCAACTACAGGTCCGATACGATCAGCGACGGTTGGAAAGTGGTGGATGGGGCGTTGGCACGGGTCGCCAAGGGTGCCGGGGATATCATCAGTGTCGAGCAGTACGACAGCTTTGAGTTATCGCTGGAGTTCAGAATTTCCCGCGGCGGAAACAGCGGCTTGATGTACCACGTATTGGAATCGGACAAAGTAGGTCCCGCATTCTCAGGACCCGAGATTCAGATTCAGGATAATGTCGATGGCCATGATCCACAGAAATGCGGGTGGCTTTATCAGCTTTATCCAGCCAGCGTCGATGCGACACGACCGGTTGGAGAGTGGAACCAATTACGTGTCCGTATCACACCCGAGCAATGCTCGACGCACATGAACGGCGTACGCTATGCGCGTTATGTCAAGGGAAACGCGGATTGGAAGAAACGAGTGGCGGCCAGTAAGTTCGCAAAATTCACTGGTTTTGGTGAGGCGACCAAGGGTCATATCTGTCTTCAGGATCACGGGAACCCCGTCGCGTTTCGCAATATCAAGATCCGGAAACTGGATGGCAACACCGATCGGCTTGATCCCGTCGATGGCAAACTGGCTTACAAACCGGTTGTCGCTTTTCCCGATCTCCAGTGGAGCGGCTGGCAAGCCGAGAGCGATGAGGGGCGTTTGCAGCCGCTGCGCCCGATCGCGCTGACCCACGCCGGAGACGGCAGCAACCGAGTGTTTGTTGCCACACAGCGCGGGGTGATTCACACCTTTCGGAACGACCAAGGGGCGACTCAGACGCGGATTTTTCTTGATCTCTCGAAAAAGGTCCGTTATAGCGACCGGCAAAACGAAGAGGGGTTTCTGGGAATCGCTTTTCACCCGAATTACAAAGACAACGGTGAATTTTTTGCCTACTACACGACGCGGGACGCCAAGCAGACGTCGGTCATCTCGCGTTTTCGCGCTTCTCAATCCAATCCGGATCAGGCGGATCCCAAGTTTGAAGAAGAGCTGTTGCGCATCAAGCAGCCGTATTGGAACCACAATGGTGGTACGATCGCCTTCGGTCCTGACGGCCGCTTGTACATTGGCCTGGGAGATGGTGGAGCCGGAAACGACCCGCATCGCAACGGGCAGAATCTCAACGTGTTGCTGGGGTCGATTCTGAGGATCGACGTGGACCGTAAGGACCCGGGAAAGAACTATGCGATTCCCGACGACAACCCCTTTGTCAACACGAAACAGGGTGCGCGGGGTGAAATCTGGGCTTACGGACTCCGCAATGTATGGCGTTTGGGATTTGATCGTCAGACCGGCGATCTGTGGGTCACCGATGTGGGACAGGATCTCTGGGAGGAGATTAATCTCGTCAAACGGGGCGGCAATTACGGCTGGAATCTGCGCGAGGGCACCCACACGTTTGGATCCCGCGGAAGCGTGCCAAACAAGAAGCTCGAGGATCCGATCTGGGAATACGACCACGAGATCGGTAAGTCGATTACCGGTGGATACGTATATCGCGGAAAGCGACTTCCCCAATTACAGGGTAAGTTCCTGTACGCGGATTACGTCAGCGGTCGCTTGTGGGCGCTGGAGTATGACCGCAAAGGGAAACGTGTGATTGCGAACTACGGGCTACATTCCGACCGTAAACCGGTCATCTCGTTTGGTGAAGATGAGACGGGCGAGGTCTATTTCATGGTGGTCAGTAACGACGGCCGTGGCATCTACCGGTTTGATCACGCTCGCTAATCTCGAGGTGGCAGACGTCGTCCTGCGAGGAATCTAAGGGGCGGCGTTCGCCGCTCTTTTTCAACGCCCGGGCGGCGTTCATTATTGGTGATGCGACGTGGTGGTCTCACCAGGCACGCGGTCGAGACTGGAGGCCGTTGTCTTTTATCGATCAGTCGCCCTCTGCAGTACGATTTTTGTTCCCCGTACACAACCGCGCGCTTAGTTGGTCACGGGACCGCCGTGTCGATACTCCGACCGCCGGCCCGCGCAAGCTACGCCGATACCTCCAGCGGTGATAGCCTCGATGGTTCGCGCCGCGCGCGAACAAACAACGTGAAGGGCAGTTCCGAAGGCCGGTTACGATGGTTGTCATCTGCAACGTCGTAGTGATTGGGTGTTTGTCTCGGGGCTTACCGTTTGATCCGCGCGGAGCTGGCGTAAAGTCATCGATTNCGCGAACCCTGGGTTGCTGGTCGGGGCCTGGGCCCGAGCCGACCGGGTGACTGATCTACCGTTGGTTGCAAAAGATGACTAGAGTCTCGCGTGGCCCGTTTTTGCGACGGTTGACTCACACCGCGGCGCTGCGTTGGATTCGGATCCTTGACGAGGATCGGGGATCGCCAGTGCCGGCGCGCAAAAGGTTTGACATCGATCGGGGTCTGCACAAAGATGAACTGAGCGCCTCGGAGACGAATCCCGAAAATCAGTCCTATCGGGGGGGGGGCGATTTTCCACTCGCGTGGCGCTTCATTGGTTTTCTTGGTTTAACACGATCTGTCGGTTTGCATGACCAACCACCCGGACATTTCCGAAGAACGGCTGACCGCTTATTTCGACGGACAACTGCCGCCGGAGGAGCACATTGCCGTTGAGAAGCTGCTCGCCACTGACCTCGACGGCCAGCAGGTCCAGAGCGGGAATCGGTCGGTTCGCGAACATCTGCAACAGCTCCCCTCCTTCCGTTTACCCACCGACTTTTCAGGTCGCGTTTCGACCGAGGCGCGGCTCCGTGCGGCCGGCCCCGACATACCGCCAGCGCCGGTTGATCGGCTCCTGGAACCTCGCTCCGGTCGCTGGATGGTCTCCCGGGTCGCTGGTCGNGCGCTGGCCCTCGCTGCCAGCCTAGTGTTTGCTGTATGGCTCGGCTGGGGAGTTGACCTGCGCGTAGCGGAGAAAGGCGGCGATGCCGATTTGCAGTACTTCGAGGTGGACCCGCTCGTAGCGCCTGCCGGTGAGGATGGGTCGCCGGGACTGGACAGACCGCGTACGGCCGGTGGGGAGGCCGCTGGCGGTGACGGTCTGCATCGCGTCAAGCAACCGGTGGGTGGGGCNGCGGTGTCGGAGAACAAGTCCTGGTTACTGCTGGTCTACGAGATTGCCGTCACCCCAGAAGGTGTTCATCAAAAAGTGATCGAACAGGCTCTCGCCAACAGCGGTATCGCGCTTGTCGATCATGACATCAAGGTGAGTCAACAGCTCGGAAAAGCTCTGCTGGAGAGTAAATTCCTCAACGGCGCACGAGCGCTCGATCCGGCCACGCTCGATGCAAGAAAACGGACGCAATCCGAAGACGAGATCCGTTTGATCTACGCCGCGGCCACCGCGGGTGCCATCGAACGTGCTTATCAAACGCTGAAGTCGAAGAATCGCGAAGTAGCGGCGATCCGCATGTCGGTCGCGATGGAACCGAAGGATCCGGCGACAATTGCACATCAACGTTTGGTGCAATCGGTTCAGCCTCAACGGCTTCTCGAGCGTTTGGGCCAGGCGCGCCGTCTGGCATTTGACACGCTGCTGCTGACGCGTTCAGCGCGTATCTTTTCGCAATCGGCACTGTTGCCAATGGAGAGTGCTGAGGGCCAGCCTGCCCGGATTCCTCTGCAACCGGGCATTCCTTTAGGCGACGGCAAGGATATGCCGTCGGAGGCCCTGTTTGTGGTGCATTACCTCAAGCAGGATCTGCGTCGCAACGACCGGTGAGCCGCGGTTTCAAGTGCGACAGGCAATCCAGATTGCCCGGGGCTTGTCAGTTCGGGAAAACCCGATAGGCTAAGTCGCGATGTCACCGGTCGCCCCTCGGGGCGCCGTTAGCGCGGTTGCCGGTGACCCACCGACGTCCCCACCACATGCTGGCGGAGTAGCTCAGTTGGTTAGAGCAGCGGAATCATAATCCGCGTGTCGGGGGTTCGAGTCCCTCCTCCGCTACTTGGCGAACTGACACCAGTTCGTAATACTCCGCAACCCCTTGCACTGCACGGGGTTTTCCCTTCGGTGAGTTGATCCAGTTCGACAGGTCGTGGCGGCCAGAAAAGCTCGTCGGCTAGGAAGAACCAGTGGATGCAATTCTCGTTGTTTGGAAAGCGTCATGACTGCGTCATCGATTGTTGTGGCCGTCCTACTAGCTTCGCAGCCGCCGCCGCCGACTGAAGGGCCGCTCATCATCCGGGCAACGGAGAATATCCGGGCAACGGAGAATTGGGACAACGCCCAATCAGTTGCCATCTCTGCGGATGGAACATACGTCGCCGCGGGGTTCGGTGGCCCGCTCAAACGCCGTTTCCCGCAGAACCCGAACGGTGGAGGTGTTTTTGTCTGGGAACGAGAAACTGGCAAGTTCGTCTTCGCACGCGGCGAATTCGGGGACGTAATCAAGCTCGGCTTTTCGCGTGACGGTCGCTACCTGGCCTATTCCCGCGTCTACACCCCGGGTGACTCGATCGAAGCCAATAACACAGTGTTAGTCGATCTCACCACGGGCGAGGTGGTAAAGCGATGGGGAGGAAGTCGAGTGTCGTTTGCTTTCTCGCCGACGGAAGACTTGATGGTCGTGTCCGGTTCCGGGACGACGGTGTTCGATTTGAAAACGCTGAAGGTCCGCCGAACCGTCAAGGTTCCCGGCGCGTGGGCCTACGCATTTTCGGCAGATGGAAAGACGGTTGCCGCCTTGTGTTACTATTGGACCAAACGCAAGGGTATCCCAACGGGGCTTGCCTTTTTTTCACCGGAACGAGAGAAGCCACGCTTCATTCTGAACGACGAATCGATCCGTTCGGCAATGGCCATCGCGATTTCTCCATCCGGGCGACAGATTGTTACCGGGCACGTCGATGGTGTCGCGAAGATCTGGAGTACGGAAAAACCAAAAGCAAACAGACGGTTGCGCATCGACACGCGTTTGGCGGTTTATCCCTTCTTTTGCGACCAAGGAAACACGCTGGTCCTTGCTGCGCAACCGGCCAATGGCCGCTCCTGGGTATATGACCGGTCGACGCCTTCGGGGTTCAAGTTTTCGACAAACGGCACTGTATCGAGTTGCGATCTGTACAGGTTTGATTTTGCCACGTTGAAACAGACTGCACACTGGTTGTTTGAAGATGCTTCTTTCCGCACGTTCTATGCGCGCTTTGGCAAGTCACGCAATCATCCAGAGTACAATCCAACACGGTTCGCCTTGTCGAGCGACGAGAAAATATTGGTTGCCGGTTGTAACGGTGGCTGCATCGTGGATTGGATGTCTGGCAAACAGATTCGTACGTTCGTCCGTGGCCAGTCGACGGTCGGCCGTTGACGAATCCAGGTGAAGTCGCGTCCGAAGCCGAGAAGGCCAGAACAAGCGAAGCGGCGTTCCCTCTTT
>PADE01000205.1 GCA_002702965.1 Planctomycetaceae bacterium
CCACGGCGACGACCGAATTCTCGGAAGCCTCACAGGCCCGGCTGGACGAGTTAATCCAACAAGTCCAGGGAATCCAGCAGGGGCTGGCGAGCATCGGCAGCGCGCTGTCGACCGGAATCCAGGAGATCACCAGCAGCGTCGATGAGTTGCCGGCCAGTTTGCCAGAACCGCCTCCGGAGTCGACCGCGCCGCCCACTGCTGACCCCGATCCTTCTGAATAATCGCGCGGCGCTATATTACGGCGCTGTGTAACGGCGCGCCCTGCGGGTGACGTCGAAACGGGAACCG
Organism: Planctomycetaceae bacterium; assembly: GCA_002702965.1. Lineage (GTDB taxonomy): Bacteria > Planctomycetota > Planctomycetia > Pirellulales > Pirellulaceae > UBA9264. Next base: position 289 of record PADE01000205.1, read on the forward strand.
GTTGCCACGAACCCAGCGCATATCACCACAGACGACACGCGCGCCAGCGTACCGCCCGCCTACCCGTAGTCCGGCCTTTAAACAGTGACTATCATGGTCGCTTGCCCACGATTCACGGTGTGGGGCCGGTTCCCCTGGAGAAGGCGATTTGCGCCTTCTCCGCCTGGCGCTTTCAGCTTCTTTCTCCGTGGCTGGCGCCGATCGCCGGCCAGTTCCGGCTGTGTGTGTCTTCTGTGCGATCGTCTGGGTGTCCTACGGTGTCGATCCTCCGGTCTTTGTGAACGGCCGGCGCAGCGCATTTCATCACTCCGCAGTTGCCAAAAATGAAGACAGACGAACTACGCGAAATGTACTTGTCGTTCTTCGAGAGCAAGGGTCACAAGCGCTGTCCCAGCGATGTCTTGGTTCCGACCTGGGACCCCTCGGTGCTTTTTACACCGGCGGGCATGAACCAATTCAAGGACCATTTTCTGGGCAAAGTCAAACTCGATTTTGCGCGCGCCACGACATGCCAGAAGTGCTTGCGAACCGGGGACATCGACAACGTCGGTCGCACCGCTTACCACCAGACATTCTTCGAGATGTTGGGGAATTTCAGTTTTGGCGATTACTTCAAGCGGGATGCTATCCACTGGGCCTGGGAGTTCCTGACCAGTTCGCGCTGGCTGGGGATCGACGCCGATCGATTCAGCGTGTCGATCTACCTCGACGACGATGAGGCTGCCGACATCTGGCAGCAAGATATCGGTCTTTCCTCCGATCGCGTCGAGCGGATGGATGAGTACGACAATTTTTGGCCGGCCGGGGCTCCAACCGAGGGTCCCGACGGAGTCTGCGGTCCCTGTAGCGAGATCTTCTACCATCCGCCCGGCGGAGGCCAGGAGGTCGAGATCTGGAATCTGGTGTTCACTCAGTTCAATCGCGTGGGTAGTCCACCCGACAATCTGCGGCCGTTACCCAGCAAGAACATCGACACCGGAATGGGTTTGGAGCGCACGGTCGCGACGCTGCAGGGGGTCGATACGAACTTCCATATCGATACATTGCGTCCCCTTGTCGAAGCGGTGTCCGACGTTTGCCAAGTCGCCTATCAACCGGACAGCGATGCAGGACGGCGCTTGCGGCGGATTGCCGATCATGTGCGCGCGTGCGCGATGGCGATTCACGAAAATGTCTACCCTGGGCCGCAAAAAGAGAAGTACGTGATTCGCCGCCTGTTGCGCCGCGCGGTGTTGGATGGTCATCAACTGGGTTTGCGAGAAGCGTTCTTGTATCAGCTGGTCCCGGCGGTCGTGGAGGTGATGAAAGGGCCGTATCCCGACGTGGGCGAAACGACAGGACGGGTTGCCGATGTGATCAAGAACGAGGAGACCAGTTTTCTGGGAACGCTCGACGACGGGTTGGCGCGGATCGAGCACCTGTTTGCTCAACTCAGGTCCGATCATCGCAATACGGTCGACGGGGCCGCCGCCGCCGATTTGTACCAGACCTACGGAGTTCCGCCCGAGGTCTTTGAAGCGCTGGCGGCCGAACAGCAACTGGCCTTTGATTGGGAGGGTTTTCAGAGTGCCATGGAAGCCCACGGCGAAGCCTCTGGGCGGCTGTCTCATTCGGTAATGGACGTCAAAGGTCCGGAGGCCACGATCAAACAGGTGTTGCACTCGGTGGAGTTCTTGGGATACCAGACCGCCCAGACCGATGCCGAATTGAAGTTCATCATCGCCGGAGAACAGCTGCTCGACCGATGGAGTGCACCGGGTCCGGAAGCTGCGGTTCGACTGGTGCTCGACCGGACGCCGTTTTACGGAGAAGCGGGTGGGCAGGTGGGGGACACCGGTGAGATCTCTACGGATGGCGTCCGTTTTGTCGTCACTGACACCGATCGCGAGGGTGATTTACTACTGCACCGTGGTTACTTGCTAGAGGGTGAGTTGCGCACCGGAAATCGCGTCCTAGCGGTGGTCGACGCAGAACGGCGCCTAGCAATCCGGCGAGCGCATTCGGCCACCCACATCCTGCACCATGCCTTGCAACAGAATCTCGGAAGTCACGCCCAGCAGCAGGGCTCCAAGGTCGACGGTGACTGGTTGCGTTTCGATTTCACCAATTTGGCATCGATCCCGGCCGAGCAACTGGCGGAGATCGAGGCGGCCGCGGTGGCCTGCATCGAAGCGGCGGCGCCGATCACCGCCACCACCGTACCGCTCGCTGAAGCCCGTCGGGCAGGCGCCATGATGTTGTTCGGGGAAAAGTATCCCGACCCGGTTCGGATGGTTTCGATGGGCGACTTCAGCAAGGAGCTCTGTGGCGGAACACACCTCGACAACACGCGCGACGTGGGCGCCTTTGAGATCACCGCCGAGGAGGCTGTCTCTTCCGGGGTGCGCCGGGTGGTCGCGTTGACCGGTGACAAGGCCCGCGAACATGCGGAGCGGACTCGAGCGACGCTTGAGGAAGCGGCCCAGTTGTTGCAGGTTGGCCCGCTTCAAGCACCGAGCGCAGCAGCGGACTTGGCGCGATCGGTGCGGGAATTAAAGAAAGAGCTGTCCGGCGGAGGCCAGCGCACGGAATCTGCTTCCGACGCGGCGGCCGCGCCGAGCGGATCGAGACCGACCTATGCGGAGGTCAAACAGGCGCTGCGGCAAACCGCTCGGACGCTGAATGTGGCCTTGTTTGAGGTACCCACACGCGTGCGTTCTCTGCAGGCGGAAGTCGAGAGCCTGGAGCAGCAACGGCAACAGCTGGTTACCTCAGGCGATGTGTCAGTCGATCGACTTCTCGAACAGGCGACTCGGCTCGACGAATGCCAACTGGTGATTGCCGAAGTCCCGGGTGCGAATCCCAATCTGATGCGCCACCTGATCGATCGCCTGCGCCAACAGGCGGCGCCAATTGCCGTGTTGCTGGCGGCTTCCAGCGGTGACGACAAAGTGGTGTTGGTGGCCGGCTTGAGTGGGGAATTGACAGATCGGGGAGCCCACGCAGGAAAGTGGGTCGCCGCGGTGGCCCAGGTTGTCGGCGGCGGAGGTGGTGGGAAGCCCGATTTGGCTCAGGCCGGCGGGCGGCGTCCCGAACAGCTGCCCGCCGCGTTGGAATTGGCTGTGGACGTACTCCAGCAACAGCTGCATGGCGGCTAAGCGGCCTCCGTCGCCCCGATTCCAAGCGGGAGAGACTCTGGTTCTACCGATGAGTCGCTATACCGCGGACGACGAAGACCGGCTAAACTCTAGCACTCGCCTGAAATCCTCCCGTACGGGGCCGCTTCTCCGACGCTAGCTCCCAAGGGTAGTTCGGCATCGATGACCCCAATCGATCAAGCCTGGCCCACCGTTTTCCGATTCTCGTCTTAGGTGAATCCCGCACAACGCGGGTAGACATCGATCGACTGGTTCTCGGAAGACGACCGGGTGTCGAGTGGTCCCCTTTTATGATCCCGCCTCTGTCCACTGCCGGCTGAAACCAGATTGCAATGAGAAATCGAGTCGTTATTACCGGTCTGGGAGTGGTGAATCCGTTGGGACTGGAAGTCGATCAAGTCTGGGAAAGTCTCAAACAGGGACACTCGGGCGTTGGTTATACGACCATTTTTGATGCCAGTCGATTTCCGACCAGAATATCGGCGGAAATCAAGGATTCCGAGGGGCTCGAGTTAGGCGGGGACGCGACTTTCTGGAAGCGCCGCGCTCGGCACACTTGTTTTGCGGCCAGCGCGGCGCGCAAGGCGGTCGAACGCTCGGGGATTCTGGACATCGATCTGGACCCCACCCGTCTGGGTGTCTACCTGGGCGCCGGGGAGGGCAACCAGAATTTCGAATCGTTTTCGCGAATGGTAGCCGCGGGATTGGAAGACGGTGAGCTCGACTTGTCACGGTTCGCCAAAGTGGGTCTGGAAACCCTTGATCCGATCGGTGAATTGGAACAGGAGCCAAATATGCCGGTCGGCTACCTTTCCAGTATGTTCAATGCCCAGGGACCGCAAGCCAATTGTCTGACCGCTTGCGCCGCCAGCAGCCAGGCGATCGGGGAAGCGACCGAAACTATCCGCCGCGGTGATGCGGACGTAATGATCTCGGGCGGCGCCCACAGCATGATCCATCCGTTTGGAATCACTGGATTCAATCTGCTCACCGCGCTATCGACGCGTAACGAAGAACCGACACGGGCGTCGCGTCCTTTCGATCTCCAACGCGACGGTTTTGTGTTGGGAGAGGGGAGCGGGATCGTCGTGTTGGAGTCGCTCGATCACGCGCGGCGCCGCGGCGCTGAGATTTTCGGAGAAATTCTGGGATACGGCGCGACCGCAGACGCTTATCGTGTGACCGATATTCACCCGGCCGGGCGCGGTGCGATCCGTTGCATGCAATTAGCAATCTCCGATGCTGGGATCGATCCGGCTCAGGTCGATTATGTCAATGCCCACGGTACCAGCACCACGGTCAATGACCGAGTCGAGTCGCTCGCTTGTCGAGAGGTGTTTGGCGAACGCGCTCTTGAGACACCCGTTTCCAGCACCAAGAGTATGATGGGGCATTTAATCGCCGCCGCCGGTGTGACCGAGTTGATTGTCTGTCTGATGGCCATTCGTGATAACGTTTTGCCACCCACGATCAACTACGAACATCCGGATCCTGAATGCGACCTGGACTACATTCCCAACGCATCCCGCGAAGCAACCTGCGACATCGCCTTGAACAACAGTTTTGGTTTTGGTGGACAGAATATCACACTGGTCGTAGGTCAATTTCGCGACGGATGAAGCGGCCCGCAGATCACACTCGTCCGCCGTGCGAGATCCGAGACTCATGTCAACTTTGATTGCTTGTACGGACTTGCTTTCCGCCGCTAGGGCGCGCGGGAGAGGTGATCTCCAGGCCGCCGATTTCCGCGCCTTGGAGAGGTGCCAATCCGAGTCGCGACCCCCTGTCGATGCCAGCCAGCCAGCCGGTACACAGCGGGTGTCAACGTACGGTCCGTCACCGTCGGCCGAGCACTGAACCGACTACATCTTGGGGTGGAGAAGAACGCGTGCCGGATTCACATTTGCAGCCGATTGTCTGTTGTTTGGGCCAGCCTGTCGCCGGAAATCCCACCCAGTTCATGATCGAACGCGCCTTTACGGCGGCGGGACTGGATTGGCGCTACCTCACGCTGGAAGTTGCCCCCCACGATCTGGCGGCGGCCATTGCCGGGATGCGGGCTTTGGGTTTTAGGGGCGGGAATATCACCATTCCCCATAAGGTGAGCGTGATTGAACACCTAGACGGTCTCAGTCAAGCCGCGGAGTTGATGGGTGCGGTCAACTGTATTAACCGCGAAGGAGACCAGTTGCTGGGTGAAAATACGGATGGCAAGGGCTTTGTTCAGTCGTTGCGAGAACAGACCGATCCCGACGGAAAACAGGTTGTTATGTTCGGAGCCGGCGGCGCAGCGCGAGCGATCGCGGTCGAACTCGGCCTCGCGGGAGCGGATCGCATCACCCTCGTCAATCGGTCGGAGCAGCGCGGTCGAGACCTCGTCGATCTTTTAAGCACCAAGGTGGAGGTCACCGCGGAGCTTGTTGTTTGGGAAGGTGACTACCAGATTCCCGAAGGTACCGACCTGGTCATCAATGCCACATCGATCGGTTTAGGTGATCTCGAGGCGCGGGTTCCCGTGGACGTCGACACGCTGACGACCGATACCGTCGTCGCCGACGTCGTTTTCAATCCACCGCAAACCCGTTTTCTCCGCGAGGCAAGCGACTGTGGCTGCCGCACGATCGACGGGTTGGGAATGCTGGTGAACCAAGGCGTGATCGGTTTTCACGTGTGGACCGATATCGATGCCGATGCAGCGGTGATGCGCGAGGCACTCGAAGAGTATTTGGAGTTGTAGACGACCTTTCCAGTCGCCCCTCGCCGCCCGTGCGCTACCGTACCGCGGTGTGACGCACAGACCGGTAGAAACCGAGCGGAGGCTCGACAGTCGCGGTTTGAATGTCAGCGAAAATGTCATCGGGTGTGGGGTTCGAGATTAACGCTTGACATTTTTTCGGGATCCCTCGTACATTTATGTTGAGCATGGAGGCGTGCGTGCGCTGCCCCGGGCCCGGTTGAGGTTGGTGCCTGGCGGGCGACGATGGTGACAAGATCGCCGTTTGGCGGCCGGTCGCTCGAGCGACGCGCAGAGTCGTTTTCTCGTCAGGGAAGGAGATCTGTTCCGGTGGTTTCTGAGCCAGCGTCGGAAGTTGTGGAACGGGCGCAACGGGCGCTAAAGTCCAGTCCCATTTTTGCGCTGCGCGAATTGCGGGTCGAGTGTGAAGGAGAGGTGCTCTGGATTCACGGGCGGGTCAGTTCTTTCTATCACAAGCAACTGGCGCAAGAGGCGATTCGGTCGCTCTCGTCCGGCTGGCAAGTCGTCAACTCGATCGACGTGGATTGATCCACACGCCGCCCATCCGGTCTCGGTCTTTTTTGTTTCGGTGACGAATCCGTTCCCACCGTGGTGCGGGGCTCGTGCGGTCGGTCCTCGGTCAGGCGCTGCGACGACGACGCACTTGGTCGAGTTGGTGTAGGGTCGCGTTGAGCACCCGATCGACACTCAAATCGCGCATGCAGCGATGATGGTGCAGCGGGCACCGTGATTGACCGCACGGTCCACAATCCGGGTGTTCCGAGAGAATCGTCTCACGGTCGTGGTAGTTGTGACTCCAGCGCGGATCAGTGGGTCCGAACAGGGCGATACTGGGTACCCCAAACGCGGCGGCCAGGTGCCGTGGCCCGCTGTCGGTAGTCACCACGCAATCACCGCGGCGAATGCAGGCTTTGCTCAGTCCGATTCCCAGCGGCCATCGATCGAGCCCGGTGACGCGCGGGTGTGCGGCGCGCTGGACCACCTCCGCCGCCGCCACTCGTTCACCAGGACCGCAAATGACCAGGCACGCCACGTTCCGTTGCCGGACGAGCTTCACCGCCAACTCTGCAAAGGACATGAGTGGCCACGATTTGGCTGAACCGTTGGCGCTGCCAGTGTTGAGAACGACGACTTGCGCCGCGGTCCTTAATCCCGGGTGTTGCCAGACCTGATCTGCCAGACGCTCATCGCGGGGCGTGGTGGTCAGCTCTAACCGGCGGGACTTGATCGGGCAACCGACCGCCCGGGCCACGTCCAAGTAGTGATCGACCGCGGACCGCGGTTGGTAGGTGTGGCCCAGTCGCGGTGCGTGCAAACGGTCGGTCAGCAGAGGACTCCGCCAATGCCGGGCAAAGCCGATGCGTCGGTGGGCACCGCTACACCAGGCGAGCAACGCAGTCGAGAGAGAATTGCTCAGCAACAGTGCCAAATCGATCTTGGTTCTGCGCAGTCGTTTGACGAGCGACCACCGTCCGCGCAGATGCGGCTGGTACGAGATCCAATCATCGAGGTGCTGGTTGCCTGCTAGCACGGATTCGACGTAGGTTCGAGCGACACCGATGAGCTGAGCCTGGGATCCGTAGTGCTGTCGCACCGCGCGCAGCGCGGGTGTGGCCATGGCCGCGTCGCCGATCCAGCTGGGTAGAAAAATCGCGATACGCATCGAGCGAGCTGTTGGGTCGGTTTCTCGGTAGCTCATGCGGCGCGGACCGGATGAGGAGCTTTCTGCGGCCGGCGCGCGTGCGCTGCACGGTATTGTTCCCACAGCCGGGCGCGCTTCATGAAGGAATAGAACCCGGTCAGAGCACAGACTTGCAATCCGGCTTTGCCGTCCAGGAATCCGCCTCGCAGAAGGTACGCATGCAAGAATCGCAAAGGACCGCTGAAGAGGAGTTCGGCGAACGTCGGGCGCCGCCCCGCTGCGTACCAGATTTGCGCCTGGTGCGTGGTGTAGCGGTTGAGTTTCCGAAAAAACGAATCGTAATCTGCGTAGGTGTCATGTCGCAAAGGAGACTTGAGTCGGCCGACGCGACCCGACGCAATGCGGACTTCGGCGTGGTCGGTATCCCCCACGTAACGTGCCTGATCTCGGCGGAACAGTCGCAGACAACAATCCGATTGCCATCCGCTATAACGAATCCGCTTCCCCAGAAAGTAGTTTTCGCGCGGTAACCAATACCCGTCGGTCCCCTCCGTAGCGGAGAGTCGCTGCCGGATCTCGGCGATCAGTGCCGGCGTAATTCGTTCGTCGGCGTCGACCAGTAACACCCACTCATGGGTTGCTTGGGGAATCGCCCAGTTCTTGAAATCTCCGGAGTGGACGTACTGTCGCTGGATGAGTCGACAATCGGATTGCCGGTGGATGGCATCGAGTGTGCCGTCCTCGGAACCGGAATCGGCAATCAGGATCTCATCGGCCAGTGGTCGCACCGATGCGAGACATTCCTCGATATTTTGAAGTTCATCTTTGCAGGGGATCAGGACAGTGAGTGGGTGCATCAGGCGGCGATCCTCCGCAGACTGGGCGGTTTGATGAAGACGGCATCGACCAAACGGGGTACACCGTCGACGTAAGCGCTTCCCAGATTTCCTCGGTACAAGAACCCGCGTGGTTCCAGCGTCTGCAACAGATCGTGAAAATGTGGCCTCGATCGCTCCTCTCCGATCGCCGCTTCGAGAATAATCGCGGAAGCCTGACCGAGCAGATTGCGAGCGCCCTCGAGGACTTCCAGTTCGGCGCCCTCGACATCGAGCTTGATGAGAATCTCTCCACGCAGCGTCAGCGACGCGACGACATCGTCCAGTTTCTCCATGCGAGTAGTAAGCGAGACGTGTGTTTCGCGGTTGTGGGGGGTCTCCGGTGCGCGGAGGCTGGACCCTCCTGGGTGCGATTGATTCCAGAAGAAATCGACCTGCCCGGATGCGTTGCCGAGCGCCATGTTGAACGCCTGGACTCGGTCTCCCTGCCGATTGGCCCATCGCTGCAGACGCCGATAGCAATCGGGGAGCGGCTCGAAACAGTAGATATTGGCGTTTGGAAACAACTTCCGATAACGGCGGGTCATCTTGCCAACGTGTGCCCCCACATCAAACACGGTACCGATCGGCAATTGTGCGATGCCGTTGAGACATCGCCGCGACTGGGCGTAATCGACAAACGGCTTCAGCCCCAGCCGTAAACGGCAGAAACGAAGCAGCGCATGACCCGGAGTTACAGGCATCGATTTCGTTGTGTTTCGGGGCGGGTTGGCGTTTGCTGTGTGGTGTTTCCAGACAGCGTGAGCGGGTGGGAAAAAGGCGATCGCGAGGGAAAATGTCGGTTCTTGTTAGGCGGCCCGCCGCAGGTGCTCAGGCCCTTTTTGGGCCACTCCGACCAGCGTCCGACCGAACAAGGTACCCGGCGCATTCTCCATTTGGGTTCCCGGTGTGGAGGAGAACTTGAGGCGAGTGAGGGTCCAAATCAGCGGTACCAGCCAGGCCAAACCCAGCGAGGATCGCTGGAATCGGTCGGTGGTCAAGTGTTTCAGTTTTAGGCCGGATCGCGCCAGCAAAAAGCGATAGCGATCAGGCGTTGTGGGTCCAATATGTTGGCTGACGGGGTCGTCTACATCAGGGTCGAGTGGTCCGTGCGAATAGAAATAACCTGTCAGCAGGTAAGACAATCTCGATTTCAGCGAAGCGATGTTGGGTGTGGTAAAGAAAAACTTTCCACCCGGTTTCAACAACCGATAAACTTCACCAAACAGCGCCAGTTGGCTCTCCAGGTGTTCCACAACTTCGATTGCCACGACCGCATCGAAGCGACCGCTTTGATACGGCAATGGCTGCTGTGCGTCGGCGCGTCGGCAGGCCACGTTCGGACATTGAAATAGCTCAGGGAATAAGTCGCAGGCTTCCACCTCGAGTCCCGCTTGCTGCAGCCGGTACGACATGCCGCCCGGACCGGCTCCCAGATCGAGTACCCGCGGCGGTTGGGCGCTTTCGGTTCCCTCGATCTGGGCGACGACCAGCGGCGCCAATTGGGCGTGCAGACCGGGGATCGTTAAACCGCGCGGTGCGGTCGGTGGAACGGAGTTGTCGGCCTCGGAGGGCATCGCCGCGTGTGAGTTTGTCATTCTGAAATCAAGACTTCTGAAATCTCTGCGTTCGTCAGCGGGACTCATTACGGGGTGTCGAAACCGGACGCCCATGAGGTGGCTGTCGTATTCCGGTCTGGCCGTCTCGTCCGGCCGCCGGACCATCGGGCTTGTGACAACGCCTGGTCGTACAGTTTGATCGTCTGGCGGATCATCTGCGGAGCGACAAAGTACTGCATGGCTCGCCGCCGCGCCCGTGCGGCGCGGCGCGCTGCTTCCTCGGGGGATCGCAGTGCCGACACGAGCGCCGCGGCCAACCCGATCGGATTCTGTGGCGCGACGGTCCAGGCAACGGGCACCGTCTCGTCTCCCAACAACTCGGGAATCCCACCGGCGGTACTGGTCACGACAGGTCGACCGGCGAGCATCGCATCGATCAGCGAGCTCCCCAATCCCTCGAGGTGGGATGCCAGCGTGCACACGTCAGCGGCTTGAATCAGATCTGGGACATCCTCGCGATATCCGAGAAACTTGACCGCATGACCGATTCCCAGCGCTTGTGCCTGCCGTTTGAGGGGACGGGAGAGGGGTCCGTCGCCGACGAGAACCAGTTGTGCGAGAGGTTGATTCTTTAGGACCTGCGCCCATGCGGTGAGTAAGCAGGCGTGCCCCTTGGGTTCCGTCAATGAGGCCACGCAGACGACGACTTGGTCTGGTGCGGTCAGCTGCAAGCTGCGGCGCCCGCGGTTGCGATTGCCCGACCACACGCGGTGCGGGTCGACGCCATCGTAGACCACCCGCAGTCGGCGGTTCTCGATTCCGGCCGCCGCACAGGCGCCCGCTACGGCGCGCGAGACGCAGACCACGCGATCGGCAAAACAACGGTAACGGATCGCACTGCGGGGTGGTGCCGATCCACGGCGCGAGACCACCCGGATGATGCGTCGCATTCCCCAGGATGCGCAACCGCCGGTGGTTAGCGCATGGGAGTCGTTGAAGTGCAAGATGTCCGGTTGCCAGCGGCGCAACTGACAGCGGATGCTCCATTGCGCCACGGGATTCCAGCCCTTTCCAAGAAACTCGGTGACCGGGAACCCACCGGCCCTCAGACGCTGGGCAAAGGGCGCTCCGCGTCGGGCCAGTACTTGGCAATCGTGATCGTGTCGGCGCAAACCCTGGGCTAACAGCAGGGCTTGCTGTTCGCCACCATGCCAATCCTCGGCGGTAGAGAGCAAAACCGCTTTGATGCGGTGCATCGGGAAGCAATCCTGGAAAGCGAAAAGGGCGTCGCAATGTATCGCTTTTGTGTGGACAAGACCAGAACAGTTTGATTGCATCCGCCGCTAGCACCGGTCCCACCGGGTGCTCCTCGGCGCGCGCTCCCCGACGCACGGCCTGGTCGGCGCACCGTGGGCGGTTGGAGAATCGACCTGACGTCGGTAACCTGGATCGACGGACGCGTGTTGGTGGCGGGTTCTCGAACGCGCGGAGGGTCGATCCACCGCGTACACACGGCGACCTGAGATCGCTTCTGGGGAGGAAAGCGGTCCGTCCGATTGGCGTGTCCTGGATTTTCTTAGCTGCAGCCCGAGGTTGTTTTGTCTGGCGCGAATCGAGACTCTGAAACGGCGACTCGGTTACGGTACTGGGGACGCATCGCCGGTCCCCTGCTGGCGCTCGTGGTGTACCTGTTTTTTCACCCGTCAACCGACGCGTTTGCGGTCGCCGAAGGCGGATCACTTTCCGCGGAGTCACCCCAGTCCCCTTCGGCAACTGACACCCCAGGACCGGCGACGGCCGGCGATCAGGCCGGGCGAGCCCGCGCTACGGCAGCTGTGGCGGTGTGGATCGCCGTGTGGTGGATCACCGAAGCCATACCACTTCCGGTAACCGCTCTATTGCCGTTGATCCTGTTTCCCGCCTGCGGGATTGTGCGTATCCAGGTCGCTGCCCAAGCCTACGCGAACAAGTACATCTTCCTGTTCATGGGTGGATTCATGCTGGCGATCGCGATGCAACGGTGGGACCTGCATCGCCGCATCGCCCTGTTGACCGTCCGTTCGGTAGGGACTTCACCCCGTCAATTGGTGGCCGGATTTATGCTGGCGACCGCCTTTCTGAGCATGTGGATCAGCAACACGGCGACCACCGTGATGATGTTACCCATCGGTTTGAGCCTGATTCAATTATTCCGGCAACCGTCCGCTGCGGGGTCCGCACCGCAGTCGGAGACAGCGTTTGGAGTTTGCCTGATGTTGGGGATTGCCTACGCGGCGAGCATCGGTGGTATGGCTACGTTAGTTGGCACTCCACCCAATGCGCTGTTAGCGAGTTTTCTACACCAACGGGGTGTGTCCCTCGGTTTTGCCGAATGGATGTTCTTTGCCTTGCCGTTGGCGACGACCCTGCTGGTGATCACCTGGTTTCTGTTGACCCGTATCCTGTTTTCGCTGCCGACCGCTGAGGCCTCTGCTGGCGCGAAAGTGATCGACTCGGAATGGGCGAAGCTAGGGCCCATGTCACGCGCCGAGTGGCTGGTGCTATCCATTTTCGTGGCGACTGCGGCGGCTTGGATTCTGCGCAAGCCGATGACCGAATGGGAAGCCCTCATGGAGCGCGTGCCGCTGATCGGCCGAATCGATGACACCTGGATCGCTCTGGTCGCTGCGGTGAGCCTGTTCCTGATTCCCAGCGATCTGAAACGCGGACCGTTTCTGCTGGACTGGGAAACCGCCCGCGGTCTCCCCTGGGGTGTGTTGTTGCTGTTCGGCGGCGGCTTGAGCCTCGCCGCCGCGATGGAGGAAAGCCGGCTGGCCTACTGGATCGGAGGACAGTTCGCAGCCATGGGACATCTGCCTGTGTTCTGGATCGTGGTTGCTGTCGGTGTGACGGTGATTTTCTTCACCGAAATTACCAGCAATCTGGCCACCGCCTCGGCACTGCTGCCCGTCCTCTACGCGGTGGCTCGGGGGTACGGATTGGATCCCCTGTGGTTGCTGATCCCCGCCGCCTTGTCCGCCAGCTGCGCGTTCATGCTACCGGTCGCCACCCCGCCGAATGCGATCGTGTTCGGAAGCGGTCATGTGAAGATTGGCGCCATGGTGCGGTCTGGCCTGTGGCTCAACGCGCTGGCCGCAATCCTGATTCCACTGTTCGTCTATTTCTGCGCGCATCGGCTGCTTCCGTTCGAGGGATCAAATTTGCCGTAATCGTTGACGACCCATTCCTCAGGCACGACAATCGATCGTGGTTCAAATCAAGGCAGTCAATCACGAGGGGAAGATTTGATGGAGAAGGCCACCTTTGCCGCGGGTTGTTTCTGGGGCGTGGAACACGCCTTTCAACAGATTCCGGGAGTGCAATCCACGGCGGTTGGCTACACGGCGGGCGACCTGGAAAATCCGACTTACGAACAGGTTTGCACCGATCGGACGGGCCACGCCGAAGCCGTCCAGATCGAGTATGACCCGGGTCAGGTAAGCTATGACCAGCTACTCGATGCGTTCTGGCAATGCCACGATCCGACCCAGAAAAATCGCCAGGGCCCGGATGTCGGAACCCAGTATCGCACGGCCGTTTACTATCACTCTCCCCAGCAGCAGACCACGGCGCTCGCTTCCAAAGAAAGTTGTCAGGAACGATACGATCGCCCGATCGCCACCGAGGTTGCGCCCGCTGTCGTCTTCTGGATGGCGGAGGACTATCACCAGCAGTATCTCGAAAAACGCGGTCAGGCCAGTTGTCACGTGCCGGGTTCTTCTCCCTGAGTAAGTTTCGGTTGCGGTGCTCGTCCCGTGCGTGGCCGGCCGCTGGCGCGCAGTGATTTCTGATCTGGAGAATGCTCATGATTCGTGTCGGACTTGCCGGAATCGGATTTATGGGGTGGATCCATTGGCTGGCCTACCAAAAAGTAGCCAGTGCCCAGGTGACGGCTATTGGTTCGCGCAATGCGCAGAAACGAACCGGTGACTGGCGTGATATCCAAGGGAATTTTGGACCGCCCGGCGAACAGGTGGACATCAGCGGCCTCAAAACCTACGCGACGCTGGAAGATCTACTGGCCGATGAATCGATCGATTTGGTCGACCTCTGCCTGCCTCCCCACCTGCACTGCCAGGCGGCGATCGCTGCGCTCCAGGCCGGCAAACATGTGTTTGTGGAAAAACCGATGGGGCTGACCACGGACGAGTGTGACCAAATGGTGGCCGCTGCCGCTGCTGCCGATCGGCAGGTGCTGGTTGGCCATGTCCTACCGTTTTTCCCAGAGTACGCACATGCCCGCGAAGTGATCGCCAGTGGTACTTACGGTCGATTGCTGGGCGGCCATTTCAAGCGGGTGATCTCCGACCCGTCTTGGATCGAGGACTTTTACGATCCGGCGCGTGTGGGCGGACCGCTGGTTGACCTGCACGTCCACGATGCGCATCTGATCCGGATGTTGTTCGGCATGCCGCAGAGCCTGGTGTCACAGGGGCGGATGCGCGGGGAGGTGGTCGAGTTCTGCACCACCCTGTTCCGTTACCAGGACCCGTCGCTGGTCGTCACCGCGTCGAGTGGGGTCATCAACCAGCAGGGGCGCCCCTTTACGCATGCACTCGAGATCCACCTGGAGAGTGCGACGCTTCACTACGATCACGGGGGATTTTCCGACGGGCCGGAGACGATGCCGCTGAAAGTGCTCACCGCGGACGATCAGGTGCTGCGTCCCGACCTGGGAGACGGCGATCCGGTGCGCGCTTTCGAAGTCCAAATTGGGGAAGTGGTCCGGTCGCTCGAAACGGGAGAGGTCTCGACGATTCTCTCTGGGGCGCTGGCCCGGGATGCGATCCTGCTCTGCCACAAACAGACCGAGTCGGTCGTCCGTGGCGATTCCGTGACCGTCTGAAGCGAGGGCGAGCGGCGGTACCAGCTGGCCGCCCTCAGCGCGTTTCGCAAGCCCCAGCGCCCACGAACTCAATAGAAGTAGTACATCATGAACATCGCGGCTGCCGCCAGCACGCCGGCGTAGCTGCGGTCGTCTGCCACCGCGAAACGGGCGAAGCCCACCTCGCCGCGCGGCTGTTGTCGGTAACTCCTGAAGACCTCGCGCAAAAAGGCGGCCAGCGTCCAGACGGCGGCCAGCCAGGCGGCCCCGGATGGCGCCAAGTTGCCGCCGACCATCAGGGTTGCCAGCCCCGCAAACACCAGGACCGAGACCCCCACGCTGCGCGCCAGTTGTCCCAGTTTTTGCGGCGCATGTCCTCCCAGCGCAGCCCAGGTGTTGCGGCTTTTCTCCTCTTCGGGCGATTGCGTCAGGCTGACCAGTACAAAGACGATGGCGGACAACCCGACGACGACCACGACGCGGTGAAAGAAATTCAATTGTGGTCCGAACGCTCTTTGCAGCTGGGTAATCTGGGGCAACACACGGTTCTCCAGGTGCTGCTGAAATTCTGTCACGCTGTGGTCATGAAATTCTTTTGGAATTGCAGTAATCGAAACGTCGCTGAGCTGTTTGTCCCGGAGCGCCAGGTCGTAGAGCGTGCGATCCAGATCCGAATCGTAGGCCAACTGAACGGCGGGGGATAAAACGAGCCCCGCGATGATGGTGGTGCAAGCCGCCGCGCGCGTCCCCCGCTTCCAAAAGATGCCCATCAAGAACGCCACCAACACGCCCGGTGTCAGATAGTTCGAGTAATTCGCGATGTTCAGGAAGAAGTTGGATTGGGAATTGGGGTCCATGATAAATACGGCCATCACGATCGCCATCAGCATCAGCGCCGCGATCGACAGGCGGCCGACCAGGATCAGCTCTCGATCGGATGCCTCGGGAGCGAAGTATTTGCGGTAGACATCGACCGTGATAATCGTGGCGGCTGAGTTCATCATCGAATCGATCGAAGACAGAATGGCTCCGATCAGGCCGGCCGCAATCAGTCCCACAAATCCGATTCCCAGAGGCGAGATCAGATAGGTTACTAACACCGGGAAAACCGTGTCGGGAGCAATTTTTTGATTCTGGAAGTCCGCGGTTTCACGAAACAGATAGAAGGCCGCGACCCCCGTCCCGATCGCGAAGAAGGGAATCAATAGTTTCAGGAAACCGGCGACAATAATTCCCAAACGGGCTTCCCCGCCACTGCGCGCACCGAGGGCCCGCTGCACGATAAACTGGTTGGTTCCCCAGTAGTAACAGTGCATAAACATCAATCCGGTGAGCACGCCTGTCCAGGGTAGTTCGGGGTGATTCATCGGTTCGTACAGCTTCAATTTTGCATCGACGCCGGCCGCCGCATCGAGCGCCATCATTCGCCCCCATCCGCCGAGCTGGGAGAAGGTCATGACGGCGACGGTAATCCCTCCGATCAGAATCAATACCGATTGGATTACATCGGTGTAAACCACGGCCTTCAGGCCGCCGATAATCGTGTAGCTCGCCGCAATCACACCCAGCGCGATCACGAACGCGATGTAGTAACTGATGCGGACGTTATCTTGCGCAGCCTGGGGTATGGCCACGTCGGCGACGGTTGGCTCTGCCTCCCCCCCGGTGACCGCTGCGGCTTGGGCGCCCCCGCTGGCAGACCCCGGTTCGGTGACCAGGGCCACATCCCCCATCAACACACAAATGGTCCGGGCGCCGATGTACAGGCCGGGAACCATTTGTACGAAGGCCATAATGATGACCATGATCAGAGCGTACATCAGGCGGCTTTCCGGTCCGTAGCGACGTTCCAGGTACTCTGAGAGGGTGTAGAGATTGAGTTTCCGATAGACCGGCAGGAAGCCGTAACACATCAAGAGGAGCCCGGCGATGGCACCCAGCTCAAAATGACTTTGGGCGAAGCCGATACTGAATCCCACGCCCAGCATGCCCACCATGTGGTTGGCGCTGACATTGCTGCCAAAGATCGAGCCGGCAACCCCGAACCAGCGGATGCCTTTTCCAGCCAGGAAATAATCTTCCGACGTCTCCTCCTTGCGTCCGGCAAAGAAACCGACGGCCATCACGCCGACCAGCGTGAGCAGGAACACCACCAGATCGAGTGGTTGAAGTTGCATGGTCTTTCCATCGCCAGGCTGCGGCGGCCCCATTATGCTGGGCCGAGGCGGCCCCATTATAGTGACCCGTGACGGTTGCCAAAGCGATGTGCCCGGAATAATCTGGTGAGCATCCAGCTGCGGCGGGTGCACGCCAGTTCGCGTGTACCACCACCCCGGCGCCAGTCGACGAATCCCAGCACAGGAATTTTTTCATGACCAGACGCAACCTGCTCTCTTGTTCTCTATTAGTGATGGCCACAATGGGTCTCGGCCTCTTGTTCTCCGGCGCACCGGTCGGAGCCGAAAAGAAGGCCTCGGCGCGGATCTTTGAAATGCGCATTTACACGACCAACGAAGGCAAGCTCGACGCGTTACACAGTCGTTTCCGCGATCACACCAATCCGTTGTTCAAGAAGCACGACATGGATCTGGTTGCCTACTGGACACCGACCGATGCCAAAACGGCGAAGAATACGTTGATCTACGTATTGGCTTATCCCAGCCGGGAAGCCCGCGAGAAATCGTGGAAAGGTTTCTTGAATGACCCGGACTGGAAAAAGGCGTACGCCGCCTCGATCAAGGATGGCAGGATCGTCAAGAAGGTCGATTCCCAGTTCATGACGCCGACCGACTATTCACCCATTAAGTAAGCTTAGGTGATGGTCCGTGGCCGCTCGCAGCCCTTTGCGTTGGAATGTGGCGATGCGTTGCTTTCGTTTTCGGCGCGCCCATCCGGGATGTTGTGCGCCACGCCGTACCGAGTGCGTCGCCGTGGCGCTCGCACTGATCGGGGCGTTGATCCCCGATCCGGCTCGGGCCGACAACTGGCCGCGCTTTCGGGGACCCGCGGGCAGCGCGGTTTCCGCCGAGAGCGGGTTGCCCGAACAATGGGATGTGCATCGTAACGTGCGGTGGAAAACGGCCATCCCCGGCGAGGGAAGTTCCTCACCCATCGTGTGGGGCAATCGGGTCTTTCTGACCTCGTCGGAGGACGAGGGTTTTTTTCGTCGGTTGCATTGTCTGGATTTGGTGTCCGGGGCGCTGCTATGGTCGACACAGACCGAGGACGCTTGCCCGGAGTTGACCTCGGCACTNACCGGTCACGCGGCGCCCACTCCCACCACCGATGGCGAGCGGGTGTTCNCTTGGTTTGGGAACGCCGGTTTGAGTTGCTACGATTTTTCGGGACACCAAACGTGGCNCGTGAATCTGGGCGCATTCGAANCGGAATTGGGACTCGCCAGTTCGCCTGTTCTCGTGGAGGATCGGCTGATTTTGGTTTGTGACCACGACGGTACNCGTTTCAAGTCGTTCGACTCGTTCCTGATCGCGCTCGAACCGCGGACCGGTCGCACGCTCTGGAAAACGCCGCGGCCCGGACAGCTTCGGTCTTGGAGCACACCGATCGCGGTTGACAACGTCGCCGGAACGGAGCTGATGATCAATGCCCAGGATGAGTTGAGAGCGTACGATGCCCGCTCGGGGCAACTGCGCTGGTCGGTGTCCGGAATGACCCCCTGGGTCACGCCCTCTCCGGTGGCAGCGCACGGCTTGATCTTTGCCCATTCGGGTCGCGACGGTCCGGCCCTGGCGGTGCGGCCAGGTGGTCGAGGAGACGTGACCGAAAGCCACGTGGCCTGGCGCCGGCCGCGCGGTGCGCCGTACGTCTGTTCTCCTCTCGTGTACCACGACTATCTCTATCTGCTCAATGAAACGGGTATCTTGACCTGTTTTGCAGCCCGCACCGGTGAGCTGAAGTACCGCCAGCGGTTGGCGGGGAAGTTCTACGCCTCTCCGGTGGCTGGCGAGAACCGGTTGTACTTACTCAGCGAATCGGGAATCACCTGGGTCATCCGCGCGGGCGAGACCTTTCAGCTGCTTGCCAAGAACCGGCTCGCCGCAGGTTGTCTGGCTTCTCCTGCGATCGCCGCCGGCTGTCTGTTGGTGCGTTCCCACAGCCATCTATTCTGTGTTTCGATCCAAGACCGCCGAGANTAGCGCGACCTCGGTGGGTACCGCTTGCGAGGAGATCGTCCGATGTCGACTCGTTTTGCCTTTGTCGGATTTCGCCACCCCCATATTCGCGACATGCTGACGCGTTGCCAGCAGCACCCAGAGATCGATGTGGTCGCGTGTTGTGAACAGGATTCGGTGACCCGTGAAGAGTTGGCCCGTGAAGGCCAAATCGTGATCACCCACGACGACTACGAAGTACTGCTAGAACAAATCGACTGTGACGTGATTGCGGTCGGGGATGTCTACGGCAAGCGGGGGGAACTGATTGTTCGCGGTCTACAATGCGGCCGCCACGTAATCAGCGACAAACCGGTCTGTATTTCGCTCACCGAATTAGACCGCATCGAACAATTGGCCAGCGAGCAACAAAGGATTGTCAGCGGGATGCTCGACATGCGTGATTCGCCTGTTTCTTTGGGAATGCGTGAGCTGATTCGCGGGGACCAGATCGGTGCCATTCGGGCGGTCAGTTTCGACGGCCAACACCCGCTGATGTTCGGCACCCGGCCAGACTGGTACTTTGCAGCGGGGATGCACGGCGGAACGCTGAATGACATCGCGATTCACGCCATGGACTTTATCCCGTGGGCGACCGGTCAGCCGCTGGAGACCCTCCTCGCGGCGCGCAGCTGGAACGCCAATTTGCCACAAGTGCCGCACTTTCACGACGGCGGCCAGGTGTTGTTGACGTTACAGAATGGGGCCGGCGTGTTGGGAGANGTATCGTACCTGCTGCCCGATTCATTCGGCTACGAGATGCCTTTGTACTGGCGGTTTACGTTTTGGGGTGCCGACGGCGTGATCGAAGCGGGCGTCAATACACCGACGATTCGGCTCTATCGGAATGGTGAGCAAACCGCCCGTGAGATTCCGTTACCCGCCGGAAGACCAGGGGGCTACCTGGACGCGTTTCTCGCGGAGATCCACGGCGCGACATCCGATCTGCATTTGTCGTCGCATGAAGTGCTCGCGGCGACGCGCCGGACGCTACGTATCCAGCAGGCGGCCGAGGATAAGTCGAGCTACTTGCCGCTCGCCGACTAGAGGGTGTCGATGCAANAAACCACCGGGTATTGGGGGCTTCCGTGGTCTATGGGGATTCGATTTCTGACCACGCGATCTCTTTCTCTAGATCGATGCTCGGCAGCGTCGTCGTGATCGCTTCAATATATTTTTGGGCCGCCCCGGTATTGAAAACGACGACCCGCTCGTGGGGCTGAATCTGCCCTTGCGCGGTCAACGTCTCGAGGGCGCCGACACAGGCGGCCGTTTCGGGACAGACCGAAATACCCTCGGCGGTCACCGCCTGTCGCATCCATTCAGTGATGCGTGTTTCATCCACCGCGATCGCACAACCACCACTCTCCCGTACCGCGTCGAGGATCATAAAGTCACCCACCGCAGCCGGTACGCGCAGTCCACGGGCAATCGTTTGAGCGTTGGCAAACGGTTCGGCGAACCGCTCCTGGGCTGCAAACGCGCGGGCGATGGGCGCGCAGCCATCGGATTGGACCGAGATCATCCGCGGTCGGCCATCGTCTTCCAGCCATCCGAGTTCCGCCAGTTCGGCGAACGCCTTCCACATGCCGATCAGACCGGTGCCACCCCCGGTTGGGTAGAGAATCACATCGGGCAGTACCCATTCGCATTGTTCGGCCAATTCTAGGCCCATGGTCTTCTTGCCCTCGATCCGGTAGGGCTCTTTGAGGGTGGAGAGATCGAACCACTGCATCCTCTGTTGACCTTCGCGAACGATGCGCCCGCAGTCGGTGATCAAGCCGTTGACGCGAAATGTGCGGGCGCCGGCCAGCACCGCTTCGTACTGGTTGACGATCGGGGTGTCCTCGGGCATGAATACAAAACACTCCATCCCGGCCCGCGCCGCGTACGCCCCAGCCGCTCCCCCGGCGTTGCCCGCGGACGGTAGGGCCACCCGCTTGACCCCAAACCGCTGCGCCATCGTGATCGCCATTGCCATCCCACGCGACTTGAAACTGCCGGTTGGCAGCTGTCCCTCGTCCTTGATCCACAGATTTTGCAGACCGAGTTGTCCGCCTAAACGCGGACAGGGAATCAGCGGGCTGGGACCTTCGCCGAGGGAGACGATCGGGTCCCCGCTGCGCGGTGGAAGCAGTTCACGGTACCGCCACATGCCGGGTTCTCGGTCGCGCAGTTGTTCCCGGCTGCAGGAGCGCCGAATAGCCTCTAGGTCATAGCGAACCCAGAGTGGTCGATCTCGATGGAGTGTCTGCAATTCGTCGGCTGCGAGGCGGGTGCCATCGATGGCACTTTCCAGATGCGAGACAAAAGTCTCTCTGCCCGCTGCGGGATCGTGCATCAGGTTACCCGTTCATTTTCGGGGTTCAGATTGCCAGAGGGGATCTGGGACGGGNGCGGTGCNGCAGATCATGCCAGTTTCCACCCCTNGCGATAGGGACGGTGAATCAACGGCTCCGCTTCGGGCGCGTTGCTGGCTTTCAGTTGCACGGGATCCCAATGCAGTTTTTTACCCACCCGATAGGCGACATTGCCGAGGTGATTGGCTTCTGTCAACCAGCCGGCGTATTCAAAGTTGCAGGTTGTGGGAGCACCCGTCTTACAGGCGTGAATCCACTCGCGGTGATGTCCCAGCGAATCGGGAATGAATGGTTCGGGCCGCTGAAAATCTTGAAACTTCGCCCGGGGCAGCAACGCGTGTTTACTGTAGTCGGACAGCAGTAATCCGCGGTCGCCCACGAACAACACGCCGCTGTTCCAGTTGGGAATCGCTTCATCGGNCCAGCTGGGAGGTTTATAGGTGCCCTGGTGCCAGGTGAGCGTGATCCCGGGCCGGTCGTCTCGGGGAGCGTATTGATAGCGCACCCGCATCGATGCGGGCGCCAACTCTGCGTGGGGTGGAGGTCCCTCGGCTTCGATGGTCTGCGGGTAATCCAGTTTGAGAGCCCAGAAAGGGAGGTCGATCCAATGGCTTCCCAGATCCGACATCGTCCCGTTGCCGAAATCCCACCAACGGTACCATTTGGGCCCCGGAAAGTAGACTTCGTGGAACGGCCGGCGGGGCGCCGGTCCGAGCCACAGATCCCAATCGAGGCCACCGGGAATTTTTTGCACGTTCTGCGGGCGGTCTTGCAGTTGGACAATATCTCCGTTTCGCTTGGCGCTTTCGGCGCTACCCTGCCAGCCCCATGCTCGTGAGACCCACACGTGGACTTCACGGACCGTACCCACGGCGCCGGTTTGAATCAGCTCGACGACGCGGCGGTAATTGGTGCCCGCGTGAATCTGAGTGCCCATCTGCGTAGCGACGCCCGCTTTATTCGCGGCTTCGCGGATCTGACGTGCTTCCCAGACGTTGTGCGTCAGCGGTTTCTCGCAGTAGACATGTTTCGACAGCTGCAGTGCCGGCAGTGTCGCCAGCGCGTGGGTGTGTTCGCAGGTGCTGACCACCACGGCGTCAAATTCAGCCGCGCGGTCGTACAGTTTGCGAAAATCGACCACCCGACGGGCACGNGGATGGCGCTGCGCCCCGAAACGCAGGTTGGCTTGATTGACG
Source organism: Planctomycetaceae bacterium (assembly GCA_002702965.1). GTDB lineage: Bacteria > Planctomycetota > Planctomycetia > Pirellulales > Pirellulaceae > UBA9264. The sequence goes on from PADE01000205.1 coordinate 22,849, forward strand.
TCGCAGAGCGCCACGATGTTCTCCGACTCCACCGAGCGCAGGTTTGCGGCGCCGCGACCACCGCAGCCGATGATGGCGATATTTAGCTTTTCATTCAGATTGCGCCCACGAAGGATGGCGGGCGCCCCAGGCATAAACGCTGCGACGGCGGCCGAACTACCGGCTAACCAGCGCCGCCGAGTCATTGCGGCGTCGCGGTTTGTGGGGGCTACCGATGGCCTTGGCGCGACCCGTTCTCGCGTGTGCTTGATCGACATCGATGGGATCCCTTTCACTTGAAAATGCGGATTCGTCCGCGAGCCAAGAAAACGCNCTGCTGTACGATCCGCANCGGGNCGTGCGGTCGAGAAGTCGTGCGACCTAGAACTGGTGCCCGGGTTGCGGTCCGTGACGGGTTGGAGTGAGAATCTCCGGACCCTCTTCGGTCATTAAGATGGTGTGTTCGAATTGCGCGGAGAGTTGGCCGTCTTTGGTGCGCACCGTCCAACCATCCTCGGGATCCTGCTGCGTTAATCGTGTTCCCTGGTTGATCATCGGCTCGATTGTAAAGCACATTCCGGGTTCCAACCGATCCCGGCGGGCCTGCTTCGTGGGGTAATGAGGAATCGTCGGTTCCTGGTGAAATCGGCGGCCCAGACCGTGTCCCGTGTACTCCCGGACCACACTGAACTGCCGCGCCCGCGCCGCTTCGACGATGGTGTTACCGATATCGGAGACCGGACAGCCAGGGGTCAGTGCGCCGATTGCCAGGTAGAGGCAATCAAAAGAACACTGCGTGAGCGCGCGAGCCATGGCCGAGACATCTCCGATCAGAAAGGTCTCTGAGGAGTCGCCATGCCAACCATCGACGATGGTCGACAAATCAACGTTGATGAGATCTCCCTCCTGCAAACGATAGTCACCGGGAATCCCGTGACAGATCACTTCGTTGACGCTCGTGCAGCAACTCTTGGGGAATCCCTGGTAACCCAGGGGTGCCGGCACGTGCCCGTGATCGCGCGTGTACTGTTCCACGTGCGCGTCGATTTCACTCGTGGCGACCCCAGGAATCACAAGATCTCGTATGAAATCGAGCAGTTCCGCATTGAATTGGCCGGCTGCCCGCATGCATTGGCGCGCGGACTCATCCAATACCAGTCTGTTCTTTCCCTGGAGCATTAGTTCAATCTGCTTGTTCGTCGTCGAGGTTGCAGCGGGGATGGGCGATTGTGCCAGACGGTCCGCGAATCACTGTGGACAGGCAGACGGGTGGGCACGATATCCGCTCGCCAACGATCCAATCGAGGCCGGCAACCGAGTGTAGCACGCGGAGCGCGCGGTGAATATCCAGCCGTTGCGGTGATCCCTCTGGAACCGTGGAGGTTCGCCGCTGCGCGCGGTGGGGACTCACCGCGCCGCTCCTCCGCCCTTTGTCAGCGTACGGTGAACCCATTAGAATCGGCGGTCCGTCGACGCCGGATACAGCTGGTTATAAGTCTTTTTTGAACCGTTACTTACAGACTCAATTGTCCGTCTATCGCGGGACCTTTTATGGTGCGCTACAATCCGGCCGAGATCGAACCCAAATGGCAGTCGTACTGGGAGAGCCGGGAAACGTTCCGCGCGCCNGAGCTCCCCGGTGCGGACAAACTCTATGTGTTGGACATGTTCCCCTACCCCAGCGGTGACGGCCTGCACGTCGGTCATCCAGAGGGGTACACCGCGACCGACATTGTTTGCCGTTACGCCCGCATGCAGGGCAAATCGGTGTTGCATCCGATGGGCTTCGACGCGTTTGGGTTGCCCGCCGAAGAACATGCGATCAAAACCAACACACCGCCACGCGAGTCGACCGAGCAGAACATCGCGACGTTTCGCCGCCAGCTGAAGATGCTGGGGTTCAGTTATGACTGGGACCGCGAGTTGGCGACGACCGACGTCGATTACTTCTCGTGGACCCAGTGGATTTTCCTGTTGTTGTTTGACACTTGGTTCGACGTGGAACAACAACGGGGGCGCTCGCTCGATGAGTTGCCGATTCCCGCCGAAATTACCGCGCAGGGAAGCGGCGCGGTCCGCCGCTATCAGGATCAACACCGGTTGGCTTTTCAAGCCGACGCGTTGGTCAACTGGTGTCCCGCGCTGGGCACGGTGTTGGCCAATGAGGAGATAATCGACGGTCTGAGCGAACGCGGCGGACACCCTGTNCAGCGACTCCCGCTGCGACAGTGGATGCTGCGAATTACCGCCTACGCGGACCGCCTGGAGAGCGAACTTGACACGCTGGAGTGGCCGGAGAGTGTCAAGACCATGCAGCGCGATTGGATTGGCCGCAGCACTGGCGCGGAAATCGATTTTTTTCTCGGAGAGCAAGATGCTCTGGCAACGTGGCGCACGGCGCGGCAGCAAAGCGGCTTCTCGCAACAGGCGGAGGACGACGTGTTGCGCGTGTACACCACGCGTCCGGACACGCTGTACGGTGCGACCTACATGGTCATTGCGCCAGAGCATCCTCTGCTGGATCGGTTGACCAGCGACGAGCAACAAACGGCGGTTCACGCGTACCGTCAGCTGGCGACCGCCAAGAGCGATCGCGAACGTCTGGAGCTCAAAGAAAAGACGGGTGTTTTTACTGGTTCACATGCGATCAATCCGATCAACGGCCAGCCGATTCCGATCTGGATTGCCGATTACGTACTGATCAGTTACGGGACGGGAGCGATTATGGCGGTTCCGGCGCACGATCTACGCGACTGGGAATTTGCTCGCGCGCATCAACTATCGATCCTCGAAGTCGTGGCGCCACCCGCCGATTATCAGCCGACCACCGAAGAAAAGGCACTCGCCTTCTCCGACAGCGGCCTTACCAAGCGCCCTTTTNTNGGACTGGGCACGGCGCTCAATTCGGAAGCCTACAANGGTCTTTCCACGGATGAGTTTCGCGACCGCGCGATCGAGGATTTAACGATCGCGGGCACTGGTCGCGGCGCCGTCAATTACAAGCTGCGCGACTGGTTGTTCAGCAGGCAGCGTTTTTGGGGTGAACCCTTTCCCATCCTGCATGAACTGGATGATGAGGGAAATCCCAACGGGTTGTTGCGCGCCGTTGACGCAGATCAACTACCGGTCGATTTGCCAATCCTGGACGACTACCGTCCTCCCGGACGCCCGGAACCNCCGTTGGGAAAAGCGGACGACGAATGGCTGTACACATCGATCGATGGGCAGCGTTATGTGCGGGAGACCAACACGATGCCGCAGTGGGCCGGTTCGTGTTGGTACTACCTGCGGTTTATCGATCCGTCCAACCGAGCCTCTTTTGTCGATCGGGCCAAAGAGGCAGCTTGGATGCCGGTCGATCTTTACGTCGGTGGCGCCGAACATGCAGTATTGCATTTGCTGTACGCCCGATTTTGGCACAAGGTTCTCTACGACCGTGGTTACGTCAGCACGCCCGAGCCGTTTCAGCGCCTGGTTAACCAGGGAATGATTCTGGGAGAACTCGAATACACGGGGTACCAGNGTGACGATGGTGGCTGGGTATGCGCCACCCGGGTAGGTAGGAACGCCGATCGCCAACGCGTCGACAAACAATCGAATCAACCGATCCGCGAGATTCGCCTGGAGGAGAACCAGGTGGTCAAACAGAAAGATGGGTTCTACCTCTCCGAGCAGCCCTCGATTCGAGTCGACAGTCGAGCGCACAAGATGTCCAAGAGTCGTGGGAACGTNGTAAACCCGGATGAGGTGGTACGGGATTTTGGTGCGGATTCACTGCGGCTGTACGAGATGTTCATGGGCCCGCTCGAAGCGACCAAGCCCTGGAGTATGCAGGGAGTCAAGGGGGTGCGGAGTTTTCTGGACCGTGTCTGGCGGATGTTNGTCGACGATCGCGCCGAGACGGTGCAGCTCAACGTGGCCGTCCAGGACGGTTCCGCAACCGACGCGCAGGCGCGTGTCCTGCACAAGACAATCAAGGCGGTCACGCACGACGTGGATACGATGGACTTCAATACGGCCATCGCGCGGATGATGGAGTTCGTCAATTACTTCACCAAACAGTCGCGTCGGCCGCGATCCGCGATGGAGCCATTTGTGCTGTTGTTGGCACCCTTTGCGCCGCACATTGCAGAAGAACTCTGGGAGTTGCTGGGGCACGACCAGACACTGGCATACGAGCCATGGCCTGCGTTCGACGATGAATGGACGTTGGATGCAGCGGTGGAAATCCCCGTGCAGATTAACGGCAAGTTGCGCACCCGACTGACGGTCTCGCCCGATGCCACCGCCGCAGATCTGGAGAGCGCAGCCCGGGCAGATGACAAGATCGCCGCCCAACTCGCGGATCGGGAGCTGGTCAAAGTCGTGTGTGTTCCTGGGCGCATGGTCAATTTCGTGACCAGAGGGTAACCCGCTGCGCAGATCATGATTTGTAGAACTTCGCTGGAATCGTTAGGCTGAACACCAGGCGGGCGCCGCTTCCAAATTTCCCGCGTGCGATCGTCGCGGCCCGCCGCGCTTGAGCGGATCCCGTTGCATTAGTCACGATCCGATTTGTCCGTCGATTTAACACGGTCGCCGCGACAAATGCGTTGTTTTACAGTAGTTTGCCTGGGGCGGTGCGCGATCTTCGTTCGATGCGACAGGTATTTAAGAGGAACCGGATCGACCTGCCCGACGGTTTCCAAGATCAACCTGATTCCCACTACCGTGGAACAGCGGCCACATCGCGCCGAGACAATCGCGCCGAGACAATCGCGCCGCAGCGCGGCGAATCGTCAGTTGGCGCGGTAGTCGACGAGGGTGAAGCGTGCGAGAGCAAATGATGCACAGACGCAAGATCCAGATTGATTGGACCAGGTGGCTCGCGGTGGTAACAGCCGGGGCGTTCTGGGTCCTGGCGGGAGGTAGTCAGCGATGGGTCGAGGCTGCCGATGAGGTGGCGCCCGACACCCGTTTGGCTACCTACGAGACGTCGACCGGAGAGACGTATTATGCGCTCAGCCTGGTTCCCCAGGTCAAGACGCCGGCCGTGCGACCGTGCGACGTGATCGTCTTGTTTGATACCTCGGCCAGCCAGACTGGTGCTTATCGTACCGAGTCAATGGAAGTGCTACGCGCCCTCCTCGAGCGACTCCACGAAAAGACCCGGGTCCGCTTGTTTGCGATCGACCTCGTCCCATTGGCATTGAATGATGAACTGGTAAGTGCTGGTCATCCGCAGACGCTCAAAGCGCTGCAGTTGCTGGCGCGCCGGATCCCGCTCGGTGCTACCGATCTGGCGGTTGGATTGCGGGAAGTCCTCGCTTCGTTCCCGCCCACCGCCCAGCGCCCACGTCGCGTCGTGTACATCGGTGATGGGATCAGCCGCGCGAACATTCTTCAAGTGGATGAATTCCGCGAGCTCGTCCAGCGGCTTGTCGAACAACGGGTCTCGATTTCCAGTTTCGGCACCGGGCCACAACTCGATTTCCAGATGCTGGCGGCGCTGGCTAACCACACGGGTGGGATGGTCTTTGTCGATTCCGCGGAAGTCTCGCCCCAACAAGCGGGAACCGCGTTGGCGATGGCCGCTCAGCAGGGCGTCTTGTGGCCCGTCTCCACGCGCTTGCCGAAGTCGTTACAAGAGGTGTTTCCAGAGCGCGTTCCACCGCTGCGAACCGATCGTGACAGTATTCTGATCGGTAAATTCGAACGGGGGGATCGCTTTTCGATGCAGATGACGGCCGAGTTGGACGGTCAGCGAACGACGCTCACGTGGGAGCTGATGCCCGAGATGTCGAATGAGTCATTCAATTTCCTGCCGCAGTTGGTAAGAGAGGCGCGGGCCAGCCGGGGGTGGGCTCTGCCGACCGTCGGCTCGGCGGGGCTTCGCGAAGTGGCCCGTTTGATCAGCAGTAGCGCTCAGGAACTCATCCGCTACGCCCAGCAGGCACTCAAGAACGAAGATCTAGCGGGTGCCAATACGGTGGCGGACGCCGTGCTCCGAAGAGACCCCGGCAACCCCCAGGCGGAGGCCATCAAGCGCGTCATCCGCAAAAAGAAACGGGCGGCAGCTCCCGCACGTAAGCCGAAGAAAAAAAATCCCCTCCGAGCGCGGACACCCGCCCGAGCTCCGTAGCGGTAAGCGTCATTGCACGGGTGTCGGATCCTCCGGACCGTAACGGCCGCGGAACTGATCGACGGGGGATTTCTGTTCGTTCTTGCCGACTTTCTGGCGCACCGCGGTGGTCACGTCGATTTCCAGTTCGTTGGCGATCGCCAAAGCGTAGCAAACGATGTCCGCCAGTTCCTCTCGCACGGCGAGAGCCTGTTGGGGATCCGCACCGACCTGGCGCGAAGCTTCGGGCGAAATCCACTGGAAATGTTCCATCAATTCGGCCGCTTCGATCGCCAACGCCATGCTGAGGTTCTTAGGAGCGTGAAACTGATTCCAGTCGCGTTCGTCGACGAATCGACGAACGAGGTCACGCAGCGCACCAATCGAGGTGTCAGAGTCGTTCATGAGCTCATCGCAAGGAGAGGTTCAGTTCTTCGATGGCTTCGGAAACCGCGGTCGCCAAATGGTCGATGTCGCTGGGAAAGACGTTCCCGATGGTTCCAATCCGGAATGTATCGGCGCGGCTTGCCTTGCCCGGGTAGATGACGAATCGTCGTCGTTTCAGCGCCTCGTAAAAGGGGCCAAATGCGAATCCTGCGTCGGTGGGAAACAGGAACGAGGTGATGATCGGTGATTGAAGCGATCGCGGGAGTAAGGTCTTGAATCCGAGCGCTTCCATGTGCTCGACCAGTCGCGTCTGATTCGAGGTGTAACGCTGATATCTTGCGTCCACACCACCCTCCTCCTCTAATTCGATCAGGGCCTGCAGAAAAGCGCGGACCACGTGGGTTGGCGAGGTGTAACGCCACTTACCACCGTGCTCTTCCATTTCCCTCCACTGATCAAACAAGTCCAGGCTTAGCGATCGAGCGGATCCCTCTGACGCGGTCAGTGGTTGACGATCCGCAATCACAAAACCGAACCCCGGGGTACCCTGGATGCACTTGTTGGCGGACGAAATCAGGAAGCTGGCGCCGATTTCCTCACAACTCAACGGGATTCCCCCGAACGACGACATCGCGTCCAGCAAAAACATCTTGCCGTACTGTTTAACCAACCGTCCCACCGCAGCGACCGGGTTTAACATCCCGGTAGTCGTTTCACAATGGACCATAGCGACATGACTGATTTTGCGGTCGGTCTGAAAGGTCCGTTCGATTTGACTCAGATCGGGTGGGCAGATCTCCGCCACTTCGAGTACTCGGTGATTGATCCCCAGACGTGCAGCGATCTGTGCGATCCGGCGACCGTATGCTCCGTTGCTGAGAACCAGTAACTTCCCGCGCGCCGGTAACACACTGCCGATCGTGGCTTCAACTACAAAGGTACCACTCCCCTGCATCAGTACCGAAGTGTAGGGGCAGGGGTCCTGAGCGGATGCGACGGGCGCCGCCAGTCGTACCAGACGGTTGCGGATCTCGCTGACCCGCTGGTTGTATTCGTCGTCCCAGGTGCAGTAGTCCTGTAACATCGCAGCGCGCACGGAGCGCGTGGTCGTCAGCGGACCCGGGGTCAACAACAGGTAGGGGATATCGTCATCCATCGAGGGCGCGCCGGCGGGATCGAGCAGCGGGTGAGAAATAGGGTGTCGACAATCGACAGCAGTTTCGCTGCCGCGGGGCCACACCACAGACCCACCGGGTTGCATCTTAGCATGCGGGGCGTCGATTAGGCACGCTGCGGCCGACGGGAATGCAACGCCGCTGTCAGCGCATCGATGGCACTGGGGGGATGCGCGTAACTCAAACTGATCCGCAACAGCGCCTCTCCCGGCGGCACGGATGGTGGTCGAATGGCAGGCACCAGGAGCCCCGCTCGGCGCAGTTCGGCCGACAAGGTCACGGCGTCTTGCGGGTCGCCCACATAGAGGGGGAGAATCTGGCTGGCCGAGTCACCCAGATCCCAACCCTGCTGTCGCAATTCGGATCGCAGCAGTTGACTCCGCTCTCGTAACTGACTGCGGCGATGGGGTTCTTCGCGGACGTACCTCAATGCTTCCAGCGCCGCGGCCGCGGTGGCCTCGGGAAGCGCGGTCGAGAAAATATAGGAGCGGGCGCGATTGACCAACCAATCCACGATGGACCGCGAGCCCGCCGCGAACCCGCCGATCGAACCAAGTCCTTTACTGAGCGTCCCGATCCGCAAGTGGATGCCCGCCTCGGCGCCCAGATGTTGGGACACTCCGCGTCCATCTGCCCCAAATACGCCGGTGGCGTGAGCTTCATCGACCATCAACATAGCGCCGAACTGCTCTGCTAATTCCGCCAGGCGATCCAGCGGAGCGAGGTCTCCATCCATGCTGAACAAGCCGTCGGTGACGATCAGCCGGCGGCGAAAGTCCCCGGATTCAGCCAGGAGGCTGCGCAGACAGGTCACATCCCGATGCGGAAACACAATGATCTGGGCACCCGACAGCCGGCACCCGTCGATGATGCTGGCGTGGTTCTTCGCGTCACTAAAAACCGCGTCTCCAGGGGCCGCGAGTGCCGTAATGGCGCCCAGATTGGCGGCAAACCCGGAGGGAAACAGGAGTGCCGCGTCGGTCCCTTCAAACTCGGCCAATCGCTGCTCGAGATCGGCATGTAAGGCACCGTGGCCACTGATCAGGGGACTGCTGCCACTCCCCCAACCGACGGCATCGACAGCGTTTCGAACCGCGGGGACCAGTGGCTCGGCGGCCAATCCCAGGTAGTCGTTCGAGGAGAACTGAATCAACGATTGCCCATCGAACTCGATTCGGTGTGCGCGGCAGCTCGTGGACCGCGTGGACCGCGTTCGTCGCAGGCCCTGGTCCTCCAGCCGGTTCAATGCGTCGGCGATCCACTCCAGCGGGTGCGGCATCGAGAGTCAGCTTTTTCCAGCCAGTTTTAGGATCGCATCGAATTCACTTTTTCTCACCGGTTGTACCGAAAGTCGAGATCCTTTCCGCAGCAACTCCATAGCGCGCAAGGCGCGCACCCCGCGGAGCTCATCCAATGGCAGAGGACGGTCGAAAATCGCGTCCAATTGAATATCGACCATGCTCCAGCGCGGATTATCTGGGGACGACTTGGGATCGAAGTGTTTGTCTTTCGGATCCCATGCCGTGTGATCGGGGTAAGCCTCCCGAACGACGCTTGCCGTGCCGACGACGGCCGGCGGATTGGCGTTGGAATGGTACAGCAATACGCCGTCCCGCAATTGCATTTTGTCGCGCATAAAATTTCGAGCCTGGTAGTTTCGCACGCCGTCCCAACACGTCGTTTGATCGGGTGCGCCGGCGAGATCCTGAATCGAGTAGGCACTCGGTTCGGTTTTCATCAACCAGTAGTGTCTGGCGCGTGTCATCGCAATGTCCTCTGACTTCACGCAGGATGATCACCACCGCGAGCACCGCGCGGCGCTCGGCCGGTTTTCAGTGGTGGTCGTTGTTGATCGCTGGGCGTCTCGACTGTGCGTCGTTGCGGGCGCACCGACCGGACTTCGATCCCTCTGCGTTTTCGTGGTTGTTTCGCCAATAATCAAGTAGGGAGGAGCCTGTTTCTGTCGGCTGGTTCCACGGCGGCGATCGGTTCGATCGACGGTATCCCAGCGCGGTCCCATTCCCGAGGTTTCGTTTTGCGCCGCGCGGTCCCTCACAAAGGCGGTGATCCACCGCGCGCGGATCCTGTCAGACCGGCCGGCACCTCGCCGGTTGGGAACCTCGACCGGGGGTCGATTGATGATCCCTCGGGGGTCGACTATGCTAGTAGACTTGCCGCGCTCGCCACGTTGTCGGCTCCCATTGCCTTCTCGCTGGCCTGCAACGACGAGCCTCTTTGTTGACACCGCCGCGATCTGGGTGTCGTGAATTCTGACCACTCCTTCCCGGCTTGCCTGCGCGTTCGATTTGTGACGGTTCCCGAACATCCCCACGACTACGCTACGGCCGCCGCGGTCGCGCCCTCAAAAGACCCGGCGCCTGAGGCCCGTTTGTACGACGGCAACTTCGTGCTGGCCGTCGTTGCCCAGACGCTGTTCACGTTGTCCAACACGTTGATGGCGCATTACAACCGCTGGATCGAGTTTCTGGGGGGGAACCTGGAGCAGATTGGTTGGATCATGGGGATCGGATCGGTGGTGGCCCCGTAGTTGCGGCCTTGGATGGGTCTGCTAATGAACCGCATCGGAACACGGGCGACCTGGAGCCTAGGTTTGGTGCTGTTCGGAGTCGGTTCGCTGGGCAATCTGTGGGTTGTCGAACTAAACTGGACGATCTATCTGCTCCGTACCTGTCTCGTCGTGGGCGCGGCGGTGGTCTTCAACAGCAGCCTGACCTATATCACGCTGACGACACCGGTGCGACGGCGGACCGAAGCGATCGGAATCCTTGGAGCTGGTGGATTCCTGGGGATGTTGTTGGGCCCATTCTTGGGAGATCTGATCCTATCAGGAGGTGTGCGTACCGCGGGGCATTTTGGGGTCCTGTTCTGGGTGACCACGGTAGCCCTGGTGGTGCCGGCGCTGTTGGTCTGTTGTCTGCGGCGGCCTCCGCTGACACCGCAGAAAAGCTCGCTTCGGATCGGTGAATTTGTTCGTACCGTGTGGCTTTATTGGCCCGGCCCGATCCTGCTCTGTTGCCTTGCGTTTGGCGTGTGCATGACGGTCCCGTTTGTCTTTCTGGCGAGCTACGTGGACAAATTGGGATTACAGATTCCCGGTCTGTCGATGGTGGGTCTCTTCTTTGGTTGTTATGCGGGCTGGGGTTTGACGGTTCGCGTCGCACTCCGCCGCCTGCCCGATCGCATCGGTCGTCGCAAGGTGTTGCTGGTGGGGCTGACAACGATGGCGGTCGGCATGTTTTGTTTCGCCCCCGTCTCGGCAGCGCATCCCTGGTGGTTGGTCTTACCGGCACTATTATGTGGAACGGGACACGCCCTTATTTTCCATACCATGGCTTCGTTGGCGCTGGAGTCCTTTCCCCAGGAAGTCCGCGGTAGCGGATCCTCGCTTTCGTTGATCATGCTCGACGTCGGGATGATCGCCGGAGCTCCACTGTTGGGGAAAATTGCACAGAGCTATGGATTTCCCTGGATGTACGGTTCGATCGGGGTCGTCTGTCTGAGTGTGGCACTGGTCTACGCATATTCCAGCCTGCGGGTGTGGCGAAGTCGCCGCCAGATCCGGTTGATACATGGCGAGCGGACCCCCTGGGGAACGGTGGCCGTCGCCGCAGAGGTGCCTGGCGCCCTGTGAGATAGCGTGCTATCGGATAGCGTCAGTCAGACGATTTGAAAGGATGGACAATGCACTTGAAGTGGCTGTTAGCAGGAGCGTACCGTCTGCGAACTGGGCTGCTGTGTTGCGTTTGCTGGTCCATCTCGACCGCTGGCGAACCGACGAATCCCGCACAGGAAATCAAGCCGCCTCGACTCGAGGTACCCGCGAAGTGGCGCACCGAGGACACAACCTATCCACCTCCCTGGGCGCGGCAGTTGCCCTGGAAAGGGAGTCTACAACTAAGATTCCCACCGGGATTTTTCCAGAAACAGGATCCTTACTTTTGGTCGTATCCGATTTTCTACTGGTTGCGCGGTGACGTGCTCGCGGACCGCGCTGATCTACAGCGCGCACTGCGGGCCTACGATGCGGGTCTGTACGGCAAGCAATTCAAGGCCGACCAAATCAAGATCGATATCGGTGCGGATCGGATGGTCCGTGTGGGCCACCAGGCGATGGTCTACCGGCGGGTGACGTTCCAAGGCTTTGACCCGTTTGTCACCAAGCGACCATTGACGACCTACCTAGAAACCTATCGCTGGTACTGCCCGGATTCCAAACACACGGCGGTGTTGATACTGCGTTCCGCCCGTCGTCCAGATCCACAGGATTCGGTCTGGAAGAGGCTGCTGCGATTTCGCCCGTCGGTGCCCTGCCCCGATGCACGCGGCGTGGATCCACCCCCGTAGTCGATGAATGGTAAGGAACCTACCGCATTGTGGTCATCTGTAGCGGGGGTGTCTAAACTGTTAGCAGCTTGGTCACGGGTTTGGATCTCTTGCCCCGAGGAGGTGTTTGATGTCCCCATCGAATCGTCGCTCGTTTGTGATGAACACGTTGGCGGGTACCGCAGCCGCGACCCTGGCGGCGCGTCCGGCGCACGCCGCCCGTTCCAAGCTCGTATTGGGGCTGATCGGCTGCGGTGGCCGAGGCACCTATCTGGCGGGGACGTTCCTCAGCAATCCGGATGTCGAAATCGCCTATGTCTGCGATCCTGACCGCGATCGGCTAGCATCCGGTGCCAAGGCAGTGGGCGGCCGCGCGCCGCGGGCCGTTTCGGATCTGCGGCGCGTTCTCGACGACAAGCGTGTCGATGCGGTGATCGTGGCCACGCCCGATCATTGGCATGCGCCGGCGGCCATCCTGGCCTGTAAGGCGGGCAAGCATGTGTATGTGGAAAAACCATGTTCGCACACGATCCGCGAAGGCCGTTTGCTGGTGGAAGCGGCGCGTCGCAACGACTGCGTTGTTCAGCACGGCACCCAGGTCCGCAGTACGACGATGATGATCGAAGCCGTCCAGGCGCTGCGCGAGGGGATCATTGGAGAGGTACTGGTGGCGAAGGCCTGGAATATCCAAAAGCGCCGATCGATCGGTACGGGTCGCCCGACCGACCCACCGGCTGGACTCGATTATGACACGTGGGTTGGTCCGGCGACGATGATTCCCTATCAGGCCAATCGAGTGCACGGTGGATGGCATTGGTGGTATCACTTCGGGACCGGCGATATGGGGAATGACGGAGTCCACGATATCGACTACTGCCGTTGGGGGTTGGGAGTCGAACGACACCCGTCCAAAGTGGTCGCCCTGGGTGGCAAGTTCTTTTTTGACGACGACCAGCAATTCCCAGATACCCAGCAGGTGACGTTCGAATATCCAGCTGAGACGCCGACGGAAAAGTCGCGCCTGCTGATTTATGAACAGCGTTTGTGGTCCACCAATTACCCACATAACGTCGACAGCGGCGTGGAGTTTTATGGAACTTCGGGACAGATGTTTCTCAGCCGTCGCGGCAAGATTCAGGTATACGGCCCCCGCCACAAACCGATCGACACCCAGATCGAGGGAGAAGCCCAGAATGCCGAGAAACATATTGTCGATTTCCTCGAATCTGTCCGGGCTGGAAAGCGGCCCAACGGTGACATCGAACTGGGTCACCTTACGACGACGCTGTGCCACTTGGGGAACCATGCCACACGGCTCGGCGGGTCGTTGCAGTTCAATCCAGAGAGCGAACAATTGGTGGGTGATGAGAGTGTCCGCCAACTCGTGACGCGCGATTACCGCGAGCATTGGGGACGACCGACGTAGACACCCCTGCGCGGCGCCGACTCGTTTGTCGGGCAAGCCCTGTCGATGATTGTCTCACGATCGCGGGGCGCCCAATATGCCGAGCCGGAAGATAAACCACAATGCGAAGATCGCCTCCCGCCAGTTAATTTTGGAGTGACCCTTTTGACGATCGACAAACACGATCGGGATCTCTGCAAACGCGGTCCCCTGTCGCTGCAAGAGCCACAGGATTTCCTCGAGATACGAGTAACCGGATGACCGAATCCGGTCGAGTTGAAAATGTTGCAGGGCGGCGATGCGGTAACAACGAAACGCGCCGCTACAATCGGCGACTCGCAATCGCAGAAAACTTCGCGCGTACCGATTGATCGCGCGACTCATCCAGCGGCGGCGTAACGGCCAACCTTGCACGCCGCCCCCCGGAACGTACCGCGAGCCTATCACCACATCGACGGCTGGTTGTTCATCGGTCGACAACCGTGTAACGAGTTGAGGAATGTACTTTGGATCGTGAGAAAAGTCAGCGTCCATGGTCACAACACAGTCGTAACGATGCGTCACAGCGTACTTCAGCCCGGTAATCGACGCCGTTCCCAGTCCGAGCTTTCCGGGTCGTTCGATCAGTTGCAGACGATGGTCTTGGGTCGCGTACTCGCGCGCCCAGCGGCCCGTACCGTCGGGGGATTGATCGTCGATGACAAGCACATCGATATCGAGGGTTAGTTCCAGAACGGCTTTCACCAAGCGCGGCAGATTCTCGATTTCGTTGTAGGTCGCAATCACGACAAGCGTGCGCATAGAGTCATCCACTAGGTGCGGCGCGCGGATCACGCACGCGCAGACGTCCGCCTACCCGGTGGTCGTCTGAACGCGATCTACCAGAATCGGCCACACCGGATCACGATCCGAGGCTCCGATCGGCTCGTCTCGATCCGGGCTGCTCAGCCGAAGGAGGTGCTATCATCCCACGGATGGGGACCGCGATGCAATCCGAACCCGTTCTTCCACCGCCCCGCCATTTGATCATAGCGGTCGATTGACCGCGGCAATACCAACATCCAACCGGCGCATGAGCGTCGACCCGCGTGTACGGCCGGGAAACCCTGGCGATCGTGCATCATGGCCCGTACGGAATTCGCGGCCGCCCCGGTGGTGGTACCTGTCGCACGACCCACTCAAATCGAGTTAGAGTAGGTAGAGTCAGATCGTCTCTCAGCCGTTGTTTGTTTCCGAACCCGATTCGTTTCGCCGCTCCGCATCAGTGGTTCCCTGGAGTGGCAATACCGCGGTCGTCGGTGGGTGAATGCCTGAATGAAGTGGCTTCTCGGCGCAATTCTGCTGTTGTTGGTGGCGATGGCGTTCCAGCTGGAATTGCTGGCTTACGCGATGTATGCGCTGTTGGCTGTGATGTTGCTCAGCCGCGGACTCGCTCAGACATGGATTCGCCATCTGCGTGCTGAACGCCACTGCGACCAGCTGACAGCGGAAGTCGACGAGCAGGTGACCGTTAACGTCAAGGTACACAACGACGGCCGGCTGCCGGTTCCGTGGGTCTTGTTGGAAGATCTCCTGCCCCGCCACGCGCTGCGACACAACCCGCCCAGTCTGGAGTTGACCGGGCACCGTATGAAGCTCGCGATGATCCGCGGTGGTCAGCAGCAGAGTGTGTTGTANCAACTGCTGTGTCATCGCCGGGGCTACTACCAACTGGGACCTTTGGTGCTGGAGACCGGTGATCTGTTCGGGTTACACCGGCGTTGGCGGGTCGCCAGCGAGCCACACTTTTTGACGGTGTATCCGCGNATTGTCGCGTTGGATGGCTACGATGTCGCTTCGCGTCGCCCGATCGGAGAAGTGCGTATGTCGTATCGGCTCTATGAGGATCCAACGCGCATTGCAGGTGTTCGTCAGTATCAACCGGGCGATCCGATCAACCGTGTTCACTGGCGATCGACCGCCCGCACCGGAACGCTGCAGAGCAAGATCTACGAGCCCTCGACGGTGGCCGGGGCCACAGTGCTATTGGATTTCCATCGCGATTCGTACGACGACGCGGGTGAACCGGTGCGCAGTGACCTAGGGGTTACGGCCGCCGCCTCGATCGCCAATGCGATCGTCGAAATGGGGCAACAAATAGGCATCGTCACCAACGGTCGCGATGCGGCCGATCGGATTCGCACCGAAGGTTGGGATTTCGATCACCGCACCCGCGACGCCGCGCAGGGCGCCGCCGGCATGTTGGACCATAGCGATCGCCTGCAACCCATCATTGTCCCGACACGCCGCGGGCACGACCAGTTGCCGCGGATTCTAGAGTCGCTGGCGCGTATCGAACTGACCGATGGGCTGGATCTGGCCGAACTGGTCGCCGAAACCACAGCGCGGATTCCCCGCGACGCAACGGTGATTGCGGTGTTGCGAAAAGTAACGGTGGGTACGTCGATCGCGATGGGGACCTTGAAGCGACAGGGATTCGCTGTGACGGCGATGATCAATGTCTACGAGAGGGACGAGTTCGCGAGCGCCTCCGGACCATTGGTGGCGCAGGGAATCGAAACTCACCACCTGCGGAACGAGAAGGCGATTGCCCGGATCTGCCGTCGCTTCGTCTTGCGGTGAAGGTGAGCTGTTCGTTGTGGAGCGCGGCGCGGGTAGCGCGAGCAAACATACCGGTTTGACATCGGAGTCGCCGCGGCGGCCTCTGATCCGGAGTCCGTGAAAAAGTCCGATCCCTGGCGCCGCATGGTCGCCTGCGTTGACAGCGAAGGAAGCGAGTTCTAGGTTAGGCCGCACGCCTGAAGGGGTGCCCGATTTTCAGTTCGCTCCCTGTTTGCAGCATTCCCATGGATTCCCGTCCCGTCGCGTTGGTTACTGGCTCGTCCCGTGGCATCGGTCGTGCCATCGCGCTTGCGCTGGCGCAGGCGGGACACGATGTAGTCATCAACTTCCTGCATCGTCGGGATGCGGCCGAGGCGGCGGCTGCAGAGATTCACACAGAGGGGTGCCGGTCTGTGGTGGTGGGCGCCGACATCAGTTGCCGGGAGGGTCGGGATCGTCTATTGGCAGAGACATTGGACGTATTCGGTCGGTTAGATGTCCTGGTGAACAACGCAGGGATCACTTCACCGGGCCGCAAAGACCTCCTCGACGCGACCGAAGACAGCTGGAATCAAGTCTTCGAAACCAATCTCAAAGCCCCCTTCTTTCTCGCCCAGTCATCGGCCAACGCGATGCGCCGCCTGATTCGTGAGAGAGTCATTGAACGCGGTACCGTGATCAATGTTTCTTCGATTTCGGCGTACGCGGTTTCGACCAACCGGGCCGACTATTGCATGGCCAAGGCGGCCATGGAGATGATGACGTGGCTGTTTGCCGATCGGCTCGCGGACGAGGGAATTCGGGTATTTGAAATCTGTCCCGGGATCATCGCGAGCGATATGACGGAACCTGTAAAAGCCGTATACGATCAGCGCATTGCCGATGGCTTGACACCGATGCGCCGTTGGGGAACTCCGCAGGACGTTGCCAAAGTGGCCGCTGCGCTGGTCGGCGACGCGTTTGCTTTTAGTACCGGGGATCGGTTTAACGTCGACGGCGGCTTCCACATTCGACGGCTCTAGGCGACACCCGCTAATGCGCATTGCCTTGATTGGTTCCGACGATGAAACGCTGGCGATCGCCCGAGCGGTCGACCGGTATCCCGGCCATGCGCTGGTCGGGGTCTACCAGCCACGAAATCATGCCGCGGAATTACGGGCCTTGCTCCAGGAGGATGGCGCATGGGACGAGGGCTGGGAGGCGCTTCTTCACGATGCGCAGGTCGACGCCGTTGTCATCGCCGGGAGTGATCGAGGGGAAGATCGTGATCAACAATTGCGAAAACTGGTTCAAGCCGGAATACCGTTGCTGGTGATCCACCCCGCCTGCGAGGCGATCGTCGCATTTGAACTCGACATGATCCGCCACGACACGCGTTCTGTCTTGCTCCCCTATCGACCCTGGCGCTGGCATCCGGCGTTGCTTCAGCTCGTCGACTCAGTTCCATGGGAAGGCGCAGCGGCGCAGGGAAGGGTCGAACAGGTGACCCTCGACCGAGAAATGCAGGAGCGCGATCCGCAGCGCGTGTTGGCGCAATTGGCACGGGATGCCGGCATTTTGCATCCGTTGCTGGGGCGCATCGATCGCGTGGGTGCGATGGGTGGAGACCGACGTCAGCTGACCAACCTGACGGTCACTTTGTCGGGACAGGATGGCCGGATCGCGCGCTGGACGGTGCACCCGGCGACCGGTGGGCCACGAGCTCGATTGACCGTGGTAGGGACCGGCGGTAGCCGCGCGCTGGAAATGCCCCACGAGCCGCAACGCTGGCGAGCAATCGACGCGCCTGACAACGTCGAAGGCTGGGATGATTGGGACCCAGCCACGGCGGCCCTCACCGCGCTCAGCCGGGCGATCGAGGAGGGTGATGACGGCACATCTTGGCTTCAGGCGACTCGCGAACTCGAGATTGTGGATGGCGTCGAACGCAGCTTACAGCGCGGGCGAACCATCGAACTCTTGGATCAACGACCACAGGAAGAGGGAACTTTCAAGGGAATCATGGCGGTTGGCGGCTGCGGCTTGTTGCTGCTGACGCTGACCATCCTGATCGTTGGATCGGTCGTCGAAGGTTTGCAGTTGCCCCGCCGCCGGCCGTCTCCGGAAGCACTGGCTGATCCGAACGCGGCCGTGGTCGATACCGGTTCGACGGTCGAGGGTCGCCATTTGTTGATTCGGCTGTGGCCCGTCTATCCGTTCGGGATCTTCTTGTTGCTGCAGCTGTTCCGACTTGTCTACCCGGCGGAGAGACGTCTCCCCAAGGAGCGCGCAGCAGAACCGGCCCATCCGCCGGATGAGAGACCGTAGCTGGCCGGTCGGAACCATCTCTGGGCTCCCCGGTTCTTGCGGAGAGGACGGTCCACAGCTCTTCCTACAATCAGTAAATTACCTATCTATTCACAGCCGGTGTGAACTTGGGTTGAGTCTACGGCGCTCCCGCGGGCGCCTAACGACGAGCGCGACGGCCGCCGATCTAACAGTGCATCCGTCCTTTGTCCCGCTTTTGCGCCCAGGGCTCGTCAGGGTACGTGTCGGAAACCTGATGGCTGTACTGATACGTCGTACTATGCCAAAAAAATCTCGTAATCTTGGCGTCCCGCCTTGGATGCTTCTCGGTTGTCTGGCCGCCTGGTTTGGCGCGATGGGACAAGCCCNGGCTCCCGCGGACTCCCTGCGGCGTACCGCGGTTGTGAAGGCTGTCGAGCAGACGCGGCACTCGATCGTCAACATCCACGGTCGCAAGACCATTCGCGGGGATGATTCCGGAACGCCTCGTGAGGGGTCTTTCCGGCTGGTCAATGGCATGGGAACCGGGGTGGTCATCGATCGCCGCGGCTATATTCTCACCAACTACCACGTGGTGGAAGACGTCGAGCAGATTCAAGTCACGTTGGCGAACCAGAAACAGGTGATTGGCGAGCTCATTAGCCACGACGGGGCGCAAGACTTGGCGGTGATTAAGATCCCGCGACACAGTACGCTTCAACTGATCGAGATCGGCACATCGGGCGACCTCATGCTGGGTGAACCCGTCATCGCCGTGGGAAACGCGTACGGGTACAACCACACCGTCTCNGAGGGCATCATTAGCGCCCTGCACCGAAACGTGCAAGTCAGCGATACCCAGCGGTACAAGGATGTGATCCAAACCAACGCCAGCATCAACCCGGGAAACTCGGGCGGCCCGCTGTTGAACATCGAAGGCAAAATGGTCGGTTTGGTGGTGGCCGTCCGGGTGGGAGCCCAGGGGATTGGATTTGCCATTCCCGTCAATGATGCCATGGAGGTCGCAGCCGACCTCCTGACCACAGAGCGGATCGAGGGGTTTGCTCATGGTGTGGTCGGGAAAACGACGTTCCACGACCATCGCCCGCAATTCACGGTCCGTTCGCTGGTACCCCACAGCGCCGCAGCGCAGAGCAAGCTTCAGGCCGGAGATGTCATCGAAGCGATCGCAGGCACGCAGATCCAGCGTCGACTTGATTTTGAACGCGCATTGATCGGTCGCGCGCCGGGCGACAAGGTCGAGATGACGCTGCGTCGAGATGACCGGCGGATCGCCGCCGCACTGCCGCTCGGCAAGTCGATCGGCGCCCCCCCTGTCGCGGATCGGGCTTGGCGATTGTTGGGACTCCGCCTGAAAAGCATTCCGCAGTCTGAATTCCAACAAAAGTACGCGAGCTACCGTGGCGGACTGCGTGTCAGCGCGGTGCGGGCCAACAGTCCTGCAGCGCGACAGGGCATTCTCCCCGGTGACATACTGATCGGGATGCACAAGTGGGAAACGGTGACCTTGGACAACATCTCGTTCATCATCGACAGCCGCGAATTCTCACAGCGCGAGTCGATTAAGTTTTACATTCTCCGCGATGCCGAGCCGCTCTACGGGTATCTCCGGATGGCGTCGCGGAACTGAGTTAGCGCTGCGACCGGTACGCACGAACCTGCTCGCGCAGCGGCGCTTGATCGACGGCGACCAGGACGTGTGCGGAATTCNTGCCGCTCCGCCGTNCACTCCACTTTCGGAGTAGCCGTCATCGGTTGCGGCAGCAGGGCGTCCCGTCTTCTGNTGCGCGATGCTGGTAGAATGCCGCCCGCCGGTTATTGCCGCCGGCGATGCCGGAATCGCAAGCCATCGAGACTGCGCGTTCCCGTACTACCCAGCCGCAGCCGCAGCCGTGGTTGTTGGGTGACTTTCCCAGTCAACGATAATCGATGCGTACCGGGTTCGAGTACCACGGGCACCAGACTCCAGGCTTCCCCCGCCGACTCGAGTACGGGTTGTTGTCGGTTGTTCAAATAGAGCTGCGGCTGACAGTTGCTTTGTAGCTGTAGCTGAAACAGTGATTTCCGGGCGACATCGAAATACGCTTCGATCGAGAACGTCGCGCCGCGGCGCAGACTGAGTGACTCCAGCCATGCGGCGCGTTGCAGCGGATAGGTAATGACATGTCGCCGCCCGTCCGTCGTCAAGAGCACTCCCGGAGCGAAGCCGGACGGCGCGTGCGTCAGCCCCGCGATCGGTCGCGGTCGTAGCACCGTCAATGATAGCGGCCGACTCAACACCGGGCCGGTTTCGCTATCGTCGTGGCGGGCTTGGGCCCACAGCCGGACCGGTCCCAGGCCCAACGTCTTCGCCGCTAGGCGGAGGACGCCTTGTGACCCGATGACGGTTCCCACCGGTTGGCGATGATGGAACACCGAAATCGACCGCGCCCCGGGTGAACGCACGTGCAGTTGCAGTTGCTCGTGATAGCCCACCTCATGCTGATCACAGCGGAGTTCCACGGACTGGCCTCGGTGATGGACGGTCACCGGAAAGGAACGTCGTCCGGTCGTCGCCAGTGGATTCGCCGCGGTTGCTACCAGCGCCACCAGATGATGGCCTTCGGCGAGCGTTCGCGCGTCGACCAGAAACGGTTTTCCGGGGGGCTGAACAGCCCGTCGAAGCCCGTCGATATACAAAGTAAAATCGCGGATCGGTACACCATTGTCTCGTTCGGTAGGGGTGATTGGCTGCCACGTTTGATGCCCCCGCAGTGTTGCACCCACGGTGATGCCGGTGACATCAAACCGGGGAATCCGCGCCCAGGGTCGACAGAGCGGATCTCCGACGATCAACAGCTGGTACGGCCCGGCGACCGATTGATAGTAGGCTTCGGCCAGCGTACAGCCCCGCGTATAGTGCACGTGCAGAAACGGACTTGGGAATTTCTCCGGTACGGAGTACGGTTCTCGTACGGTGCCGCTGGCGCCCGCGGCGCCCCAGCGGAGGAACTCGGTTAACGGCGTCTGGATCGCCGTTTCCAAGAGGATGCCGCCGGAACTGGTCAAGTGTTCGCAGATGGCACCGGGGACGATGACACTTCCCGACTGGCGCCACTGAAAGGTGGCTGTCCCGGTCGTCAGCCCAATCACGTCAGACTGGTTTTGGGGAAGCGCGCCGCTCGGAATCTGGCCGCGCACGTTGTTGGCTTGCAAGGCGCGTACGGCCGGCCCGTAGAGAGCCTCGCGCAGCCGTGATCGCTGGTCCGAGTTGACCGGAAAATAGACACTACCTGCGGGAAAGGACCCGTCCGCAGATCGGCTACGGCGCAAATAGTCGATGACTTCGTCGAGCGAATTACCACGCCCGGTGGTCGTGGCCAAAACGGTTGAAAGCAGGTACCTACGCCCGCTCCCGTCGCCAGCGGAGACCGCACGCTTCCCACGGTCCGCCGCGCGAAAACCGACGGTCTTTGGGATCGGCCAGGGCATCTCGTCCATTCGCTGCAGGCGAGATTGAAAGGNTTTGAGCGAGCGCAGCGATGCCAGCCTCGGCTCGTTCGCCGCGATTTGGTGGTTGTACCAACCGAATGCGATCGCCTTGTCGAGCGATTCCAGCGCCAGGTTGGCGTCTCCCAACTGCGCCTGACAACAGGCTCGTGTGTAATACAGCGTGGCGTTCCGCGGATGGCGCTCGATGAGCGCTGCCACTCGATCGAGCGCCGCCTGCCAGTTCTGTTGCCGCAGTAGCTTCCCCATCAACTCCCATGTCGGGCGGTCGGTTTCGGGTGGGGGTCTCTCGCCGATCGGGGGCAGCAGGCGCCCAAAAAAATAGGGATTGGCCTGGAGTGACATGTAGTTGGGGTCGCGTTTGAGGACCTGTTGGTAGAGGAACGTCAAGCCGTTCAGCGACCCCGCCGGCGTCAAGATCATGGGCAGGGTGCGCGATCGCAAATCGCCTCGCAGGTCGATGATGTAGGGGACGTCACTGGAATAAACCAGGTAGTCGATCTGGTCCCAACGTTGGCGCTGTTGCAACGTCTCGATGACCGGCTTGAGTATTAGCTGGCGAAAGCGCTCCACGTCGATGCGCTCCAGATCGGGTAGTCCCTGAAGATAGACCACATGCGAGGCGGGAATCGGCCGCAACGCTGCGTAGTGATTGGCGACAGTGCGCGACATCCAACTATCCCCGTTGACGGCCAGCGCCACGTTCTCTGCNGCGGCTGCCCGTGGGGGCGCGAATGCCACGGCGACTACTACGCAAAGCAGGGCTAACCTCCAACTTGTTGAATGCGCTAGGCCGGAAGCTCGACCGCTGCCGGCGATGGGTTCCCCAGTGAAACCGCAGAGACGGGCCAGATCGGTGTGGCGCGATTGTCTCGGCCGGGGGTGCCGCGGCGGGCGCCGTTTGTCGGCCAGCGCGCGCATCCCGCGGTTGACGGTACGGGAGAACATCACACCACACTCCTACCGAGCGAGAATGGGGAAGTGCAATCGGTCGGTAGCCTGAATCATAGACAATCAAGCGCGCATATGTGAGATTTCCAGGTCGCGCCAAAGAGGCCGTCGGGTACGAGTGGTGATCGACAGCGCGAGGACCGTCGGTGCTAGGTTGGCTGTTTCCGACGTGGAACGGCGTGCACAGAACCGCCCATTACCGGGTGCCGAACGCCAACTTCCGATGTATACTTGGTGTTTAAACTTACGAGGTCAACGGGAGGTTGAATTGAATCCGATCATTCGCCGAGAGTTGCTCGCCGCGCTGAGGAGCCAGAAGTCAGTCGTGTTGCTGACGGCGGTAGCAGTCGTGTTCTCCCTGTTGGTGATTTTTCGTTGGCCGGCGGGGGACCAGGTGGATCTTTCGGGCGCCTTGTCCCAACAGGTTTTTCGCGTGTTCGGTTACGGTCTGCTGACCACGTTGGTGCTGATGGCACCCGCCTTTCCGGCAACCTCGATTGTCCGTGAACGCACGCAGGGAACGCTGCTGCTGCTGTTGAATTCTCCGATGCCCGTGTCCCGCATCTACATCGGCAAGTTTTTCGGTGTCAGTGGATTTGTGCTCCTGGTGCTGATCACGAGTCTGCCGGGCGCGGCCGCCTGTTTCGCGATGGGAGGAATTTCGCTTAGCAGCGGTCTGTTCGCGCTTTACAGTGTGCTGCTGTTGGTAGTCCTCGAATACACGACTGTGGCGCTCTTCATCAGTAGCCTCGCCAAATCGAGCGACACGGCGCTCAAGAACACCTATTTGTTAGTTCTGTTCATAGTGGTTGTCAGCCTCGGCCCGCACTATTTTCTGCAAGGTCAGGCCGGTAGCCTGGCGGTGTTCGCCGATTGGTTGCGCAATCTGTCACCTGTCCCCGCGGTGATGCAGGTGCTCGGCCAGACCGATGTGGGTAGTCAGGGTTTGATTTCAAGTTCTGGGGCCGTGTGGCGGTTTACAGTCCTCTCCCTGGGTGTCTCGCTGGCCGCGATCGGGTTGACCGTCAGCCGGTTGAATTATCGGATTTTTGACCGCACGCGGTCGCAGGGGATGATCACCAATGAACAAGAGTTGTCGACGCGCGTGGCGCGGCGTTTCTTGTACCTGGTTGATCCCAACCGCCGCAAGGCGGGCATTCCGATGTTCGTCAATCCGGTGTTGGTCAAAGAGTTTCGCTGCCGCCGTTTTGGACGGCTGCACTGGTTGTTGCGGATGGTCTTTCTGTGCGCCATTCTCTCGCTCGGCTTGACGGTTGTGGCGACCACCGGAACGATCTCCTGGGACGTGAAGACCATCGGGAGCATCCTGGTCGTACTGCAGTCTGCGTTGATTGTCCTGATTACGCCCAGTTTGGCTTCGGGTTTGATCAGCGGTGAACGCGAGAGCGGTGGATGGGAGTTGCTACAAATGACTTCACTCGGCGGCGTGCGCATCATCACGGGAAAGCTGATGAGTGTGGTTTGGCCGGTGCTGCTGATCTTGTGCGCGACGTTACCCGGCTACGGTGTCATGTATTGGATTGATCGGACACTCAAGGATCAGATAATCCAGGTGCTGAACTGCCAGTTGTTGACCGCGCTGCTGGCGGTGAGTGTGGGTGCCGCAGTGAGCAGTCTGTTTCGTCGTACGGCGGTGGCGACGACGGTCGCCTACGCGTTGCTGTTGACCATATGCGCCGGAACGATGCTCGTCTGGGTGGCCCGGGACGCACCCTTCGGTCCGCGCATCGTAGAAGCGGTGTTGCGTTGGAATCCAGTTGCCGCGGCATTGGCCGTGAATGAGACATCCGGTTTCGAGACCTATTCGCTGATTCCCCAGGCGTGGTGGATTTCCGGGGCGTTGTCGGCAGTACTGCTAGTTATTTTTGGTGTACAAAGTTGGCGTCTGGCCCGACCGCAATGAACATGAGATTACGTATGCGCCTCGATCTGCCGCTGGCCTGTCGACNCACGTCGCAACTCATTCTCCGCTGCGCTGCGGGGAACCANTTCCTGTATGGATTGGTCGGACTCCTGTTGGGACTGGTCGGTTTGGCCGCGATGCCCCGCTTGTCGGCCGCCGATGCCGGCGCGTTGCCAACGGTCATGGACCAGGATCCGCCGGTCGTCCTGACCGACACGGAGGCCGTGTTCTCTGCCAAGTTGAAGCCTCTTTGGATCGAGGCTCTGCGTCAGCCCGACTCTGATCTCCAGCGCCAGGCGGCCGAGACAATTGCCCGGGCGCACCTACAGGGGATGCCCGAGCTGTCTGACTGCGGACCGACTCTGATTGAGGTCCTGGAGGGATCGGACCAGCACCCTGCCGTGCAATTGGCATGCGCGCGGGCTCTGGTTCAGCTCGAGGCAGAGGCCGCCGCCGCGCCGTTGTTTGAGGTTGCCAAGCGTGGCAGCTTAGACCTCGCGCTGCTCGTTGAGCCGGCGCTGGGACGTTGGAAATTCGCTCCGATTCGGGAATTGTGGTTCCAGCAATTGCAGCTTCGCAACGGTCCGCCCCGACGTTTGAAGTTGGCCGCAACNGGATTGGCTTTGAGTGGCGACCCGCGCGCTATCGAGCCCATCAAGCAACGACTGATCGACTCGATGCAGCAGTTTGGTGATGCGGCCAGTTCCCGATTGGCATTGGCCCGCGCGCTGGCTGAATTACAGACCGACGGATTGGAGGAGACCGCCCGTCGTTTCGCAGAAAACAAGGATCCCGCATTCACGGTTGACCGGATTGTGGCCAGCCAGCTACTCCGCCACCACCAGGGCTCAGTGGCATCGACACTACTGAGCGAATTGGCCACCGATCGATCTTCCGCGGTCGCCTGTTTGGCGCTCGAACGACTGACCGAAATCGATCCTCAGGGTGCCATCGAACCCGGCTGGCAAGCGCTCGACAGTCCGGATGCGAAGCTGCGGACGCTGGGGATCCGGAGTATTGTGCTGCAAGCGGACCAGGCTGTGGTCACCCGCCTGGCAGCCATGATGAATGACTATCATGTCGAGGTCCGCACGCGGGCCCGCACGGCGCTGCTGGAACTGGCCACCGAGAAAGCGGTCCTCGACCCGCTGGTCCGCGATGCCGCGGAAGCCATGTTGGGAACGGATTATTGGCGTGGCCAGGAGCAGTCGATTTTGTTGTTAGTGGCGCTCGATCACAAGCGGACCGCCGGCCGATTGGTACAGCTACTGGATTTCCGCCGGCCCGCAGCCTATGTCACTGCGGCTTGGGGGCTGCGCGAGTTGCGCGTGCCCACCGCGTTGCCCGCCATGTTACGCAAAGCCGACCGCGTGTTGCGACGTGGTACCACGGCGACAATGCCGCCAGGTGGATCAGTAGACAAGCAGTGCTGCTACCTGATGGAGGCCTTTGGACTGATGGAATACCAAGAATCGGAGTCCTTGCTGTGGCGTTGCGTGCCCAAGAACTACGACCTCGGTGTCGAGACGCGGGCTGCGGCCATCTGGTCGTTGGGTAAGTTGTCTGTGGGTCGCCAGAATGACAAGTTGGCGATCGCGATGGCGGAACGCCTTTCCGATGTGGAAGGACTCTATCCGGAAATCGATCGCGTCCGGTTTATGTCTGCAATCACGATGGGGCGTCTTCAGTACGCCGAATCCTCCGATGAAATGGGAGCCAAAGCGCAAGCCTTGGAAGCATTGGGAAAATATTTCAATCCACACGTGCATTCTCCCCTCGACTTCAGCTGTGGATGGTCGCTTGCGCGGATCAAGAATCGGCCCTTCGAGCGGTTGCAACCGCGTAAGGTGTACCAGGTCGGGTGGTTCCTGGAGCCGCTGGAACCTTAAACCGTGTCGGTTCACGGAACGGGAGAAAGCGGGTCCCCGACTATTCAAACACCAACAGTCCGAAGCCCCGCGGTTGGGCGTCGAGGGCCGCCGGTNGCGTCCACGATTGGAAACCCACTTGAGGCACGATCCGCTGGATTCCGATCGCCCAGGCATCCCGCGCTAGCGGGGCTTGCGGAGTCAGTTCGTGGAGTGGAATGGCGATTTCACACGTCCATTCGCGGTCGGTGTCTCGGGCGGCCACGAACCAGCGGGGGTTCCACGTCAGATCGTCAAAACACGATTCCCGAGTCCACCCGCGATGGTCGACCTGCAGCCGAAAAAACGTCGCAAAGTCGCGGTCGACGTCGATCAGCAATTCGACGCGATCGTGCGCGGACAGGTCGGCATCCCGAGGTCGCGGCGCACTACTGGCGGGATACGCGGACAGCGCCGCTTTGCGGGCGCTGATCGCGAGGTATAGGTACTCTCGATCTTGAGCCGCCAATACGGCGCAGGGCCAATCGTCATCGTCGTGTTGATCGCTGGAAAGTGCTGCCGCCGTAGCTGCATTCCAAACCGGGTCGGTAAGGATCCCGTCGAGGTGGGGTTTTTGTTGAGCTCGCGAACAGGTCAGCAGGGGTTTGGGTGGGAGCCCCGTGGCGTGTTTGAGCCAGAGTTCCGCCTGTCCACAGGCTTGCCAGTGCGGATCTACGCCGGGCTGGGTCAGAGCGTGGAAGTAGCGTTCTGCGTCACGTGACAGACCCTGGTTGCGGAAGGCAGCTGCCAACGGAAAGCGTACGGCTGGTTCTGCGAACAGACTGGGGTTGGTGCGTTCCAGTATTCGACCGATGGCCACCGCTCGACCCGCGCGTTCGTAGGGTTTTAGGCCAATCCCTGCTGTTTGCGAGCTCCCCGTCCGCTGCAGACGACGGTCCCCTGGTGGCACAAAGCCGGCCGGCTGGACCTCGCCCGCGGGTGCAGTGAGGGAGGTCACGGCTGCCTGTTGAACCGCAAACCGCGTCTTGCGCCGCATGCGCCAACCGACTTCGCCGCTGCCGTAGTAGTGAATCAACCAAATCGCGGCCGTTTCACTGAGGGGGTGGTTGGGATACCGCAGTAACAACAGTTCGTAGACCTCTCCCGCCAGATCGGAGCGGTTGGAGCGATGGTAACCGGCTGCCAGCTGCGAGAGAATATTTCCGGCCGTGGACCGCGGCAATCCGCGCGTCAGGTCATTCGCTTGACCCAGCCAGGCCGCGCCGGCAGAAGCATCGTTGTCGATCCGTTGGATCATCTGCTGGAGGTTGCGCCGGCGTTGAGCGACTTGCGTCAGCTGTTGCAAGTCACTGTGAATTTGACCGATTTCGCGCCGCGCCGATCCCCCGACCCGCAACGGAACGCCGCTAAAGAACCCCTGGCGTCCCAGTTTCCCAGGAAGTTGATTGACCAGCAGTCGAAAGCCCCGCCGGAGGGGAGCGGGTCGGTATTCGGATTCGATCTGCCCGCGTCCAGAGCTGGCACATTCGGCGAACGAAGAACCCAGTCGGGGTCCCAGTTGTGACGTGTTCAGATCGATCGTGGCGGGTTCACCGGCGGGTAGAGTGCAGTACACCTTGAGCACTTGCCAGGCCTTCAAACCGAGAACCGTCAGTTGATCGGGGTAGAACAGCGGGTCGTGGGCGCGAGATACGGCTTCTAACACAAACTGGTTGGTCAGGTGGGCCAGCGGATTGGCGCCGGAGGGACTGGCGGGTTCTGTGACCACAATCGCCGGTTTCCACTGACGAAGTTTCTCGACGAGATGTTCGAGCAGGTAGTCGGCCGCCTGCCCATCGTTGACGGCGTTCCAGTTGTCTCGAATGCTTGCACCGGAAAGTTGTAGACCCCGCGGACGGACCGGAAAACGCCAGGCGATGTCGGCTCCCGATGCACCGACAGCGACCAGGCCGCCGTGTGCGCGCTCGTCCCAGGCGGACTCGGAGATCTGTGGCGCTTCGAGATCGCGGCGGTGTAGCAACTCGACTACTCCCAGGTAACCCTGTTCGCCTGACAAGGAGGCAAATAGCTCCCAGCAGATTTCCCGTGGGTCACTAAACAGCCCCAGCAATGCGGCCCGCTCCCCCCCGCTCGCTTGACGTTGCCAGGTCCGCCCACCGTCGCGTGTTACCAGGATCGTGCCTAGTGCGCCGACCGCCCAGCCGCGGTACTCGTCGTGAAATGTGATGGCCCGCAGGGGCATCGTCTGGCCTGTCGCATAGATATCCCAGTGGGCGCCGCCGTCCTGGGTATGCAGGACGCGTGTTCCCGGTGATCCAGTGATCCAGACGTGCTCTCCGAAGGTCGCCAGTGCGCGAAAATCGAGTTGACCTGAGATTCCCGGTGGCAGCCCTTCTCCCAATGAACGCCAATGGGCGCCGCCGTCTGCGGTTCGCATGATCAGCCCACCGTCACCGACCAACCAGCCGCGGCTGGCATCGACAAACTCCAATCGTCGCAGATGACGCGGTCCGACATCAATCGTACGCACGGGTTCACTGTGGGCGGCAATGACCCGCGCCAGTTGACCGTTGCGACCAGCGACGATGCCTTGTTGGTTGCGGTCGAACCATCCCGTCGACCATCCTTGGGTTCGCGGACCGGGCACGTTCAACCAACTGCGCCCGCCATCTTGCGTCCGAAAAATACCGGACGGAAACATGGCGGACCCATTTCCAATCGCCCAGCCCGTTTTGGCGTCAGAAAAACGAATCCGCTTGAGTGCCGGAAGTAACAGACCGCTGATCGGGGACCATCTTTTGCCACCGTCGCGGGTGCGCAGAATGACACCCGTGCTCTTGTGGGTATAAGGGTGGGAGCGTCCGCCGACGATCCAGCCGTTACGGCTATCGACAAAATGGATCGACTCCAATCGACAGCGGACGGGTGACCGCATCCATTGCCAACTCTGCCCCCCATCGACCGTCGTCCAGATGACACCTCGGTCACCGACGGCAAATCCCTGTTCGGGGTCCAGAAAAATCACATCGGTCAATTCGGCGTCGGCTAGCATCTCTGGGCTGCCCGCCGGCGGGCTGGCCTCTGCGACGGCTTGCCCGCAGGTAGCCAGGGCGATTGCCAGTGGGCAAATCCAAGATGGTTGGTTCACGGCGGTCTCCTCATCAACCGGATTCGGTTTGGGCGGCGGCGGATTCTATCGAAAGGCGCACCGCGGTCCTAGGTCAGCGACCCGGAGCGGTACTCACACGGCCAACGAGGCCAGAAAACCCCGAAAACCCCGAAAACCCCGAAAAAGGGCTTCGTGTGTGACCAGAGGTGTCCGGCTGGGGGCGATGATAGGGGTACAAGTTGAACTTGTTTCAACGCCCCGCGAGCGATATAGTATTCACTTGTTCACTATGCTGAGAATAGGGGGACGGTCGCTTGCCTCAGCCGGACTGGTTCTTGATAAAGGAGTGGATCGATGATCACGGTGGAGAAAACGAAGCGCATGGCCAAGAAAACCGACCCCGCTAAATCGGCGAAAACCGACAAACCTAAAAAGACTTCGGCCGCGATCATTGAAGCGAACCCGAACCTGAAGACGGCCGTCCAGCAAATTGAAAAACAGTTTGGTGAAGGGTCGATCATGCCGCTGGGAAGTGAACGGCGGCGGCGCGTGCAGGGAATCCGCACAGGCAGTTTGTCGCTCGACTTGGCATTGGGGGGACAGGGAATTCCTCGGGGCCGTGTCATCGAAGTATTTGGCCCCGAATCAAGCGGCAAGACCACGTTGGCGCTTCACGTGGCTGCTGAAGCTCAGAAACAGGGCGGTATTGCAGCCATGATCGACGCCGAACACGCTTTCGATCCGACTTGGGGTAAGAAACTCGGCGTGGAACTGGATACGCTGCTGGTCAGCCAACCTAATCACGGTGAAGAGGCGATGCAGATTACGGAGATGCTCGTCAAATCTAATGCGGTGGATGTCATCATCATCGACTCGGTCGCGGCCTTGATTCCCAAGCAGGAGCTCGAGGGTGAAATAGGTGATTCACATGTCGGCCTACAGGCGCGTTTAATGAGTCAGTCGATGCGCAAGCTGACCGGTGCGATTGCCCGCAGCAAAGCGGCTATTGTTTTTATTAATCAGATTCGCGAGAAGATCGGTGTGATGTTTGGTAGTCCTGAGACGACGCCCGGTGGTCGCGCACTGAAGTTCTACAGTTCTTGTCGAATCGATGTTCGTCGGATTGGGCAACTCAAAGATGGTGAAGAGGTGGTCGGACAACGAGTGCGTTGTAAGATTGTCAAGAATAAGGTAGCACCTCCCTTCCGCATTGCTGAATTCGACATGATGCATTCTCACGGAATCAGCTACGAAGGTGATCTGTTGGACCTCGGTGTGATTCACAAAGTCGTCAATCGAAGTGGTTCCTGGTTCAAATACAACGACGCTTACCTCGGTCAGGGAAAAGAGAAGGCCCGCGCCCATCTGGTGGAGAATCCGGAAATCGCCCGAGAAATCGACACCAAAATTCTGGTCGCTGCGGGAATCACAACGGAGGCGGCTCCGGCTGTAGATCAAGAAGTGGCCAAGAGCGAGTAGCGAGACGGTGCACTGCGGGAGACCGGTTGGCGTTGGCCAAGTTGCCTTGGTATGGTAGGCCAGTTGCGGTAGGCGGATCGCTCGGAATTCGCATCTCAGTTGAGGCGCATTCGGAGTCACTGGCAAATCCTGGGAGAGACGTGGCTCACGCGGAACGTACCATGTTGTCACGCTCTATGTTGTCACGCCGCTCTTATCTGACTGTCACCCTGTACCTGGCGACGATTTCGGGCAGTTGGCTGCGGGCCCAGGAGGTCTCGGCGCCCGTTGTTGCCCGTGCACTTGAGGCGCTGACGGTCGAGACAATATTGCGCACCGAGAAATCGGTGGTTGCCATTGCGCGGGTCCGCAAAGACTCGTCGGGCAATCGACGTCAGGCAACCGTTGATCCGCTGAGTCCCGATTTTGTCCCCAACGAGTTTGCCACCGGAGTGGTGGTCGACAAGAGTGGTTTGATCTTGACCAACTACCACGTGTTGGGCGACGTCTCTCAGAACGACTATTTTGTCTGGATTCAGCGACGACCGTTCGAGGCTTCGGTCCACCGTCTGGAAAGCGTCATGGCCGTCGATCCCTGGACCGATCTGGCGGTTCTCAAGGTCGCGGCCGACGATCTGGTCCCGATGCCCCTCGGTGAGAGCAGCCGTTTGAAGAAAGGCATGATTGTGATCGCACTGGGGAATCCTTATGGCATCGCACGGCAGGGTGAGGTCAGTGCCAGTTGGGGAATTGTCTCCAATCTGGGTCGCAAAGCACCACGCGGGTCACAGCGGCGGCCTGCTGGTGGTGTCTCGGCGGATTCGCTGCACGAATTGGGAACGTTGATCCAGACCGATGCCCGTTTGAATTTGGGGACCAGTGGTGGAGCGCTCGTCAATCTGCGTGGTCAGATGGTCGGCCTAACCAGTTCGCTGGCCGCCCTCGACGGATATGAAATTTCTGCGGGATTTGCCATTCCTGTAGACGCGACGTTCAGGCGGGTGCTCGAAGACCTCAAAGCGGGTCGCCAGCCTGATTTCGGCTTTCTGGGCGTGCAATCGGGTGCGCTCTCCCGATTCGATCGGCAGCGGGGTCGCACCGGTGCCCGGGTGGAACGTGTACTACCCGGTACACCTGCCTCCGCAGCGGGCCTTCAGCGAGGAGACATTATCACCGGTGTCAATCGTCAACGTGTACACGACAGCGATGACTTATTTCGAGAAATCGGTCGGCAGCCAGCCCTGGCCGTGGTCACGTTGGGTGTACTCCGCGGGTCCTTAGACGAGCAACCGGTGCGCACCGTCACGCTCACCACAACGCTCTCCAAAAAGTATGTTGTTGCGGTCCGGCCGGATCTGGTCCAGAGCCGTCCCGCCGCCTGGCGCGGTTTGCGGGTCGATTTTTCTACGGCCGTCGGTGTGGCGGATCTGGCCGAGCAGAGTCTACGCGTGCGACTCGATCAGTGCCTGGGGGTGTTGTCGGTCGAACCCCAGTCGCCCGCCTGGAAAGCCGGTCTGCGGGCGGGGGATTTCGTTCTGCGCGTGGAGGGAAATGATGTCAATCGCCCGTCCGTGTTTCGTGAACTCGTCGGTTCGTTGACCGGTCCCGTCGAATTGGAACTGGCCAACCGGCGAACAATTATCGTCGCCGCCCCGTAAGGCGCGCCTTCGCGCGCGGCTGGCGCGTTTCCGGCACCGCGACGATTCTCGTGAATCCCGGCTGCGCCAGATTGCCAAGACACCGTCTGGCGGACTAAAACCGTTCCCGTTGGGACATTCGAATGCCCACGCAAGACGGTGGGAAGGCCCACACAAAACGCTGGTCGGTGGTCCGATTGCCTTCGAGCGACGGGCGGGTGGTGTCCGGCACGCGGGTTACGACANATGTCTCTCTGATCTAAGGAAAGGTCNAAAATGGCTCCTCNAGTTGGCATTGTGATGGGCAGCGACAGCGATTGGCCGAAGATCGACAAAGCGGCGGCGGCGCTCGCGGAATTTGAGGTCGCTTACGAGGTCCGCGTGATGAGTGCTCATCGGACGCCCGATGTCGTGGTTGACTACGCGACGTCGGCCGCCGAACGAGGGTTGCGCGTCATCATCGCGGCCGCAGGTGGGGCAGCGCATCTGGCCGGCGTGGTGGCCGCCCATACACCCCTTCCGGTGATCGGTCTACCAGTCCCGACACCCGACCTGGGTGGTCTGGATTCGTTGCTATCAACCGTTCAAATGCCGGGCGATGTCCCGGTCGCAAGCGTGGCTGTCGGAATGGGAGGTCCGCGCAATGCGGGACTGTTTGCTGTCCAGATTCTCTCGACCGCCGACGATGCACTGAGGCAGCGGTTTGTCGAGTTCAAACGCGCGCTAAAAGACAAAATCGCAACCAAAAATGCGCAACTGCANGAACAGCTCAAGGGCCAGACCTAATCCAGNGATTTCCGGTTTACCAACGCGTTGCACCGCTCGAACAATGGGTCGTTCTCCGTCACCCCGAANGTGGTTGCCTGNCTGAACCCCGTGTTGTGTTCCGGGAGAGACCCCATCGTAAAAATTACCTCAATTACGGCCACAATTGGCGTGGTCGGTTACATTCATCGAATCCCCTAGGGGTTCCGATTCTACAGGTCTGCAATGACTCAGCACGTGGGAAGTGGAATGCAATCGAGAGTTACCAGACTCTCGGTGTGCCTGGNACTCGGTTACGGGGCTTTATTTGCGAGTTCTGTGCGGCTTTCGGCAGAGGCGAATTGGCCGGAGTTCCGCGGTCCGCGCGGGGACGGCCACGCGCGATCGGCGCGGCTGCCCAGGACCTGGAGTGAGCAGCAGCACGTGCGTTTCAAAGTCAAGGTGGCCGGGATTGGCTGGTCGACGCCCGTGATCTATGGAGATCAGGTCTGGATGACGACCGCAAGCCCCGACGGCCATACTTTACGGGTCGTCTGCCTGGACCGTCGTAATGGAAAGACGATTCACGATCGCGTTGTATTTGAGGTCAGCCAGCCGGGCCCAAAAAACGAGCAAAATAGTTATGCATCTCCCTCACCGGTGATCGAAGCCGGTCGGCTGTACGTTAATTTTGGGACGTACGGCGTGGCCTGTCTCGACACGCGTACGGGTGTAGAACTCTGGTCGCGACGGNATCTGCAACTGGACCATCAGGAGGGGCCCGGTTCATCGATGATTCTCTATCGAGACTTGCTCATCTGTCATTGCGACGGGCGCGATCTTCAGTACGTCACAGGACTTGACAAGCAAACCGGCAAGACGGTCTGGCGAACTGAGCGTTCTCTCGATCTGTCGGGCGTTGGCGACTTTGCCCGCAAGGCATTCACCACACCCATCGTGGTTGAAGCGGGTGGCGTGGCGTGGTTGATTAGTCCCTCGGCGCAGGGCTGTTACGCTTACAATGTCCAGAATGGACAAGAACGGTGGCACATTCGTTACAGCGGGTTTTCCGCAGTGCCGCGGCCTGTGGTGTGGGGAGAACTGGCCTACGTAGTGACCGACTTCGCGAATCCCCATGTGTTGGCCGTCCGCTTGGGTGGCAGGGGAGACATTACCGACACACATCTGGCGTGGAAGCACACGCACAACGGTCCCTCGACACCTTCCCCGATCGTCGTGGGAAAACTACTGTACACCGTTTCGGATCGGGGCATTCTGAGCTGTCTCGAAGCGACGACTGGCGACCTGGTCTGGCGAGAGCGTCTGGGTGGAACATTCTGTGCCTCTCCGATCGCCTCCGGTGGCCGCATCTATTTCTGTGACCGAGAGGGCCGCACCAGTGTGATCGAGAGTGGGCGTGCATTTCAACGGATGGCACTTAATCGACTGGATCAGGGTCTGATGGCATCCCCTGCCGCGGGTGGTGACGCACTGTACTTGCGTACCCGGGATTTTCT
This sequence comes from Planctomycetaceae bacterium, assembly GCA_002702965.1. Classification (GTDB taxonomy): domain Bacteria; phylum Planctomycetota; class Planctomycetia; order Pirellulales; family Pirellulaceae; genus UBA9264. The sequence goes on from PADE01000205.1 coordinate 57,823, forward strand.
CTACTGCATTGACAATCAGTCAAAATAGGGTTCAGCCATTGCGCTCGTTGTCGGATCGTCCACGCGTGGCAACCGATCGCTACAGCGCCAGTTCCGGAAAGGTGGTCTTCAGATCGAGTGTGTCCCCCGTTTCCTGTTGCAGCGTGAGCAGACGAGCGAACAGTTTGCGCATCATAGGCCGATGTGCCGGCGCGTCGGCCAGATCGCGCATTTCCAACGGGTCGTCCGCCACGTGGTAGAGCCGCGCTCGGGCCGCTTTGGGGTACAGGATCAGTTTGTAGTCGGTGGTACGCACCATTCGCTGTACGTCCAAATAGGCCCCGTAGATCGCATCGTAGGGTGAAGTGCCGGTGCCCTGAATCTGCGGCAGCAGGCTGTGAAAATCGACGTGTTGAGGGGGTGTGACGCCCGCCAGTTCGAGCGTGGTTGGCATCGTATCCTGCAGGTAGATAGGAGCGTCGTTTTGGCGGCCTTTCGGCACGCCGGGGCCGACCACGATAAATGGGACGCGCACACTGTGGTCGTACATATTCTGTTTCCCCAACAGCCCGTGATGTCCGACTGCCAGTCCGTGGTCGGCGGTGAAGAAGATGTACGTATTGTCCGCCTGGGCACTCTGCTGTAGGGCCTCTAGGATGCGNCCAATCTGGGCGTCCATATGGGTAATAATCGCATAGTATTCCTGCCGGTTGACCTGGATCGCGCGCGGGGTTCGCGGAAATGGCGCGAGGCGCTCGTCGCGGAGTCCTCGACCGCAACCCATCGCTTCATTAAAGGGATACTCGGGGAGAAAGTTCTGCGGCAGAGCGATCCGTTCGAGCGGGTATTGATCGACNTACGACTTGGGTGATTGACGGGGATCGTGCGGCGCATTGAAGGCCAGGTACATAAAAAACGGATTGTCGCGTCGGCTCGCTTGCTGGAGAAACTCGACTGCGTCGTCGCCGAGCACTTCGCTCCAGTGCTTTCCACCCGCCCAGAATCCGCCGAATTTCCGATCGAAGGGACTCCAGGGATCTGGTTTTCCGTCGATCGGTCGGTTGTACCCCTGGGATGTCTGTTTCGGCATCCCACCTCGCACGTGACGGACATAGTCGAACGCTCGCTGCGCGTTGGCCCGCACATGCCACTTCCCTGAGAAGTAAGTGTCATAGCCGGCCCGTTTGAGGTGTTCCGACCAGAAACGCCCCGCTTGGCGTTCGCCTTCGGTCGTTTGGTAGACCGCGTGCGCGCGCCACAGAAAACGACCCGTGTTGAGCATCGTACGGCTGGCAACGCAGACCGCACCGCTCCAGGAACCCATGTTGTAGGCGTGCCGAAAGGTCAACCCGCGCCGCACCAGCCGATCTAGGTTGGGTGTCTCGATGTCGTGTACGCTCGGAGTGCCGGGTTGCAACGCNTGCGTCGCCAGCGCGCGCACGGTTTCAAAGCACTGGTCGTCTGCGAACAGGAACAGGATGTTGGGGCGCTTCTCGGCTGCGGTGGTCGGAGTGGTCGCAAACACCGCGGCGACCAGCAAGACCATCGCTGACGTTGTGCGATATCGACTCGGTTCTCTCGCGCCACGGGATAGAGCCCGCTGTTGAGATCGAAAGCAATCAGTGGTGGAGATCATGGCGCGTCACCTGCGTTTGTGTGTGATCCCTGGCTGGGACTCGTGGAGGGGTATTGTGATCGCTCGCAACGGTCCTTTAACGAGCGTCGGCTGCACGCGTCTCGCGGCGCTGGGCAACCAATTCCCGAATATGTTCCAGGTCGTCGCGCGGGGTGGCTTCGATCAGCTGCTGCGTGTAGCTTTCACGGGGATTAGCATAGAGCGCTTCGGACGGTCCGAATTCGACAATCTTGCCATCGTGCATGACCGCCATCATGTCGGCCATGAACTTGACGACGCTCAGATCGTGGCTGATGAAGATATAGGTCAGCCCGCGGGATTCCTGCAGATCATTTAACAGGTTGAGGACCTGCGCCTGGACAGAAACATCGAGTGCGGAAACCGACTCGTCACAGATAATGAACTCCGGTTCGACCGCCAAGGTCCGAGCGACACAAATACGTTGGCGCTGTCCACCGGAGAATTCATGCGGGTACCGCATGAGGTGATCTGCTTCCATCTCGACTTCTTCCAACAGCGCGGCTGCCCGTTCGACACGATCGCGCCGAGATGTACCGATGCCCTGGATCATCATTGGCTCGGTCAGCGCGGTCTGAATGGTCATTCTGGGGTTCATCGAACCGTACGGATCTTGAAAGATGATCTGTACCCGTTTGCGGATGCGTCGCAGCTCACTCCGCTTGAGTTGTGCCAGATCGATATCATCAAAAGTAACGCGCCCCGCGGTCGGTTCGACGAGTCGCAGAATCGCGCGCCCCGTGGTCGTTTTTCCACAACCCGATTCTCCTACAAGTCCCAACGTCTGTCCGCGATAGACATTGAAACTGATGCCGTCAACCGCTTTGACGTAGCCGGTGGTCCGCATCAGCAGCCCTTCGCGAACCGGAAAATGAACTTTTAGGTCGACGACTTTCAACAGAGGTGAATCGTTTTCGGGTACCGCGACCGCCTCTCTTCCGTATTGGGAAAGCTCATCCTCAAAGCCGCTTTCTGCCAATTCACTTGTCTTGTGAAGTAAACGGCCGCGGCCCGATTCGCGAAAATAGGCGAGTTGTTCGGGCGTCAGTTGCCGTGCGCGCAGCGTCTCAATCCCATCGGTCGACTCGGTGGTGCTCATGAAGTCGGAGACCGTCGGTAACCGCTTGTAGGGACTATCCATCCGCGGCCGGCAGGCCAGTAGCCCCTGGGTGTAGGGATGTTTGGGATGCTCGTAAATGTCCAGGACACTGCCCTGTTCGACCACTTGGCCCTGGTACATCACGACCACGTGATCGGCAATCTCTGCNATGACTCCCAGGTCATGAGTGATGAACAGCACAGCCATCTGACGCTGGTCGCGCAGCTCGCGGATCAAATCCAGAATCTGTTTCTGAATGGTCACATCGAGCGCGGTCGTGGGTTCATCGGCGATCAGCAGGCGCGGATTACAGGATAGCGCCATGGCGATCATGACCCGTTGTTTTTGCCCGCCGGACATCTGGTGTGGGTAGTAGTGGAACCGCTGTTGCGGGTCGGGGATGCCGACCTCCTGAAACAGCTCGACCGTACGATCAACAGCCTGCCGCTTGCTGATCCCCTGGTGCTGGATGATCGCCTCACGGACCTGGTGGCCCACCTTGTGCACCGGGTTTAGAGATGACATCGGCTCCTGAAAGATCATGCTGATTTCCGCGCCGCGAATTTGCCGCATCTGGGATTCGGCGACCTGCATGAGATCTTTGCCAAGAAAAGAAATGGTTCCGCCACGGATCCGCGCCGTGGCGGCCAGCAACCGCATCACCGACAAGCTGGTCACCGACTTCCCGGACCCGGATTCCCCGACAATCCCCAACGTGTATCCCGGCAGAACCTGAAGGCTGATATCGTCGACCGCCTTGACCACCCCCGCCGCGGAGTGGAAGTAAGTCTGCAGGTTCTGAATGTCGAGTACGGGCTGTGGCACGGTTCAGCTTCCGGGATCTGCCAAGCGAGGATCGGTCGATTCCTGAATCCCCTCGCCAATCAAGTTGTACGCCAGAACGGTGAGAAAAATAGCGGNTCCGGGAAATACGATCTGCCACCAATAGCCCGCTTGGATCGTGGTTTTTCCGGAGTTCAGGATCGTCCCCCAGCTGGGATTGGGGGGGGGAGCGCCGAAGCCGAGTAGGCTGAGACCCGCTTCGATCAGGATCGCCGCGGCAATCCCGAATGCAATGGGAACCATCACCGGCGCCAGCGAATTGGGCAGGATGTGGCGGAACATAATGCGCAACCGGCTGGCCCCAATGCTGCGTGCCGCCGCCACGAATTCAGACTGTTTTAGTTTGAGGAACTCAGCCCGCGTCAAACGCGCCATGCTGGTCCAACCAGTGAGTCCGAGTACCGCCATCATGTGCCAAATTGACGGTCGATCGATTGTCACCAGCAAAGCTAGAATGAGTACCAGCGCGGGAATGCACAACACCAGTTCGATGAGGCGACTCAAACACATGTCGACCCAACCGCCGAGATAACCGGCCAGCGCTCCCACCGTAATGCCGATTACGGCGGCGATACCCGTGGAGACAAAGCCGACCAACAGGGCGATCCGGGTGCCGTGTACCATGCTGGCAAAGATATCGATGCCCGAGGTGCCGAAGGTCCCAAACAGGTTGATGCGATTGGGACGCCCCTCCTGTCCCGATTGGTTGCCCGGTCGATCTTCCCACTCGCCTTTTCGCACGCGCCGGTAGGGGTCCTGGTAGACGAGTGGCCAAATCGCCCAGCTGTTGGGGTCCTTTTNCTTTAGGTTCTTGGGGAACACGTTGCGAAATTTGTCTTTCAGGAAAATCGGGTATTTCCAACCGTGCACGTAATACTCCATACACGGAAAATAGAGTTGTCCCTTGTAGTTGCAGACGATTGGCTTGGTCCCTGCGATCATCGGTGAGAAGATCGCGACCAGCGACAGAAATCCGATGTACCACAGCGCCGTCATCGCCATCTTGCGGCGTCGGAATCGTCGCCAGGACTGGATCCAGAATCCGGCCGAGGGCTCGGTGGTCGTCGCTTCGCGGGAAGCCGCCATGGGTCGCTTTGCGCAATCGGGGTTATTGATAGGTGATCCGGGGATCGACAAACGCGTACAAGATGTCGGCCAGGAGNTGTCCCATTAAAGTCAGGATCGAGAACATGAGGGTCAGCGCCATGATCACCGGGTAATCGCGGGTGCTGATCGAACCGAAGTAGAGCTGGCCCATTCCCGGCCAGTTGAAAATCTGTTCCAGNATGATGGCACCGCTCAACAGACCGGGAAGCGTCAGTCCCAGCAGCGTCACGAACGGAATGAGTGTGTTCCGGAAGGCGTGGTGGATCAGGACGCGAATCGGCCCTAGTCCCTTGGCGCGCGCGGTCCGAATGTAGTCCTGTCGAATGACCTCTTCCATGTTGGCTTTGACAAAGCGGCAATAGTAGGCCAGGCTCGCGTAGGTAAAACAGGTAACCGGGAGAACCATATGCCAGAATCGATCGAGGGCCTGATCGAAGGTGGAGAGTTCGTCGTACCCGGGACTCTGATGACCGAACAGAGGTAGTTCCAGGAATGTCCCCTGCAATTTCACGGCAAACAGTAGTTGCAGAAACAGGGCCGCCACGAAGGAAGGAAACGAATACAGCATGTACAGCAGTACGCTGATCCCACGTTCTTCCGGTTTGCCGCTGCGAACGGTCGAGTACAGACCCAGGGGGATCGCCAGCACGTAGGTCAACAGCAGCGACGTCACCGAGAGCGTGAGCGTTGGTCCCACGCGTTCGTTGACCAACACCGCGACTTTCTTGCGCTGCGAGTAACTGTGCCCGAGGTCACCTCGCGTGAGATTCACTAACCAATGCAGATAGGCGGTGTGCCACGGTTTGTCGAGCCCGTAGACCTTCCGCATCCGCTCGAGGTCTTCCTCGCGGGGCATCTTACTGGGGTCGAGCATTGCCGGGTCGGTGTCCAGCGGACTGCCCGGCATGCTGCGGATGAGCCCGTAGATCACAAACGTGATCAGCAGCAGGGTCAGNAACCCCAGCAGGACCCGACGTATCAAGTAACTGGTCATGAACCATCCCTGGCCCTGTGCGCAGCGGAGGACTGCGCTACTGACGAAGCCGCGCTACTGACGAAGCCGCGCTACTGACGAAGCCGCGCNACTNACACTACTGTGCTGCTGGCGCCTTGAATATAGTCGATTGACCCGGACCGTATCCGTAGGGTCCGCGGGGGCTGAAGTTATAACCCCGCAGCCGCTTGTTGAATCCAAAATAAGCGTTGCGGAAATAGAGCCACGTATAGGGTTGATCTTCCCAGAGCTTCAAGTGGATCTGCTGATAAACCTGGGCCCGTTTCTCCGGTTCCAACTCTCGTTTCCCCTGTTCGAACAACTGATCGACGGTCTGATCGGAATAGCAGACGTAATTGCGTCCCGCATCGATATTCTTGGTGGTCCACAGATTTTCGCTCGTATCCGGGTCGGCACCCGTTCCCCAACCGGCGAACATCGCGTGAAACTTGTGGTCGCGCGAGAGCTGTTGCAGCGTTGTGAACTCGACCGGCTTGACCTGACAACTGATCCCGATCGCATCCAGATTCTCGCGCAACAGATTGCAGATTTCGATGCGGTCCTGACGATTGCTGACCAGGATCGTGAACTCGAATTTGAGCCTCGCTTTTCCATCGATCTGGCCGTCGAAATCGGGATCGAGCTGGACCTCATTGTCCAGGTAGCCGTCTCCGTCGGAATCCTCCCAGCCGGCTGCGGCCAGCAGCTCTTCGGCTTTATCCAGATCTTGCTGGTAGGGAGCCGGTGGGTTCGGGGGCGCCCAGCGCGACGTCGAATGGAAGACACCGGTGGAGGCTTCATCCATCCCGAACCGATGGCGCTCGAGCATTTCCTTGTGGTCAAAAGCCAGACTCATCGCCTGACGGACGCGCTTGTCACGGAAGAAGGGAGAGCGGTTGTTCCAACCGAAATAGAAATAGACCCACTCCAGGTCGTAGACTTTGGTGTTCAGTTGATAAAAGTCGTCATTGCCGGTTTGGGACTTCCACTGTTCGGGAGTCAACTGCAGCTCTTCGATATCTCCCCGCTTGAGCGCTAACAGCGAAGTACTGGGATCTTGCAAGATGCGAAAACGGACCGTGTTGAAAAACGGTTTGTCCCGTACTTGCTGCCCATCGAACATGTAATAGGACTCGCGGCGCTCGAGGACAATTTCCTGCCCCCGTTCGCGTTTGGTCATGATGTAGGCCCCTCCGACCACCGGATTCTCGTCGCGGGCAACATGTTCGGGGCTGCTGGCCAGGGTCGGGTCGGCGGCGATTGTATCGGCGTAGACGTGTTTGGGGATCACCCCGAAGTTAATGTTCCAGACGTTGGTGGCCAGCGACTCCTTGTGAAAGAAAGCCACCGTGTGGTCGCTGTAGGCGACGACCGCTTTGAGCTGGTCGGTGCCGCTGCGCATCGCGGGGACTGGCACTTGGGAAGACATAATGACGCGGAAGGAGAATGCGATGTCGTGCGCGGTAATCGGTGCCCCGTCCGACCACACCAGATCCTGACGCATTTCGACCAGGTCGTAGAGTCCGTTTTCGCTCGCCTTCCAGGAGACCACCGAGTCTTTGCTGGCGAACGGAACGAAGTTCCAGTCAAAACTGAACAGGCCGAAACCGGTCAGGCTGCTGACGTCAAACTCGGCGGTCGAGCTACCCAGCAGGGGATTGGTGCTTTTCACATCGCCCGACGTATGGCGGCGCCATTCGGCCTGGTCGTCGACAGCCGTTTCGTCGTCGGCCAGTTTTCCCATCGCTGCCAGAATCTTGTCGTTGTCGCCAGGACTGGCGTTTCGTAACGCCAGTGCATCGGCCACGGTCGGTGGCGGATCTTCTCCCGCTTTGCGGTCCCGCATCAGCTGCACGGAATCGAGCACCGGCATTTCCCGCCACTGGTTATCGGCGACTAACTTGTCGAGTTCCGGGGGCTCAAATACTTCGACCAGGTCGCCTAGTACAAAGTCACCGTCGGACGGTGGTTCGGTCGCCGCATCAGCCGTCTTCTCGGTCGCTGTCCCACTGTCCGAGCCCGAGCCCGAGC
>PADE01000011.1 GCA_002702965.1 Planctomycetaceae bacterium
AGTCGGTCCAAAAGTCGGTCCAAAAGTCGGTCCAAAAGTCGGTCCAAAAGTCGGTCCAAAAGTCGGTCCAAAAACGGGCTCCACCCCTTCACCGCCGCCCGGTGGCTGGGCAAGCGTTGTCGAACCCGTCAAGCAAACCCACAGGCACAGATTCCATTTCGTTGACACCGCGTGATCCTCGATTGCGAGAGTGATTGGCACTTCTATTGTGACGCCAGGAAGCGGGTTCGACAACGCGATCCAGGCTGCCAGGTTGATGGACCTCGGTCGTCAGCGACGGTGAATGGGCGATCCTGGATGTATCAACCAGCGGGGCGGCGAATAGTTCCGGCGAATCTTGTCGCGTCCCCTGCGCACCGTGGCCAACCCGCAGCGGGCCTGACAGCATCAGCAGTCGTACCAATCGTCGGTCCATGTGTATCCCGGCGAGCGGCGCTGGTATTCTACCAAGGTCGCCCTCCGCTCGTCCCAGCCCTCTCATCGGGCGCGGGCGCCGTACACCGTGTCGCTGCCGCCGCGCGCCGCCCCAAAACGCGAATCCGACGCGTGTCGCTCAAGATGAGATTGGGTCCGTCCGTTTCTTGGAACGGCTGCGCAATCCGTTAGAATAGTGAGTACTTTCTGTCACGTTCAACGCGCCGCTCGCAGTGAGGCAACGATCATGAATTTCCTGCAACTTCCCCGTCGTCAATTTCTTCAGGGTACCGGTTTGGCGCTGGCCAGCGCGCCGCTGCTTGCGCAGGCAGCGGATCAGAAGGCGGCACTCCGCGGTCGACTCTACAAGACGCTCAAGATCGGCATGGTCGGCGTCAAAGGCAGCCTGACCGACAAGTTCAAGGCGGCCAAAGCGGCGGGCTTCGGTGCCATCGAGCTGAACGCTCCCGGAATCGATGTGGCGGAAACGAAGCGTGCCGTCGCCCAGAGCGGTCTTCCGGTCGATGGTTCGGTCTGTGCGTCGCATTGGCAGATTCGTCATACCGATAAAGATTCTGAGAAAAGAAAGACGGCGCTACAACATCTCAAACAGGCGTTGCGTCAGACCCATGCGGTCGGCGGGCATACCGTGCTGCTGGTGGTCGGACACGGCAACGATGGTCCCGAACAGGAGATCTGGGACCGCAGCCTGGCGAACATCGGGCAGGCGCTGCCGCTGGCGGCCGAGTTGGGTGTGGCGATCGCCATCGAAAATGTCTGGAACCATTTCTGCTACGACCACGGAGACGCGAAGAACTGGAACGCGGACCAGTCCGTGGACAAGTTCGTGAAGTACGTCGACGCGTTTAATTCACCCTGGATCGGCATGCAGTTTGATATCGGAAACCATTGGAAATACGGCAATACGGCGGACTGGATTCGCGCGCTGGGGAAGCGCGTGATCAAACTGGATGCCAAAGGTTTTTCGCGCGCCGACAACAAGTTCACCAAGATCGGGGAAGGCGACCTGGATTGGCAGGGAGTTTCCCAAGCGCTTCTCGAGATCAACTTCTTCGGTTGGTGCGCCGCCGAGGTGGGTGGTGGCGACCAGGCTCGCCTCGGGGAGATTTCCGCCAATATGGACCGTGTGTTCGGCTTGAGTTAATCGTCCCTCGACGGGCGTGGAGCGTTACTGTTCCCGCTGCTCGCCGTTCCACGATCGCTCGGCAAGCATCGTTTCAATCCTGCTGTTTATGAGGTCTTTATCGATGTACGAGAACCTAAATCGCCGTCACCTGCTGGGGCAATCGATGTGGACGGCTGCGACCTTTGGTGGGCTCTGCAAGTGGGTGGAAGCCGCCGACAAAGATCCCCTGTTCAAGATCTCGTTGACCCAGTATTCGTTGCACCGCACGCTGGCCAGCGGCAAACTGGACAACATGGATTTTGCGTCCTTTACACGCAAAGAATTTGGGATTGCCGCAGTCGAGTATTGGAACCGGCCGTTCTTCAAGCAGGCCGAGGATAAGAAATACCTGGCGCAAATGCGGAAGCGGGCCGATGACGCCGGAATCCAGGGTCTGGTGATCCTGATCGATGGCGAGGGCAACCTGGGGGATCCAGACGCCGCAGCGCGCAAGGAATCCGCGCGGCGACACCACAAATGGGTCGTAGCAGCCAAGCAGCTCGGCTGTCATTCGATCCGAGTCAACGCGCGTTCCAAGGGTAGTTACCAGGAGCAGCTCGAGTTGTCCGCCGATGGACTGCGTCAACTCTCAGAGTTCGCGGCGACTCTCGAGATGAACGTCATCGTTGAAAACCACGGTGGCTTGTCGTCCAACGGCGAGTGGTTGGCAAAAGTGATGAAACGGGTCGGTCTGAAGAACTGCGGAACGCTCCCCGATTTCGGTAATTTCGGAAACTACGACCGGTACAAAGGGGTCCGTGAAACGATGCCGTTCGCCAAGTCGGTGAGCGCCAAGTCGCATGATTTTGACAAGGCGGGAAACGAAACCAAGACCGATTTTCTGAAGATGATGAAGATTGTCTTGGCGGCCGGGTATCACGGCTACGTGGGGATTGAATACGAGGGCAGCCGGTTGTCTGAAGTCGAGGGTGTGCATGCCACCCAGCGATTGCTACAGCGCGTTCGCCAGCAGTTGACCGTCTGAACGGGGGGAGACCCGAGGGCACTTCGATCGCAGATGCGGGACGACTGAGTGGACCAGCTGCGGATGGTTTACGCGCTGTCCTGCGAATACCTGGATGGATGTTGCGAAGACAGCGCTTTAGCCGTCCTTCCACTCGATTTCGGTTCCCTGTTGTCGCAACAAGGCCTGGAAATCCTGTAGCTGTTTTGGCCGTTGGCGAATGGCAACCGGTGGGGCGCGCTGGTCGATCGCGAAGCGCGTCAGGCAGCCTACGGCCTCTCCGATGCCCCATTCGACCGGATGCAGTCGATAGCATCCAGAGGTGATATGCGTGGTCGCGATGTTCTTTGCCGCCGGCAACAAGTTCAACACCCGTTGGGGAATCAAAGCGCCGAGCGGAATCTGAAAGGGGAGCGAAGCGAAATCGATGTAGTTGTCGCCGCCCGTGCTGGGATGCAAGTCGATCGGGTAGCTTCCCACCCCGATCGAGTCGACGAACCGTGCTGCCGTGACCCGATCTTCGGGCTGGCCGGTCGCGAGCGACCGGTTCTTGCGTCCCACGTGCTCTTCCCGAACCGTAAACAGGCCTCGAATCCGTCGTGACTCGCGGACGTACGGATGCCGAGCTAGACCGTCCTCGGTACCCATTACATCGGGTCTCAGCCGCAAGCCCGGAAATCCTTGACCGCCATCGTCGCGAGGCGCTTCGGTCTGGAGCCAATACAACAGTGAGAGGCTGAGTTGTTTTGCCCGCTGGAGATGGTGTTGGCGCTCCTGGGGGGTCACTCCTACGAGATTTCCAAGCAGATAGTCGTTTTGCGGCCAGTTGAGGATGCTGAGATCGCTGGCATAACTGCCGGTGGTAAATTGTCGCGCTTCAGCGATCCGCCGGTAATGCCACAGGTTGAGAACCCCCGGGGGCGTCGCTTGGGTGGGATGGAAACCGAGTGTCTTTGGTTTCCCACTGCGTGGATGGGTGTACGCGAAGTCCAACAACCGGCCCGGCCAGGGCGGTGACAATTGGGGCGAGTAGCTTCGCCAGAAGTCGTAGTCGTCGGGGCGCTCGATAGTATGATCCTGGTCGGCTCGGTAATCGACCGCCAGACAGACGGTGAAGGCCTGTTGGTTGTGCGGATCGGCTTTATCGGCGGCGTGCAGCTCGCCGGTCTCCAACCTGGATTCGGATCCGGTTACCGACTCGGTTCCCGTGAGCGGGAGTAGGTCACCGAACTCCGTAGCATCGACGAAATAGGGGGCTCGCAGGACGCGTATCCGTCCTGATCGTAGCGAGCGCACCTGCACGGCGCGGATCCGATCGCGATCGACGTCTGCATCGATGGGATGATGTTCAATCAGTATTCGCAGTCGCTGGCCGCTGAGATAGGGAGCAAGCCAGTTGCGGAGCACCGCCAGCGCAACCCGCGGTTCGTGGCAGAGCCGCGATACAGAGCCTCCGCCGGGGTTCAAATGGATCGTTCGGCGGGCGGCTTCCGTCAATGGATAGTGGCGGCGGTAGTAATCGCGGATCCGTGTGCGCAGAGTACGATAAGACTGCGGCGCACCACGTTGCTCGATCCAACGATGTTCATCCGGGGGCACGCCCTGGGCGGTTAACTGGCCGCCGATCCAAGCGGTTGGTTCGGTCATCACGACGCGAAGGCCCAGTCGCAGCGCGGCCAAGGCCGCGGCGCATCCCCCGAGACCACCGCCGATGATGACGATGTCGCCGCGCAGTTCTTGCCGCCGCGGTTCGCTGCCGACCGCCACGGCCGGCGGACCACCGAGCAGAGTGCCCGTCGCGGCGGTAAGGTCGCACAAGAACCGTCGTCGCCGAGTGCGATGAAATTCAGGAATCGTCATCAGGGGTCTCTCGAGGGCACCGGGAATCGATGAACAACCCCCGCATGTAAATGTTGACGCGTTGCCAACTAGAACACGTATTGCACCACCAGATTCACGACGATCGCGAGGGCGTCGTCAACCGTGATGCCAGATCAAGGATTCTCGAGTGAGGTCCCGTCGACCGAGAGTGGTAGTCCGATCTGTGAGTACCGGTAGTAGGTTTGTAGGCAAAGTGTGGCCAGCGCAGTCGTGTAGACTCGGCCCCCGTAGTTTCCCCACACCGAATCTGGATCCCAGCTGCCGACATCGGATCCGTCGGTGCGTTGGCGGGGAAGCAGGGTTGCCAGGAGCGCTGCGTTCCACCGTTGCCAGGGCTCACCTCCCAGCTGGAACAGCCCCAGGCTGCCGTAATACCAGTAGTAGAAATTGATATGGTTGTCGGCGGGCAGCGAGCGCCGTAACAACTGCGCGGCTCCCGCTTCGATCGCCGGATCGCGAGGCGTGTCCAGAAAAAACCGACAGGCCAGCGCTTCGGCAGTCATCGATGGAGTTGGCCGTTCCCCTGGGCGATAGCTGGCGAGCCCCAGTTGCCGTGATGAGCTGACGCTTTCCAGAAATCGCAGCATGCCGCTCTGGGTCTGCGACGGCACTTCGATGCCGGTCAACTGCGCTGTTTTCAGAGACATAACTTGCCACCCGAACTGGCTGGTGTCGCCGCGGTCACCGGGCTGATAGCGCCAACCACCGGTCGCCGGGTGTTGCGCAGCGACCGTGAATCGGACACCCCGCTCCAGATAGGGTCTGAGGCGATGATCGTTGGTCGCAGCGTAGGCCTCACCGACCGCGAATAGCGCGATTCCGTGACAGTACATCTGGGCGTACAGTCCAGCATTGGCCCCCAGGTTTCCATCGCCTGCCTGTTGGCGCAGTAGGTACTCCAAGCCGAATTGGATTGCGCTGCGCGCAGGCCCCGCCAGGTGCGTCTGCCCGGATCCTAAGAGCGCGAGCAGCGCCAGCCCCGTGATGCCGGAATCGGCGTGGGCTCCGGCACCGTTTCGTCGACGTCCGGCGAGCGGGATCTCCCGCCCACCACCGAACCGGGCGGCATCCCAATGACCATCCGATTCTTGGTGCGCGACCAGCCACGCCAACGCGGCGTCAACGGCGTCCTCAGTGTGCGCGCCACCTCCTCCCTGCACGGCGATTGCGGGCCGGTGCCGCGGCGCGCGGTGGTGGTAGATTGCCGGCTGCGTCGTTCCCGTCGCGAGTGGTCGGAGAGTCGTGTCGGCGGCGGTTGTGGCGACCGTGTCCACCGCCACTTCGGGAACCGGGGCGTCGGGCAGCGCGGTGATTTGCTCGGCGGATTGGGTTGGGTCAGGGGCCGTCGGCGGGGTCGGACTTTCCGCGACCTCGCGATCCACCGCGTCAGCTGCGGTACCCGGTGGTCGGGGATCGACAACCGCCAGCTCACGATCGTCGGGCGACGCGTTTTCTGTGCCCGTCGTAGAGGCGGTTACATCGACGAGTGTGGGCGCCGCGTCTTCCCCGCTGGGTGGTTCGGGCGGTCTTACCGTGCGGGAAGGGGTCGGTTCCTCGGTGGGCCGCTCCGGCGACGCGGGTGTCGGCGGTCGGACGTCTGACGGTGGCGGGAGATTGGACGCGATCGAAGTTGGGATCGGTTCTGCGTCGGCTGCAGGGGGGATTTCAAAGTGCCCATCTTGAGCGGACGTGCCGTTGTCGGGTTGCGGAGGTTCGGAGTGTGCGATCGGCGTGATCGGCGTGGGGGGTTCCGTCAAGGTTGCTGGGTGGCTGACGTCTGATAGGGCCGTCGCGGCGGGTTCACTGTCAGAGGTCGCCACCGCTGTGTCGGGCGCTCCGTCTTCCATGGTGATGATCTTCAATTTGAAGACCGGTCCGTCCGGGATCGCGAGGGGGGCCGGGAACAAGCTGGTGCCGTAGGCGTAGATGACCAGCAGAATATGCGCGAACACCGACAGTGCGACGCATTTTGAGATCGGCTTGGCCTGTCCCCAGCGGGTCCGCGTTAGCACCACCAGAGCGATCGTCAAAGCACCCAGTCCCAACCACAACATGGTGGACAGCAGTGGGCTGTGGATTGCTCCGAAGGGCTCCAGTAGTTGCTCGGCGGACCGTGCGAATCCCTCCATGCTCACTCCCTCTCAGCCAGCCGCACCGAGATTCCCAGATCGGAGATTCCCGCTTGGCGGCAGGCACCCAGTACGGTGGCCACATTTTGTAGGGGACCATCCGCGTCTCCACGTACAACGACACCGAGCTGGGCGTGCTGCGCACGTGCCGAAGTGAGTTTCACGATCAGCTGATCGAGCGAAAGGACGTCCTGCTCTAAAGCGACTCGACCATCGCGATAGACGTTGATGACCCGCTGGACCGGCTGAGGTGTCGGCCTATCCGCGGTCGCGATCTGGGGAAGTTCCAGCTGGAGTTGACGCTCCAATTCGGTGAACTTCGTTCCCACCATGAAGAAGATGATCAACAGAAACACAATGTCGATCATCGGAGTCAAATTGACATTCGGTGTTTCATCGAAATGGGTTTTCAGAGCCATGCAGATCCTCATCGGTCTGTCGGGCGCAGCGGCTCGGCAACGCCAGGGCCGTGCGGAATCAGGCGGCTTTGCTTTGTTTCTTAGGGTGCGATCCCACTTCCCAGGCGTCTGCGGAAATCACGTCGACGATCTGTTGTCCCAAAGCATCGATCTCGATAATCAGACGATCGACACGACTCCCAAAAAACAGGTAGGCGATCAACGCCGGGATGGCTACAGATAGACCGGCCGCGGTGGTCAATAGCGCCTGACCGATTCCGGCCGCCAGCAACTCGGGTCGTCCCATGGCGCCTGCCTGGACGATCGCATTGAAGGCGCGAATCATGCCTAGAACGGTACCCAGCAGCCCCAGCAATGGGCTAATCGTGGCGATCCCGTTGAACAGTCTGAGGTAGCGTCGCAGCTGATGGGTGACTCGTTCACCCGCATCGATGATCGCCTGTTCGACTTCAACTGCAGGCCGGCCCCATTTCTTGACGGCGTTGGCAAACACATCGACGACCGGGCTGCGGTTTTGCGCGCACAGTTGCAACGCCTGATCTCGATCGAGCTGACCTGCCCGCAGTTGGGACAAGAAGCGCTTTACGAACGGCCGCGGAATGACTCGGCGTCGACGAAGGCTGATGGCGCGCTCAAAAACGAATACGCAGAGAATGAACGAACAAGCCGCGATCAGGATCATCAGCGGCCCACCATCCTGGAGCACCTGGAGCAGCTTCTTGGTCGGGTTGGGGGCCGCACCCGTTTCCACCCCCTGCTGCGCGGCGGCACGATTCGCTGCGAGCGTCAGGGCGCTGCATATCGTCGCGCTCCGCACTGGCCACCATCCGAACAGTGACTGCCTGTCCATGCCGCACCCGTATCCCGAGTGATTTGTTTGAGACAACGCGGGTTGACCAACCGCAACGGGCACCGGTTCCCGCGGATAACCGGCGAGCCCTGGGTATGGCTGTCATCGGATGCGTGACTGCAGTCGAGTGACGGTTTTTCCGATTTTTCTCGCCGATCTGCTAGCAGTGCATCGACGCTACCATCAGTCGAGTACGACCGGGCTTCGCACCACGGGTACCAGCGAGCTTTCTCCGCGACTCAATGGGAGCGGCTGGTGTGCCGGTGTCGCCTTGTGCAGGTTGAGCGATCGATTTGGACGCGGCGTCCGCGCGGCGGCCGATGCTGGAGCAACCCGAGGGGGAATCAGGATGCGCAGCCCGACGGGCAACTGTTGGGGATCTGGTAATAGCTGTCGGTTGGCATCTAAGATCTCGCGCCAACGTCCGCCACTGCCCAGATAGGATTCTGCCAAATCGCTGAGTGTATCGCCGGCGCTGAGGACGTGAGTGGTACCCGTCCAATCGCCCTGTGGCGGTGGAAATGGGTCTGTCAACAACGCCGCCTGGGGTGGGTCCGCTATCAGCGTCGCCGCAGTCTGCGGGTTGTCAGGCAAAATTTCGCCGCCACCGATGGGTGTCACTGCGGCGCGCGGGCGAACTTCCCCCGACGGCTTCTTGGGGACGGGTTGGACGACGGACAGGTCGACTGAGCCCTGGTCTTCCTGAAGTAGTAGGGGCTGGCCCTGCGCGATCTCTCGCTCGGCTGGCGGCTGGGGAGCGGATCGCCGGAACGGGAGTGCGGCGCAAAGACCGATACCCATCACACAGATTGCCCTCAGTAATCTCGGCATGGCATGGGGTACCTCCCAGGCGTGTGGAATGAGAGACAGTTGGAAACCGGTCCTCTCTCTGTTTCGGGGATCGGCGGCGTGGGAAATGCGATTTACTGCCAGCGCCTACACGAGAACCGACAGTCGAGTGCCCCGTTATGCCAGATA
Organism: Planctomycetaceae bacterium; assembly: GCA_002702965.1. GTDB lineage: Bacteria > Planctomycetota > Planctomycetia > Pirellulales > Pirellulaceae > UBA9264. Next base: position 8,822 of record PADE01000011.1, read on the forward strand.
TATTGGATTTTTGGCCCACAGGCGGCGTTCAACCGCGACTCGGCGTGCGTATCGACCCGCTCCACGCGACCGGGTGATGGAATCTGCGGCCGGCCAGCACAACCGTTGTGACCCGGCGTCTCGATCGCCTTCGGTTGCCGCGACGATCCGGTGGCGACCGGCCGCCGATCCGAGGTGTTTTTCCACCCCTGCGTGAGGACTCCAAAACGTTTCTCCGCAAGGGTTTACCGTGACCGTGTCAGCGACCGGTGGCCCGCCGAATTCCGCGACGC
>PADE01000012.1 GCA_002702965.1 Planctomycetaceae bacterium
GATTCGCTCATTTCTGATCGCTTTGAGAATTCCCTCCGCTCCGAGAACCTCCGCTCCGAGAACCTCCGCTCCGAGAACCTCCGCTCCGAGAAAAGGTGCGTCTATGTCCGAGACCCTCCGCTGCCGCCGAAAACGGGCCTGCGCTGTGTTCCTGGCGCTGGTGACCTGTGCGACTCTCTCCCCCTTTGCGGCCGGTGGCAAAACGGAGATCCCCCTCTCTGCCAAACGCGTGTTGTTCGTGGGCGACTCGATTACCCACAGCGGTGGGTTCGTCGCCTGGATCGAGACCCAGTACCGGCTGCAGGGAGTTTCCCCACTCCCGGAGTTCATCAATATCGGCCTCAGTAGCGAGACCTGTACGGGGTTGACGGAACCCGACCACCCGTTTCCAAGGCCCGATGTTCACGAGCGTCTGAAGCGCGCTTTGAAACGTCTCCGGCCCGACGTCGTGGTCGCCTGTTACGGGATGAATGACGGCATCTATTACCCGTTTAGTGAATCTCGATTTGTTGCCTATCAGGAGGGCATCAATCGTTTGATCGACGAAGTACACGCGACGGGCGCCCAACTTGTCCTGATGACGCCGCCGCCGTTCGACGCGGTACCCCTAATGGGTCGGGAGGGAAAGTTGAAACCGGCGGGTGAGAAAAAATATGCCTATTTTGCGATTTACGAGCATTACGATCGAGACGTGATTGCGCGCTACGCCGCCTGGATCCGACAACAGAGCGAGCGGGTGGCAATGGTCGTCGACTTGTACACACCACTCACCGATCATCTCGCCGAACAGCGGCGCCGCGATCCCAAGTACACGCTCTCACCAGACGGGGTGCACCCCAACCCGCTCGGGCAACGGATCATTGGCGAGACGATTCTGCAGGCCTGGGGCGTGCCCTCGGTGACCGAACCGGGGGACACGTTGCGGGAACTGATGGAACGTCGGATGGCGGTTGTCCGCGACGCGTGGTTGTCCGCGATCGGACACAAACGGCCCGGGGTGAAACAGGGCCTGCCGGTGGCCGAGGCGAGTCGCCAGTCGGAGCGATTGCTCGACCAGGCACAGCCGTTGATCGGGCAGCTGCGGGAGGCGACGGTTTCCCACCGCGCGTCGACCGGCGGTGAGGTGCATCAGGTGCATTACCCGGCGCAGCTCGGTGGCGGTCGGTTGCGGATCGCAGTCGACTACTACCTTTGGATTCCCGCTGGCGCAAAGCCGCTCCGCGGCATCATCGTTCACCAGCACGGATGCGGTGTCGGGGCGTCGATCGGAGGCCGTACGGCCGCCGATGACCTGCACTGGCAAGCGCTGGCTCGCAAGTGGAATTGCGCGCTGCTCGGTTCGATGTATGAGCCGCGCAAATCGATCAATTGTCGCCTCTGGTGCGACGCTCGCAACGGTTCGGATGCGCGGTTCTTGGACGCGTTGGATCGACTGGCAAACAGCAGTGAGCGCCCCGAAGTGACGCGCGTTCCCTGGTGCCTGTGGGGACATTCGGGTGGTGGTTTCTGGGCCAGCCTGATGCAGGCCCAGCATCCCGATCGGATTGTGGCGATCTGGTTCCGGTCGGGCACCGCGTTTGGTTACTGGGATCGGGGGGAGATCGAACCCCCTCGGCTGACCGACGCGGTGTACGCGGTGCCGATGGTCGGCAACCCTGGGGTCCAGGAGAAAGGGGATACGCGATTCCGCGGCGCGTGGGATGGGCTGCAGGCGATGCGTGCCGCCTATCTGTCACGGGGTGCGACCTTCTTCGCCTTCGCTCCCGACCCGCGGACGCGCCACCAGTGTGGTGATTCACGTTACATGGCGATCCCCTATTTCGATTTCTGGCTCGAGCATCGTCTGCCCCCGTCCGGTGCCGCGGAGGGGAAGTTGCGTCCGGCCGCGCCGGCGCTAGCCGCTTGGGAAAAGCGACTGGCGCCGAAGCTTGCCGAGTACATCCAGACCGGATCCGTCTCGGACACGACGCCTCCCCCGGCGCCTCGACGGGTGGTGGCCCGCCGCACCGCCGAGGGCCATGTGATGATCCGCTGGGAAGCGGATGCGGATCTGGAGAGCGGGATCCGAGCGTTTGTACTCACGCGGGCTGGGGAGCGCCTCGCTCAGGTGCCCGAACAACCGACGAACCCGTTCGGTCGGCCGCTCTTTCAGGGCATGACGTATCACGACACTCCGCAAGCGCCGCTGGCGGCGATGGGGTATCTCGATCGAGACGTCGCGGCTGGCGAAACGCCGCTCTACACGGTGCGGTCCATCAATAGTGTCGGACTCGAGTCGGTGGCGACCGCGAGCCGCTGAGCGAGGTCGGCGCCGATCGCCTCGGCGGCGGTTGGACGAGCGCTTCGGCATGGCAACGCTGGCCCTCCGCGACCCACCGCGGTGGGGCTGTCAGATTAGGTCGGCGATCGGGCGTGCGCCTTCGGGTAACAGGTAGTGCGGTCGGCCGCCGTAGTCCGGGAATTGCAGCTGCGCGTTCACTCCCAGCACGTGAAACAGCGTAGCCATCAGGTCTTTCGGTTCGACCGGGCTGGCTGCCGGATACTCCCCTTTGGAAGAGGAGCGTCCCACTACTTGACCCATCCGCAGCCCACCCCCTGCCAGGGCCAGCGTCGACAACCCCGGCCAATGGTCGCGGCCGCCGTAGGCATTGATCTTGGGGGTCCGTCCGAAGTCGCCCGTCAATACGAGCAGGATTCGCTCGCTGAGTCCCCGTTGGGCGACGTCGTCTAGAAATGCCGTCAGTGCATGGTCGAGCGGTGGACAGATGGCGCGCAGTTGCTTGTCCATGGGTGGCGCGTTTGGCTGGCTGGGTCCCAGATGCATGTCCCAGGCGAAGGGCGTTTCCGCCGGTTGTGGCGCCCAGCCATAGGTCAAGGTGACAAACCCGCAGCCGGCTTCACACAGGCGTCGGGCGGTGAGCAGTTGTTCGCCCAGCCCAGGGCCATACCGCGCGCGTACGGATTGCTTTTCCTGATCGAGTTTAAACACATCGTGGGTGGCGCCGAGCACCAGGTCGCAAGCCTGCTGTTCGAACGCATCCATGCCGGCCATGGTATCCGTGTGGTCAACGTCGCGGCGGAGACGGTCCAGACGTCGCAACAGTCCCCGTCGGTCCGCGAGCTGCCTTGGGTCAACCGACAGGCTGAGGTTTTTGCGAGCGCCACCGCCCGCGTCGAACGGGGCATTGGCGCGACCGAGCCAGAGCGGCTGGTCAAAGTCGAAACTGACGGTCGGCTTGAGGCGAACAAAGGTAGGTATCCCCGAACCGACGCGGTTCGCACCCCGCACGCAGGCCGTGATTGACCCCAGCGACGGTTTTGTCTGTTGTGTGGAACCCCCCGGGTTGTCGTTGGCGGTCATCACGAAGTGTGATGCGCCAAGGTGGTCGGGGTTGGTGTGGTGAAAGGAACGAACGATCGCCATGCGTTGCGCCGACGCCGCGAGACCGGGAAACAGGCCTCCGAACTCGACTCCTGGGAGTCGAGTGGAAAGCGCACCGACCATACTGCGGTAGTCGGAGGGGGAGTTCATCTTGGGGTCAAAAGTTTCCAGATGGGGTGCACCACCTTGCATCCATACCCAAACGACCGAGGTGTCGGGCGGGCTGTGATTCGCGGTCGCTTGCGACCGGCAGCGGAGTAGCTCGGCCAGACTGAAACCGGTTCCGCCGAGAGCGCCGATTTTCAACATGCCGCGACGGCTCACGCGATGGCGAACCGAACGAGTGGCGGTGGGTTCGCCGGCTGGCATGGCAGCTGTCCCAGTTGTCAAGCGGTGGATCTGGCAGCGGCGAATTTCCGGCGGGCACGCGACCGGATGCGCATCTGCTATCGTATCGTTGGCAGCCATCAGGGTCCAGATCCATCGGCGCTACCCCTCGTCGTGTGCGGCGTCGTGTACGGCCAGAAAAACGATCCGGCGCCGCGCGCCCCGGCTGTCAGGCGTGCTTCCGCTGACACGGCGGACAACGGATAATGGCGTCTCGGCGATGCCGTGGGTGACGCGGATGTTGTGGTGTGGGAGGAGCTGCGATGCGTGAGGGCGGGCCTATTGGGTTGCGCGTGGTGGCGTTGTTGTTGACCCCCGTGCTGGTCAGCCGAACCGCAACGGGCCAGCAGCCGGCTCTTTCGAGTGGACACCCTCGATCCTCCTACGAAGAGGTTGCCGACATCGAGCCTATGGCCTCAGCGCTGCGCTGCGCACTGTCCCTGCGCGAACGCTACTCGTTTTCTCGTGGTTGGTGGCAATGGGATCGGTTGCGGAGTCGTTACGTGGACGGCGGCCGTACCGATCGGAATGCGATCAAGATTCTCGCCGCCGTTTTTCGGGGACTGATTTTTGATTGGCACCGGCGTTTGCAATCTCGCGGGGAGGGGGACTTACTGTACCTGTTCTTTACCACCAATCCGGGCGATAAGGGTGCGCGGCGGACCCCGGGCGGGCGGTCCCTGGTGCGGGACCTGCACGGCGGCGGGTATCACGGTGGCTGGGGTGGCGCCGCGCGCATGAGGATCTACGAGGAACTGGTTCGACAACAGATGTTGACGGCGGACGAGCAGCTCCATTTCCGCTCGCTGGTGCGGCAGAGCTTCAGCCACCGCTTTCTGGATTTTTCGCAGGGGCATCAGCGGGCCACGAATCACGCTTTTGGCAATGCCGGGGGTCCGGCCATCGCGCTGCGTCTCTTTCCCGAACTACCGCAGGCGGCAGAAGCCCGCGGGTGGCTGGATCGCATCTGGCGTGATTTTTCCGAGTACGGTGATTGGAAAGAATGGACCTACTACCCCTACGGACCGATCTTTTTACACGGCCTGATCGACGTGGCCCAAGAACGCGGCGCGCAAGAGACCCAGCGGGAGTTGTTGTACGCCGTCGGGCAACGATGCCTGGGCTTCGTTCACGGCGGCGGGGTGCGTGCCAATCCGAATTCGTATGCACCGGCCAAACACGACAGGGCGAAACTGGATGCGCTCTATCGCGACCCGTGGCAGTTGGGCTACTTCGACGTCGAGCAAAGCGCCCGTGACGGACATTTCTGGTACCGGATGGCGAAGTGGTTCCGCGATCCGGAGTTTCTCTGGGCTGCCGAGCAAGTGGCGTTGGGCGGTCGACCGCCGACGGGCGAGCTGCCGGCTCCCTACCGGGCGGCGTACGCACGACGATTCGGTTGGTTCGTCGATCGCAACATCATCCCCCGCGTCCCCCAGGGAGGGTCGTCGGTGGGGTGGGTGAGTCCCCGTAAACACCGGATTCCCGAACGTCTGTATGTTTGCGCGGGCCGCGGTGCGGGGCTCCCGTTCGCCTCGGCATTTGTCTACGACGGCGTCGGCAGCCATCTCAATCCGCCGGAAGTGTGGGGCACGCTCATCGAGTACTCGGTAGACGGAGTCAAGTTCCTCGGCAGCGCGGGTAAGTATACGGACGACATTCCGGGCGGATCCGGAGCCTACGACTCGTTGATGGTCAGTCCACCCGACTTGCAGTTTCCGTTGGACGGTCGGGGTCCGCAGCGTAGCGGCCGGCTCGAGCGCAGCGCACTGCGGTTCGAAAACCGCGGCGCAGCGTCTTTTGGTCAGTTTGCATTCGTCGACTATTTCGGATTGGGGAGTCGTTGGACAAGGCAGCTGATTCTCACGGCGGGTGGCGTGTTGGTGGTGCGGGATGAGTATCAGTCGGGACCCGAGAACGACGGACATCAGGTGGGACCGTGTTGGCAATGTCGGGGGGAGGGCGAGCGGATGGCACACGCGGCCGACCAGCACTGGTTCGATGCGCCCGCGTGGGACCGGGCCTGGTGGCAATCCGCCCCCAGACGCGTGTTGGTCTACACGCACCCCGCACAGCAGCGGAGTTATCGCGTTGCCCGACACCGCACCAGCCAGGACATTTCTCGTAGCGTCCCGACCGACGCGTTCGCGCCGGCGGGCATCGCTCGGGCCGGTGTGTCGAGTGTGTTTCTCACGGTATTGGTGCCCCACCCTGCGCGGGAGCTGCCGGCGAGCGTCATGGCGCGGATTCAGAGTCGCGTCGATGCCGCCGGGAACGGGTGGGTGGCGATCGACGAAGTCACCGTCTCGATCGCGGCCGACGGACAATGGGCGGTCGGCCGAGTTCGCGCGCCCCGCTAGCGGTCGCGCCTCGCGACGCTCATTCGAGCTGCCACCCGTTGCGGTACTCGGGGTGGATCAGCGCGTCGGCGGCGGGGCAGTTGCGGGCGCGCATTTGGTCACCATCCCAGTCGAGCGTCTGCCCCGCTCGTAGCGCGACGTTGCCGACCAGGAATGCTTCGCTGAGGCGCCCCGCGTACTCGAAGTTCGCCAGCGTGGGCGCACCCGTTTTGGCGCCGTGGATCCACTCGGCGTGATGGCCGACCCGCGCGCGGGGAAGCGTGGGAGTCGGTGGCTGGTAATCGACGAAGGCGGCTTCGGGCAGAAGTTTGTAGTGGGCGCAGTACATGTCGGTAGTCAGCATGCGGCCCCGGTCACCGATCAGCAGGCTCCCGTTGCTGGGAAGCGGGTGTCCCAGCGCCAGTTCCGCAGGCGGTTGCCGGCCACTCTCGTACCAGGTTAACTCGACCGGGGGCCGTTTACCGCGCGCCGGAAAGCTGAATTGCATTTCGGCCCAGCGAGGAGCCGTCTCGGGCATCAGTCCTTCCGAGCGAGTGGAGACGCGCGTGGGGTATTGGAGGCCGAGTCCCATATAGGCCAGGTTGGCAGTATGACAGATGATGTCACCGAGTACCCCGGTTCCAAAGTCCCACCAGCCGCGCCAGGTAAAAGGGTGGTAGATCGGATGGTACGGTCGCTCGGGGGCGGGGCCGAGAAACAGATCCCAGTTGACGTGCGCGGGAACCGCGGGGGTCTCGGTCGGTCGCGCCACCGATTGCTTCCAGTAGTTCAACGGACGGTCGGACCAGGTGTGGACCTGGGTGACGTCTCCCAACGCGCCCGACTGGACGATCTCCACGGCCCGTCGGAACGAGGGCTCGTAGGTACCGTGATTTCCCATCTGGGTGGCGACGTGGGTCTCGGCAAACACCTTCCGCATCTGCCGTACTTCGCCAATCGTTCGCGCCAACGGTTTTTCGCAATAGACGTGTTTGCCGCGGCGCATGGCGGCGATCGAGATCACCGCATGCGTGTGGTCGGGTGTGCTCACGACGACGGCATCGATGTCTTTCTGCCGGTCCAGCATCCGGCGGAAATCAGTCCATTGGCGGGCGTGGGGATATTTCTCGAGATTCGGACCCGCGTACTTCGTGTCGATATCGCAGATCGCAACAATGTTCTCGCCACTGACGCGCGGCAGGTTGAGGACGCCACCGACCCCTCCTTTGCCAGCTCCGATGATGGCGATATTCAGTTTCTCCGAGGCTGCCGTCGATGCGGCGGCCTCGGTTGCAGTCCAGACGCCGGCGGCGATTGCAGCTTGTACCTTGAGATAGTCGCGGCGCGTCACGTTGGCAGTCATGGGAACGACCTGTAAGAGGTGGAACGATGGGGGGATCGGGGTGGGCGGCGGCTAGTCGCGAGCCAGCCAACGTACCGCGTTCTCGACGATTTTCAGGGGGAGTTTTTCTTTGTAAACGGGGAACGTCTCGTGTCCCGGCCGGAAATAGAACACCCGGCCCAGACCGACCTGCCAGACGCAACCGCTTCGAAACCACTCGCCGCCCGCCCAACGCTCTTCAAATACAACTTCGTCGGGTGCGGGGATATGAAATGGTTCGTCGTACATTTCGGTGGCCGGTAAGCTAAACCGGGCGGGAACCCCGCGGGCGATCGGATGGTCGGGTAACAACGTGGTCAAGTGGCTGGGTTTGCCATCCTCGCGCCAGCCGGGAAACGCGCAGTTCGGCAAATAGACTTTGATCGCAGTCCTCCCGCCGGGAAATTTACGCGCGTAGACGCGCGGCGTGAGCAGGCTATCCAGTTTGGGGCCTACGAAATCCTGACCGCGAACAAACTCAATCGTGACATCGCGATCCGCCGCGGCGTAACGCTTGGCGGCGCGCAACCGGGTGACCTCGTCCATGGCCTCGATAAACGGCAGCGACCAGTGGGCCGAGTGGAGCGAGATCATCGAAAGTTGTCCGCTCTTGATTCGGCGGACAATGGCGCGGGCTTTGTCGCGTTTGATTTCATGGTGGCGCGCGTGGTCCCAGTAGATCAGCACTTGGCAATGATCGAGAATGACATCCGCCAGTCCCTGTTCCGCGTCGTCCAGCTTGACCGATCGTACCGACAAACCGGGTTGCGCGGCGAGGTGGGCGGCAATGGCGTTGCCGAGAAAATTCTCGTAGGCCTGTTTTTGGCTCGGTTGCTGTTCGTCCCACACGACCACCTGGATCGGTTGGCCGGGTAACGGGTGCGTGGTGCCCCAGATGGCGAGCGTCAGGAAGCAGGCGATCGTCCGTTGCATCAAAGTCAGGGTGCCTTTGCGTGGTTGAGGTTTTGCGCACATCAAAGACGGGCTGACGGCGCACACCTGGCGGGGGGGGGCGGTAGCCGACACACCATAGGTGTTGACGCGGGGACCGACAAGCGACGCCAGCAGCGATTGGTAGAGAGGGGATGCGTTTCGCGTGCTGCTGCAGCGCTTGATAGAGATTGTGAGGAGAGTTTGGTTTCGATGCCTGAGGGAGGTCGAATTAGTTTGTCGAAGTGGGGCCAGCAGTCGGCTGTTCGGCGTGCTGCTTGACATGTGTGAGAACACGCCTGTGGATGCGATGGATCAGGAGATCGGACCACAAGGTCCAATAGGCATGGGGAAACATGTCGAGTTGGTACCACGTCCTGCCGACGAGCCGGGTTCCGCCGCCGGGTCGACGCTCGAGCACAAATTCACCGCGAGTACTTCGCAGGGCACCATCGAGATGCGGGGGATGGAGATCCCGGTAGGGGGTCATTTCAAACATCGGGGCTGGCTGGCTGTGGACGTCGAACGCCAGGCGGTACGGCGCATCCCAGGCCGTGATCGGTTCGACAAATACACCGGTGGTAAAAATGCAGCGACGCACGGCACCCACACCGGTCCCGTCGATCTCGGCGCGCAGCGGACAGGCAATCCCCCAGCGGAAGTACCATTCGTCCGGTTGCGCGAGATTCGGGAAGTGGATCACACGCTCCCAGACCTGATCGATGTCCGCGTCGATGTTGACTTCGGTCTGGACCGTCCATTCCCGCTTCGGGGTGACGGATTTCTCGATCCCGGTCCAACCGGGAAGGAACACCAGGACGGCGAGCGTTCCGCCCAGTGGGCGCCGGGTTGTCTCGGCGATGAACTTGCCAATCGCTCCCCCCAAGCCTCCTAGTGGCAGTGCGATGGGGGCCGCCATGGCGATGCAAATCACACCCTCCAATGCGAACGCCAACAACACGCCTCCGGCGAGGATGACGGTTAACATGCCGAGCCAGATACTCGTAGAGATGGTGGTGGGAGCGACGGAATTGGTGATCACCGCAGCGATGACGCCCATCAGGATCGGGGTGCCCAAAAAGAGTGAGGCCCCATACGTATCAAATGCGTAAACGCTGACGCCGACCATGACCAGCGCGATCACGAGTCCCATCACCAAGCCCAGCGCTGCGCTGCGATAATGAAGCACGGTGCGATGGATCGTACTATGGGCGTCGAGCCACTCGATTTTCCGTCGGTTGGGCAGGATGGCGAGCAGGACCATCGTACACAGGTTGACGGCAGGCACCAGGATGAGCAGGCCGAACCAAGGTGAGTGTCCGGCGCTGAAGGCGCGCCGCAGGCTCATCGTGACGGCGATCCACAGGAACGGTAGCGTCCACAGGAACCACGCCCAACCAAGCCAGTCGGGCGCGCCGGCAACGAGTTCTTCACGCGCCGAGAGCACCGGCGAAAAAAACTCCAGGGGTGTCATCATGGTACCGACGACACGCCACAAAACGGTCACCTCCAACAGGTACTTGGCGAGCATCAGAGCAAATCCGGACGTCGCATAAAAACCGCGTGGCACGTCTGCGTAAAATCCGAACCAACCGACGAGCACGCCTCGCGCGATTGATTCGGGCCGGTCGCGAGACGCGTGGAGGTTGTTCATGGGCAGGTCATGGCCGTTCGCTGGGGGTTGATGAAAATCCGATCGGTCGCAGCGCTCGGGCGGGAGTGGATCGCTTCGTAAGGCCCTTCCGGCAGTCGCAGCGCACCGACCCGAACGCCCGCGTCGGGCAACGGGCAGAGTCCGCCGATGGGGCGGGAGGTGCCACCGTTCACTCGGCTTACGTCAGGAGTTTGTCCACCACAACGGCGCCCGAAACGGCCGAATCGGTAAGCGTCTCGTCCCGTCCCTGATGATGGAATGTCAAGGCATCATGGTCGAGACCCAATTGGTGCAGGATGGTGGCGAACAGATCGGGAACGCTCACGGGGTCCTCCACGGCGCGATAACCGACCTCGTCGGTGGCTCCATGGACGTGGCCGGCCTTAAATCCGCCGCCTGCCAACAGGGCGGTAAAGCCGTTGCGGTTATGATCGCGCCCCAGGCCGTTCTGCGAGACGGGCAACCGGCCGAATTCACCGGTCCACAGCACAATGGTCTCTCCGAGTAAACCGCGTTGCGCCAGGTCCTTGATGAAACCGGCTGTTGGGAGATCGGTTTGGGGCGCAATCTCCGCGATCTGGTCTTTGACATTGTTATGGCTGTCCCACGGGGCCCCGTTGAGAAAGACGTGCACAAACCGAACCCCCGCCTCGACCATCCGGCGGGCCATCAACAGCCGTGTTCCGTAACCGGCCGTGGTTTTGTTGTCGATCCCGTAGAGTTTTCGCGTCGCCGCGGTCTCCTGCTTCAGGTCGAGGGTGTGCGCCGCCTCGAGCTGCATCCGCGCGGCTAATTCGTAGTTCCGAATTCGGGCTTCTAGGATATGGTCGTGGGGGTAGTCCTGGCGGTGTCGTTGATTGAGTTGGGCGAGAAAGGCGAGATCCTCCTCCCTCGAACCGGGGGGCAATGCGTGCTGCGGGCGCAGGTTGAGTACGGGGGTACCCTCGGTGCGAATCTGTGTCCCGCGGTAGACGGCTGGCAACCAGCCGTTTTGCCAGAGCGTGGAACCGGTCGAGGGGTATCCTTGAGGATCGCGCAGCACCACGTAGGCCGGGAGATTCTGATTCTCCGTTCCCAATCCGTAACAGATCCACGAGCCCAGCGTGGGTCGACCCGGAAAGATCTTCCCGCTGGTGATCATCACCAGCCCCTCGGTATGATTGTTATGCTCGGAGTGCATCGAGCGCACCATACACAGTTCATCCGCAACCGAAGCGGTGTGCGGTAACGCTGAGGAGAAATCCATTCCACTCTGACCGTGTCGAGTAAACTCCCACGGTGACGAGAGCAGTTGGTTCTTCTCGCTGCCCGGCTGGAACATCTCGACTTTTTCGCGATAGACGGTCCCCGTCCCGCTCGCCAGGGCCGGTTTGGGATCGAAAAGATCCATCTGACTGGGGCCACCGTTCTGCAACAACATGACGACCGATTTCGCGCGTGGTGGAAAGTGTGGGCGACGCGGTGTCAGGTCGAGCGGTCGCGGCGGGGCGCCTCGCGCTCGGTCGTTCTGGAGCAGCCAGTTCAAGGCGCAACCACCCAGACCCATCCCGGCAGACCGCAGCAGTTGGCGGCGCGTGGGGCGTTGAGAGGAAGGCTCGCTGTGTGGGGTGCTCATGGCATCGTCTCAAGGGAGAACGGTCTCAAGGGAGGTTGTTTCAAGGAACTTGTTTCAAGGAACGTAGAGGAACTCGTTGGTGCACAGCAACATGTGACACAGGTGCCGCAACCCATGCCGCTCCGCCGCCGCCGCGGTGTCGGGCTGTCGCCGATAGCGTTCCGTCTGGTGCTTGACCAGGTCGCTGGCCCAACGGTGCTCCGCGGGGTGGGGTGGTCTCGCCAAGGCGAGCCGAAACGCGAGGGCGATCCTCTCGGAGTGGGGCAGCTGGCCGCCCTCCTGGAGGACACGGGCAGCGAAACGCGACGACTGTTCGAACATAAATCGATCGTTCATCAA
>PADE01000013.1 GCA_002702965.1 Planctomycetaceae bacterium
CGTCGTGACGATCGCTCCAGCGATCGCCGGGACTCGGTACGTCTGCCGAATGCTGGTTAGTAAGTTGGCGACGTCGAGATCGCCAGCCGACGCGCCCGCTTCCTGTTCAGTGCCACACCCCTCGCTGGCCACACACGACGCCTGCAAGATGGCCGAAACGGTAAAGACCCAAAGAAGTCGTGTTCGCATGGTACCTGTATTTTTTGCGTTTACGATCGGAGGTCCCTCTCTCAGGAAAAGACCCTCCATTCCTCTTGATAATTCCAAGCCAGCGCCCAGACCACAGCCAAGGAAACGACCAGCTAAAGATTCAAAAAAACAAGCAGAGGGTAAAGCCTCCTGTACTTTCTATCTTCCTGAGCCTCTCGACGATGATCTTCAGGCTCTCAGTTTCATGAGCCGAACACCGCAGACGCAACCTGACGAGGATGCGATTCGTAGCCTGATCATACGTAAGCGAGCGAATCTCCCATCAAGAGCGGCCTGATGTTTGTACCTGATGAGATCGTGGATGTGATCGAGACCAAGCAGCGGGGTGAGCAACCCGCCACACGTCGGTGCTGCGTCACTTTTTTTGGGGAGGTTGCAACAACTTGGCAAGCATTTGAACGACTTCAGCAAAACAATCCTTGTGAGTCAATTTTCCGAAGGGTTGATCCGGGTATTTGGGCACCGGGATGCCGGAAGGCAACGTCCATTCACATTGCTGCATCCTCCAGGCGAGGATCACGACGTGCGGCTTTGCCCCGCGAAACGTACCAAGCCGCGCGGGGAGCTTCTGCACTTGCGCGTGCGCCAGAACATCCGCGAGTTGCTGAAGTTGTCTGGCGGTCAACTTCCCGCTGCGGTCAGGCTTTCGGGTGGTGCGTCCAGCGACCTGTTTGCGATCCCATGCACCATTGGGTCGCACGGTCCAGATGGTGCCTTTGACCCCATTGGTGCCACTTTGTAGATCTTTGAGCGTCAATGTGGCCGCGAGTTTTCCATCTTTGCGGAGATATTTATCACGAGGAAGCGTTGCCAGCGCCCAGCAGGAAAAAAGCAGGAGAGACGTGATGCTGAGCATCGGCGTGAGCCACAACCGTCTGGTGACCGATTGAATCTGAAACGTCTGCAAATGTGCCCGTTGTCGTTCCTCCGTTTCACCTATCGCCTGCCCACCGGGAAACAACGCAGCCATTTTCTGTGGGCATTTCATGGATGGTCGCTCCGGTCGGAAATCGTTCCTTCGAGTTCACTCAGAAGGAATTGTGTACGAATCAAGATACACCGCAATCCCGAGGATGACCAAGAAACTCACCATGTTCCTACTTGCGCATACGGTACTGGATGTTGGCACACTCTTAAGGATTGTCCATCCCTCTCGCAGGGAGAGAGAACGGTGGGACATTTTTCAGACTCTTCTCCACCATCCATAAATGAAACAACGAAGACCGGATTGTGCGCCAGGTTTCATCTCCGGGATCTCGGTCGTGTTAGTCAGTGCACGGGCGAGATCACCCTGCTGAGGCGACAAGTAGTGATTTATTGCCCGGCGCTCGCCGTGACCGATCCACACACAGCAGACGTGCCCTCGAAAATGGGCCCACAGTTCTCGTGCTGCTCGTCACTCCCGACAAGTTTGACAATCGACAACGAGTGCAGTGGCAATCGAACTACTCGCTCAACGAATTCGACCCTTATCTTCTGAGGGACAACGCGGCTTTCGAGCTCGTTGGCGTACATGGCCAAGATGTAAAACATTGTGCGCCGCGCGATTCCGGCTGGATGGACATACAGCGGTCCGCCGTCAATCCAGCTTCGTCGGCGCCCCCTGCTGCTTGACCCGCTCATCGTGCTGTTGCTTGGCCTCCATCAGAGCGGGCATGACCCGGTCCAGGTCTTGCAGTCTCCAGAAGTGATCCGAGGAAAAGGAGCGAATCACAGCCGGCTGCTGCATGATCCCCACCCAACCCTGCATGACGTCGATGATCTGACCGGTTATCTCCTGACCGGCCGGCGAAGCGAGCCAGGTGACCACCGGTGCGATCTGCGCTGGACTCTGGGCTGGGTCGTCGAGGTCCGTCTGGAGCCCCCGGGCCTCCCGCAAGTGGATCGTCAAGCGCGTCGAGGCACCCGGAGAAATGGTGTTGACCGTGGCGCCGTACTTGGCCAGCTCCAAGGCCAGAACTCGGCTGAAGCCGGCGATCCCGGATTTTGCAGCGCCGTAGTTGGACTGGCCAAAGTTGCCGTAAAGCCCGGAAACCGATGAGAAGTTGATGATCCGACATTCGGGCCGGTTGGTGTCCCGAATGTAGCAGGCGAAGGGACGCGAGCAGCAATAGTGCCCCTTGAGGTGCACAGCGATGACCTCATCCCATTCTGCTTCCTCCATGTTAAAGAGGGTCCGGTCACGGAGGATCCCGGCATTGTTCACCAGGATGTCCAGCGCCCCAAATTGATCCATCGCGGTTTGGAAAATCGCTTGGCCGCCGGCAACCGTTGCGACCGATTCGTAGTTGGCCACCGCCTCGCCGCCGGCAGACCGAATCTCGTCTACCACCTCATCGGCAACCGTTGAATGGTCGCTGCCGTCTGGGGTGCCACCAAGATCGTTCACCACCACCTTGGCCCCTTCCTGAGCAAACATGCGGGCAATCCCACGGCCGATGCCCCGGGCCGCCCCAGTCACCGCGGCAACCTTTCCATCAAGTGCGCCCATCCGTCGATTCCTCCCCGGTTGAGTGACGTTCGTTGCCGACAGCTTAGTACCAATTCACGGCGAACGGAATTCCAGGCCTGACAGGTTGTCAACGGCCGGTGACCTCTTTCGTCGCCGCGCGAAAGCGCGCGACTTGCTCTGGACTACCTCGCAAGCGTCGGCTCTTCTCCTGCTCAAGATCTGCCGCCGCGTCCGACAATGTCGCCGCATCGATGACCGCTTTCGAGGCTCTGACGGCGGCGACCGAATTTGCGGCAATCTGCTGCGCCATGTCAAGCGCGGCTGGCATGAGCTCCTGCAACTCGTGAACCGAGCTTAACAGGCCCCACTTGAGCGCCTCGTCGGCATCAAACTTGCGCCCCGTGAAAATGAGCTCCTTCGCCTTCGACGCACCCACCAGCCGTGGCAACGTCGCCGCCGCCACGACAAGGCCATACTCTGCTCCGGGCAAGCGAAAAGTCGCATTCACCGAGGCCAACCGAATGTCGCACCCGATGGCGAGCCGCGCCCCACCTCCGTAGCAGTATCCATTAATAGCGGCAATGACTGGGATCGGCGTCCTCGAACAGGTATCGATCGCATCGGCCACCGTTCCCATGCGCGGATCGGTCGCCGGAACTTCGACACCACTCGCTTCCAGCATATCGGCGCCGGCACAAAACGCCTCTTCGCCGCTCCCCGTTAAAACGACGACCCGAATCCCCTCGTCTTCTGCTGCCGCGTTCATCGCCGCCACCAACCGACTCGCCAGCGCCCGATTCAAAGCGTGGTGCCGCTGCGGCCGGTTCATGGTTAAGACCAAGACATGGCCGTGTCGCTCCTGGAGCACGAAGTCCGCTCTGCTGGCCATGGCCCTCCCCGAATAAAACTGGTTGGCAAGCTCCTCATGATAGCCAATCCGTGCTCCCACCACTGGGAGAAGTCGCGCCGAAGCGCGGCATCCAAAGCACGCAATACGGAGTCCAACACCGACCAACAATGGAAAAACGAAAGGGTCGCGACGGCGGTGCTCCCATGGCGGGCTCGATCGTGCGGGCGGAATCGGCGGGTTGCGGACCTACGACGTCGTTCGCATTCGCAGCTGACGATCCGACAGCCCCACGGAAGGATGCCGCCGTTACGACCGAGCGTTCCATTGCCGCCCCGCCGCCGAAACATCTCGGCGATCTGGGTCTAGGGCCAACCGCCAAATTGTGATAGCGTCAAAAAGAGAATCACTTCGGCCTGTGCATCCGCGCTCGCTGCGATCCCCACGCTGTGCCAGAAGCGGCTGGTTCGTTTTCGAAGCTCTCTTTTCAGGAGACGCCCGTGGACTTCAACATCCCGCAGGAACTCACCGACTATCTGGCCGAACTGGACGACTTTATCGAGCGTGAAATCAAACCGCTCGAAAACGACAACGACAATATCCGCTTCTTTGATCATCGACGTGAAGATGCGCGCACCGATTGGGAACGAGGAGGTTTGCCCTGCGAAGACTGGGAAGCGCTATTGCGCGAGGCACGGCGCCGGGCGGATGCCGCCGGGCACTACCGGTATGCGTTTCCGAAAGAATACGGTGGCGCCGCGGGCACCAACCTCGGTATGGCGATCATCCGCGAACATTTGGCGCGCAAAGGTCTGGGCCTACACAACGATCTTCAGAACGAACACTCGATCGTAGGTAATAACGTCGGTTTACTGCTGATGGCTCACTACGGCACCGACGCGCAGAAGGCCGAGTGGATCGACGATCTGGCGGAAGGTCGCAAGAGCTTCGCGTTCGGGATTACCGAACCCGGTCATGGTTCGGATGCAACGCACATGGAAACAACTGCCCACAAGGAAGGAGAAGAGTGGGTCATCCGTGGCGAGAAGACCTGGAACACGGGAGTTCACAAAGCGCCGTACGACATGGTGATGGCGCGTACGAGCGGGAAACCGGGAGATGGCGAAGGCATCACGGCATTCCTGACGCCCATGAAAGCCGCCGGGGTAAAGATCGAAGAGTTTCTCTGGACATTCAACATGCCTACCGACCATGCGCGCGTATCGTTCACGAACGTCCGAGTCCCCCCGACTTCCATTTTGGGTGGCGAAGGGCGTGGGTTACAGGTAGTACAACACTTTTTCAACGAAAATCGGATTCGCCAGGCCGCCTCGAGCTTGGGCGCCGCGCAGTACTGTATTGAAGCGTCGGTGCAGTACGCAAAACAGCGCAAGCCTTTCGGCAAAGCGTTGTCGTCCAACCAGGGAATTCAGTTTCCCCTAGTGGAATTGCAAACCCAGGCCGAGATGCTGCGCGCACTCCTCCATAAAACCGCCTGGCAGATGGACACATACGGCCCCTTCTCGGTCTCTGACAAGGTCTCGATGTGCAACTATTTTTCGAATCGGCTGTGCTGCGAGGCGGCGGACCGCGCCATGCAGATACACGGCGGGTTGGGTTACTCCCGACATAAACCGTTTGAACACATCTACCGCCACCACAGGCGCTACCGCATCACCGAAGGCGCCGAAGAAATCCAAATGCGCCGCGTGGCGGGTTATATGTTCGGTTACATGAAGCAACAAGCGCCCAAGGGTGTGCGCAGTTAACGAGCGGCTGCAGTCCTTACCGCGCTTGAGTGACCGCAGGGGGTCGCTTCAGTCAACCGAGATGCGGGTACACCGAAACCTGAAATCCTCACTATCTCTGCGCGTGGACAAGTTTGCTCCCCCTCACAACGCGAGACACCACCCACAAACGACGTCAGTTTGGTTCGATGGGCAAAGTCAATCGACGCGGGCCGTAGCGTATCCCGACAGGACCGATGCGCCGTCTTGATTCGTGGTTTCCACCTTCAGCTTGACGATGCCGTCGTTGACTTCTTCCACGGTCGCGGTGGCGTTGAGCGTGTCACCCGGCCAAACCTGGCTGGTAAAGCGGACACCGTACTTTGTAAGGCGTCCGTCGCCAACGTAGTTGGTGATCATCCGACCGGTCATGCCCATGGTCAGCATGCCGTGCGCGAAAACGGACGGGTAACCGGAAATCTGTTTCGTGAATACTTCGTCGGTATGGACCGGGTTGTAATCCCCGGACGCACCCGCGTACATCACGAGTTGTGTCCGCTTGAGGTCTTCGACCAGGCATTCGGTATAGGTGTCGCCGACTTTCAGATCGCTACCGTTGAGTGCCATGAACGCCACCTCCTAGGTTCTTCGAATCTGTTTATCTACTTGTCTACGAGACGTTCCGTCCGAACGCCGACGCCACGCGCGGTGATGACCAGTTCACCCTTTTGATCGCGATATTCGGTAACGGACTCCGAAAAGTAGAGTTTGCCCGAACGCTTACCCTGCTTCTCCCAGGTCTTACCCGGTTTGGTCGTGGCGCTAAGGACATCGCCGGGCTGCGGATGCCGGTGATATTCGAAGTGCTGTTCGGCGTGTAGCCCGCCGCCTCCAGCAGCTGTGGAAGCTTCCTGCTTGATGCCGGTCGGTTCCTTGCCGGAGCCCAGCCAACCGTCACCGCTCGTTTTCGGTCGCAAACGGTAGTCCGGATCAAACTGAGCGCTGGCTTGCGCAAACGTCGGCGGTGCAATGATGGATCCCGGTTCTGTGCCCCGGGCATAGTCTTCGTCGTAGTAGATTGGGTTGGCGTCTCCAATCGAACGGGCAAACATCATGATGTGGCTCGCTTCAATCGGAAACTTCTCAACAGCCATCCGTTACCCCCTTCTCTGATGCCATCGTTGAAACCAAAGGAAATTGAGTTCTACTAAATTCGAGCGAATTCACCAGCTCTGCGGGTCGGAATGGATAAGCCTTTATCGTTTCCTGCGAGAATTTGAAAAGACCTCTCGCGAGACGGCCCCGGGGCAGAAAGGTCCTCGCAGCGAAGATGGCGGTAGTCCAACCTGGATGACATCGGAGTCCAGCGACCACATGGACATGCTGACAAAGTCCCGGCAGAGAATGTCTGGAAATCGCGGCACAAGGTCGCAGAGCGAGTGACCCACGAAAACACGGCGAGGGCCGCGTTTCGCGAGCGAATGAGGCCGCACGTGGTCAGGAATTCAATCCCTCAGGGTCTTCGATTCTCTCCGCCCGGAGCGCCGAACGCCGCACTTTGCCCGCGTCATCGCGCAGCGGATGGCTGACAAACTCGACGCTGCGGGGAACCTTGTAACGTACTAGCCACGCCGAGAGATGGTCGAGAAGTTCATCCTCTTGTAGTGCACCGATCGCGTCGACCAGGGCGTGCACACGATTGCCAAGATCTTCGTCCGGTAGTCCGATCACCGCGCTGGATCGCACGGCCGGATGCGCATCGATGGCCGCCTCGATCTCGGCCGGGTAGATGTTGGCGCCCCCCGAGAGAATCATGTCGGTATGGCGGTCGCTGAGGTACAGGTAGCCGTCTTCGTCCATCCAGCCGATGTCGCCGAGCGACTCCCAGCCACTGCGCACCTTGGCTTCGGCGCCAACATAATGGTAGGTGCTTCCCGGGCCCGTCTCGGGCATGATGTAGACCTCTCCAACTTCGCCAGCGGGTAGCTCGCCGCCGTCGGCAGCAAGGATTTTCATCTCACAGGTTGCCGCCGGCTTTCCGACCGAGCCGCGATGCTCGAGCCACTCCGTGCCGTTGATCCAGGTATACCCCTGCGCCTCGGTACCCCCGTAGAGCTCGAAGATCCGCTCCGCGCCCAGCCAGTCGATGCAGTCCTGCTTGAGCCAATCCGGACAAGGCGCGGCCATGTGCAACATCACCCGCAATGACGACAGGTCGTATTGGTCGCGAAGCTTGCGGTCGAGGCGCCAGATGCGATGCATCATGGTCGGTACCAGTACCGTGTAGTCGACCCGATGGCTTTCGATCAACTGCAGCGCCTGCTCGGCATCGAAACGAGTCAAAACCACGATGTGATTGCCGCGAACGAGCGCCGCCAACGAGAAGGCAAACGGAGCATTGTGGTAGAGCGGACCCGGCACAAGATGCGCTCGGTCTGGCAGGACCTGCATCGGCGACTCGATCTCGAGATCCACCTCGGCCGGGTTGGCCGAGACGATCAACTTCGGGCGACCGGTACTCCCACCGGAGGTCATCGCCTTGTGGTGCGATGCCACCCGGTCCGGCAGCAGTGGATCGGTCGACAGCTCGGCGGCGGCCTGGAAGCCGCGTGGCACCGAGGCCCGCTCGCCGTGCTGGCCGTCCTCCACCCCCACGATCAGAGCCGGGTCGGCGAGGTCGATAATCGCGTCGCGCTCCAAGAATGGAAGGCGGGCCGAGACCGGCTGGGGTGTCGCGCCTACTTTCCACGTGGCAATCGTCGCCTCGAAAAAATCGATGCCGTTGGGCAGCGCGATCGTCACCAGGTCGCCCTGCTGAACACCCAATTCCTGGTAGGCGCGCGCTAGGCGGTTGGTGTGCGCCTCAAGCTCCATGCGGGTCACGGAGGCTGTCTCGTGGGTGATCGATGGGCGATGCGGTTCTCGCTCCGCGGCCTCTCTCAAAACTTGAACGATCGGTTGCAGTGCCATTACCAACTCTCTTACAGAACAATGCAACGAACGCGCGCCGTGTGCCCCCTTCGTTTTGCTCGGCGATCGGCTCAGCCAAGCGTGTTGCCTTTGGCGCGCTTGTCTTTGAGTACCTCATCGGCTGTCGGGTCATCGCCCACGGCGACAAGCGTCTTACCAAACGTTCCTCCATTGAGCATGTATGAGAACGCTTGCGGCGCTTGGTGCAAGCCCTCCCAAACGTCTTCCCGGTATTTGACCAGGCCGTCTTGCACCCAATCACTCATCTCCTCGAGAAACCGATCCTGATAGTCCGCCACGTAATTGCCGACAAATAGACCATGCACTTCTACCGACTGCCGGTCGAAGGTCGTTTGCCCGCGTTGGTGCCATTCTCGACTCGCGTCCTTACCGTCGGTGTTGCCGTATTGGGAGATCATGCCGCATAGCGTGATTCGCGCATGGCGGTTGAGCAGTGGAAGCACACCCTCGTAGACCGCGCCGCCGACATTCTCAAAGTAGACGTCGATACCGTCCGGACACGCAATACGCAAATCGTCGGCGTAGCGATCGGAAACGTGCGACACACACGCGTCGAAACCCAGCTCGTCCGTCACATAGCGACACTTTTTTTGGACACCCGCAACGCCCACGACGCGACATCCTGAGAGCTTCGCAATCTGTCCGGCGACTTGACCCACCCCGCCGGAGGCCGCAGAGACGACTACCGTTTCGCCAGGTTGCGGCTGGCACTGTAGGTACACGCCACAGTATGCCGTCAGGCCGAGCATCCCCAACACACCTACAGCCGTTGAAATCGGCGCCAACGTTGGGTCGATCTTCCGCGGAAACATGTAACCAAACACACTTACGCCGTCACCCGTCAGACCGTGCGACTGCCAGCCATTCGTGTTGAACACAAAATCGCCCGGCTCGTAGCCCGCAAGTTTGCTACACACCACCTGCGACACCGTGCGCCCGTGGCAGACATCGCCCACCCGTTCGGAACCGCCACGTCGGCGTCCCCACTGGTAGGGGTCGAGCGAGAGATAAAGGGTGCGGGTGAGCATCTGGTTCGGCCGCGGCCGCGGAAGATCGACTTCAG
The DNA here is from genome assembly GCA_002702965.1 of Planctomycetaceae bacterium. Lineage (GTDB taxonomy): Bacteria > Planctomycetota > Planctomycetia > Pirellulales > Pirellulaceae > UBA9264. Next base: position 9,291 of record PADE01000013.1, read on the forward strand.
ACCAGGCGAAGTCGCCGTCCGTCGGCCATCCTGCCGGAGGCCTGCGGGCCAGCGTCCAGCGGCAGTTTAGATCTTTTGATAGCGTGCGCATGTCCGATCATCACCAGCCGTGATCGAATCACCTCAAGAACATCTGCGAGCAGCAATCACCCGAGTGTAAGGGCCGCTCGACGGGTGCCGCAAGCCTTTGAAACGTTGCCACCCCCGCCGCACGCGATTAGACTCCGTACGTCCCGCCAGCAATCCAAACGGGAGGTTGAAGAGGGATCCGCTTAAAGGATTTCGCGTTCTCGACGGGGCGGTCGAAGTCGTCCGCAAAGATCGTCAAGCAGTCGCTGACGCCGGCAGGTTTGGTCCGCACGCTTGCGCGTGCTTGAACCGCGGGCAACGCTCCCGCGCCGTCACAGACATTCGGTGTTGTGCAAATACGGCCGCCCGAACAGCAGACCGATCCGATCCGATTGCGACTTTGATTTCGATGCGAGTGTGATGCGGCGCGACGTCGGGCCAGCCACACGGAGGGACTCACATGTCTGATCCATTTGATCTGTCGGGAAAAGTCGCGGTCGTCACGGGTGGCAGCCGCGGTATGGGCAAGGAGATGGTCCACGCGTTTGCATGCCACGGCGCCGATGTTGTGATCGCGAGTCGCAAGCTCGAAAACTGCCAAGGGCTCGCCGCCGAAGTCGAGGAGGCGACGGGCCGGCGAGCGCTGCC
>PADE01000014.1 GCA_002702965.1 Planctomycetaceae bacterium
AGTCACCACCGCCGATGCCGGCGTGGCGTCCACCCATGAGCAGCGCCCCGTCTGGCCCCATTTGAATCTTGGACCCAGGCCGCCTTCCGAAACGTTCACCAACGAAGTAGCCCGCGCGACGGTGGATCCGCTGGGGCTGACCCTCAGCGGAAGGCAGCAAAGGCACCACACCAAAGACCGAATTACCACTCAGGAACGCAAGGTTGACACCTGCGTCCCGGGCCGCGCTGACGTGGTCGTACATCTCCCGTGTCCAATATTCGTCATGCCCCACGGAAATGAAGCCTTTCGCGCGCTGCAATCCGGGTCCGTCCAGGTGCGTATCGACGTTCGATATGTAGGACACATCGTAGCCCTGCTGCTCCATCCAATAGGAGAGGGGGAATTCCCAAAGAAGAAATTCGCCCGAACCCACGGAGGCGGGTCGATCGACAAGATGATCCTGGCAGAAATTGGCGTAGGGACGGTCAAAACTCACCCACCCGGTCGGACCTGTGAGCCATTTTTTTCGTCCAGACCAAGGCGCGATGCTAAACTTGTCGGCGTGGTAAAGAGACCACCTGTCATCGGGCCAGCTATTGTAGGCCTGCCAGGTCAGGTCGCTGCACTGAAAAAGCAGGTCGCAAGGACGGTCGTCACGCACGATGAAGATCACATAGCTCTGCAGGCCATCCTTGTTGGCGGTGAGTCTGCCTTGATAGACGCCTTCCACCTTCTTGGCGGTGAGTTTGCCGAGATACACGCCGCTGACCCAGTCGTCGGGAATTTCGAACTCCACCGACGGTTCCCATTTGCATTCACGCAGGCGGTTTTCGCCGATTTCCGGATCGGGCTGAGCCTTAACCCTGAATAGAATCAAACTTCTTCATGCTCCGCCCGCCTTTTCCGCCGTAGTAACCCGTGCGGAAAATCTCCAGACTGAACTCCGACACCGGATTCGTACTGACCATCACCTTGAGCGTGTCACCTGCCCGCACACTCGTCTCGGAGCAGTAGCCTTCGATCCGCGGAGAACGCCACCAGGTATCCGGGTCGATGTACGTGTTGGTGAGCGTCCAGTCCCGCGTTCCAGGCTTGGCGTTTTCACGCTGGATCAAATCGCGCGAGGCGGCTTTTGATGCCGCCAACCCGTCAGCGGCATTCACCAGGAGGTGATCGCCGGTCGCAATGCTCAGGCCGGCAACCGCAGTCCCTTTGAGCACATCGCGACGACGTAAACCTTCAGAGTGATCGTTCGATTCGTTCATGGATGTCGTCTCCTGGTCGAAAACAAACGTTGATTCAAGTCCGATTTATTTGGCGCTTTTTAAGTAATCCACCAAGTCGGCCACAGACCGCTAGAGTGACGAGAACTCGCTCGCTAAACTCCCGAATGTTGTGGTAAACAACATGGCGCACAGCTGGCGTTTTCCCGTCGGTGACTGATCGGTGGGAGGTTGTCCGTTACGTACCAAACAGCGAGATTAGCGGCTTGCCTTCTTCGAGCACGTGGAACGGCCGGTCTTGATTGTCGGTCGCCATCATGTCGTCCATTCCCATGGCGTGGTAAATCGTGTGGGCAACGTGTTCGGGACCGACCGGTTTGTCGGCCGGGTAGGCGGCGATCTTGTCGCTGGAGCCGTACGCTTGACCGCCACGAATGCCGCCGCCAGCCAAAAGCGCGGTCTGACAATGGGTCCAATGATCACGACCAGGCTCGGCGGCGCTATTGCCGCCTGATCGTGGATCTCCGATCTTTGGTGTCCGTCCCATTTCGGCAGTCACCACGACCAGCGTCTGATCGAGCAGGCCACGTTCGTCCAGATCTTGCAGCAGTGTTGCAAATGGTCGATCGAACTGAGGCAATAGATGATCTTTGAGACACGAGAAGTTTTTCCAGTGCGTATCCCACGCGCCACCCAAACAACCACGTTTTTTGTCCTCGTCGTAGTTGTACAGCCAATGCATCGTGACGAACGGAACGCCGGCCTCAACCAGACGCCGGGCCATCAACAAGCCCATCCCGTTCACGGTTTCTCCGTACTTCTCTCGCAGCGACGCGGGTTCCTGCGAGACATCAAAGGCGTTCTTGGCGCCTTGCGATGAGAGCAACGAAAAGGCCTTTTGCTGCAACTTGTCGTAATCGCGGACTCGGGCGAATCGATCGAACGTTCGTTCGGATGAGTCCAACGTCTTCAACAACTCACGCCGGCTCTTCAGGCGATCGACCGTTACGTCGCCTTCCAACGTGAGAAATGGAGCACGGAAGTCAAGCGGCTTCTCGTGCTGCCCAAGGACATACACCGGATCGTGCTCGACGCCGAGTCGCCCCGCGAAGGCTCCCGGGTTCGACACGTTGTCCGGACCGGATTTGGTGGGCAACCAAAGCAGCGAGGGCAATGTCGGATGAGGCCGCCGCTTCGCAGTGACCACCGAACCGATGAAGGGCCAGTCATCTGACCGGGGCCGGCGCGTGTTGGGAAACGTTGGACCTGGGGGATGGCCCGTCATGATGTAGTAGCGGCCTGGATGATGATCATTTGGCCCGCGTCCGTGTTGCCCGAGCGAACGGATGAAGGCCAACTGGTGCGCCTGCTTCGCCACGTGCGGCAGATGCTCGCAAATTTGAATTCCGGGAGCCGACGTTTCGACAGGCTGAAACGAACCGCGAATTTCGGCCGGCGCCTCAGGCTTCATATCCCACAAATCGATGTGCGACGGTCCGCCGGTCAGATAAATGAAGATCGTCGAGCGAGCCTGCCCGAATGAGGTTCCTCGTCCCAGTGCGCTCGCAGCTTCAGCGCAACGCCCCGCCGCCATCCCGGCAATTCCCAAGCTCGAAGCCACCAGAAACTCACGTCGGTGCATTTGTAGTCCTCAATCCTTGTTCACGGCGAAGCCTAGTGATACTACACCGAAAGGGGCCCTCATCCTATTCTCCGGGCTTCTCGGTCATGTCGCGGACGCGTTGTTCCGCACTGGCCGTCGGCTGACCGTCGGCATTCTGAATCGCGCGCCACGCGACAGCAATGTTGGTCAGATCCAGCAGTTTGTACTGGATTTTTCCATAACGTGACCCAAGGTGCAGCACGTCGCCGCGCGTGAGCAGACTTCCGCAACACACAATGGTGTACTTTCGCTTTGGGCCAATATCCGTGTTCACAATGCGGCTGCCCGGTTCTCGGGAACGGTCGAACGCATAGTGACCGCCGGAAACCTGTACCAGAAACTCCTCTGGTTAGAGGTTTCCATCATTGCGCAGCCGCAGTGAGATGGGTGTCTTCTCCCGTGCTGCCAATTCTTTTCAGGGAGGAACGTGACCCGGTTTTCCACTTCATTGGCCGACGACGGCCATGGAGTACGATGACTTGTTCATCGCTGTGGATTTCAATACGTTGTTCGCCAAGGGTCGCCCGTCTTGGATCCGCTCGAAAAGAGAAAGTGGCAAGTCACCGCACTCGAAAATCACCAGGCTGCTTAACTGTGACGCGGATAAACTGTGGAGCGGAAGCGTACCCATGATTACAAGAAAGCGAATCGCCACCGTCTTCATCCTGGCCGCCTGCTGTGCGGCGACGGCATCGGCAGAGCCGGCCGTAGACGGATTGTCCCGCGCTCGCTGGGCCAAACGACTGCCGGGCGGCCCGGTGAAAGTCGTGTTCCTGGCGCCCTATGGCGCGCAGCAGGACAGCTTCGAACTGATGCAACGTTTCGATATCGACGGCACTGTGGTAACGATGGCAGCGCTGGATACGCGGGGGTACCAGAACGGGCTTCAGGTCAGTGGGCACTACTGGCCGCAGCTTTGGCCCAATCTGAGACAGGTCCGTGACACCATACGCCAGGCCGTCGCCGGAGAATGGGAAGCGATCGTCATGGGCTGGATCCCCGTATGGTCTGAATATCCGGAGGATATCCGCCGGTCCATCCTCGAAAGAGTCTCCGCCGGCCGGACTCTGATAATCGGCAGCCTGGAGACGTCGCTGGCCAACGACGTCGCAAAGTTGGGACACAAGCTGGAGGAGACGGCGCTGGACGCCGACCGCTTCGCTTATTCCGACAGCGACGATGGGGGGCTTCTCTCCGAGCCGCCCGTGTCCGTCGCCCAGACCGCCCGCGTGTACCGCTGCGGTGCAGGCCGCGTCGTGCATTTCCACGTGCCGAACTATGCCGGTCATGGTTATCTTCTCAGCGACTCTCCCCGGCAGTCGGACTTCGAGTTCTCCACCGGGCGTGCCGGATGGTTTCTCGTGCGCGCAGCGCGTTCCAGCATCCAGCCGTGTGTGACGGGGATGCAATTCGTGGAGAGCGCTATCGTGGTCGAATTGGACGACCAACCACCGCTGCGCAGCGCGAGAGTGCAAGTGACGATACACAGATGTGACACCTATCAGAAGGTCCTGGAAGTTGACAGGGTGTACGCGCCGGGTAAGCACGCGTTGCCGCTGCCACAACTGGCCGCGGGCGAGCATCAGGCTGAAGTCAGGGTCACGAACCGCGAGAGGACGACGGTGGACTGGAACGCTATTCGGTTCACCATTACGGGGCGCGTGACTCTCAAGGCAATCTCGCCGAACAAAAAAGACGTCCAGCCGGGCGAGCAAGTGAGCTGTCGTCTGGAGGTGCAAGGAGAGGTGGAAAATCTGAAGACGGTCGTCCGCTGGTACGACCACTGGGACCGTCTGCTACTGGTGACGGCGCCGGAGCCCTTTTCCGAAGAAATCAAGGTCACCGTGCCTGCCGGATCGCTGTCGGTGCTAAACCACCTGGAAGTAACGCTCCGCAGCGACCGTGGCCCGGAGGCGGTCGCCCGCGCGGAACTACTACTGCCCGAGAACGTGCGGCCGACCGATTTCTACATGCTCTACTGGAAAGGACTCGTCTGGAAAGAGCACTCGCCCGGTTCGTGGCGGCGCCGACTGTTGTGGGACGTGCTGAGGCGGCGAGGTGCGGCAGACGCATGGAGCAACTGCAAGGCCAACGGGCGCGAGGCCCGCGAAGCGGCGCTGAACCATCTGCGCACTGTGCCTTACACGGCATCCTTTCATCAGGTATCGATCGACAAAGCAGAAAGGGACCCACTGCTGAGCGAAGAGCGTCTGGTCACCATGGAGAAGGATGTCAGGCAAAGGGCCGGCGAGATGCGGCCCTACAACCCGCTGGCCCACACGCTGGGAGACGAAAACTACGTGACCAACAAACCCGAGGGCCGCTTTGCCGACACGCCACGCGCGTGGGCTGCCTTCCAACAGTACCTGCGTAGTGTGTACCCGGATCTCGAGGCGCTCAACGCGCAGTGGGGAATCGACTTCGCCGCATGGGACAAGATTCGCTTCGACAACGAAGCCCAGATGCTGACGGACATGGACAACCCGTCCGCGTGGGTCGACTACCGAATGTTCGTCACGCATCACTTCGTCGACGCGCATCGGCGGATGCGTCGGGCCATCCGGGAGGGAGACCCCGGTGTGTCCGTCGGCTGGGACGGCGCGACACAGTTCTCCAGCTACAACGGTCAGGATTGGTGGGAGCTGTGTCGGGACATGGAGTTGGTCCAAACCTATCAGAACGCTTTCGTGCCCGATGCGGGGTATCCGTGGTGGATATTCAACGGCCAGGCGATGGATTCGTTCGGGCGCACCGCGTCGCTGCGCGGACTTTGGATGAACAAAGCGGATTTCGATTTCGGGGGGCGCTACGTTCCCTGGCATGTCCTTTTGAACGGCTGGAACAGCATCTGGTGGTGGCAGGCAACGTTTCTTCACCCGGCCAATGGCCCCGTGCGGTGGGATATGAAACTGACACCCATCGCGGAGCCAATGGTCGCCGCGGTTAAGGAAATCAAACAAGGCCCGGGTACACTGCTGGCCCATGCCCGCAAGGACGCGTCCCCGATTGCTGTCCACTACTCGGCGACCAACTACCACGCCAGCACCATCGAAAGCGGCGTGGCGAACTATCTCGGCAACCTCGGCAAGAGCGCGGCGTTTTGGATGGCGTCCGAGTTGGCCAGGCGCAGCAGTGACATTGAAATGAGAAAGCTATGGGGCGGCATCACGCCTAAGGGGCACTACGCCGTCGCGTCGGCAAACTTCTACTTGCTGCTCAACGACATGGGCTTCGAGCCACGCACGGTGGCCCGGCAGGAGATCGAGACGGGCTCGCTTGTGACCTCGGGCATCCGCGTGCTGGTGCTGCCCTTCGTCGTCTCAATGTCCGACCTCGAAGTCACGAAGATCCGCGAGTTCATGACCCGCGGCGGGATCCTGATTGCGGACTATCGCTGCGGCCTGCGCGACGAGCACGGGCGGTTGCGCGAGAAACCGGCGCTGGACGATGTCTTCGGCATCCAACGTAAAAGCCTGGAGGTCCGGCGCCAGCCAGGGACATTCACCGCCAACTTCGAGCTCGCCTCGGCGCAGTTTCCAACGGTGTTCCACGACCCTGTGGCGCTCGACGGCTCCGCCGAGGCCTGGGGGTATCACGACGACGGGACACCGGGGTACGTCGTCAACTACGCCCTCGGGGGCAAGTCGCTGTACCTGAACGCCGACCTGACCAGCTACCTGCACCTCCGGCGCCGCGGTGGTGAGAGGGATGTGCGCGAACTTCTCACAGCGTTCCTCACGGTCAGGGACGCCCTCACCATGTTCCCGCCGTTTCAGGTCAAGCTCCGGCAGGGCCATGCGGCGGGCCGTATCGAGGTGACGCGTTTCTCCGACCGCGACACCCGGTACTACGGCGTGCTGCCCGCGTTTGATGTCGACGACAAGGCTGCCCGGCGTGTCGTTCTGCCCTTTCCGGAGGGGACATACGTCTACGATGTTCGCGCGCGACAATACGTGGGCCGCGGTGGACCAATCGAGGTCACGATCGAGCCCGGCGAGCCGAAGATGTACGCGGCGCTCCCGTACAAGGTTACGGGTCTTTCGATCAACGCGCCGCGGGGCGTAACGCACGGTGAGCCGGTCGATATCCGCATCGCCGTTACGGCTCCGACCGGCGACGTGGGCCCGCATGCCGTCCGCATCGAGGTGAGTCTCCCGGACGGCCGCCAGCCTGAGTACCTGGCCCGAACGCTCTACCTGCCAAAGGGTGAAGAGGTCTTCTCGTTCGTGCCGGCGTTGAACAGCCCTGCCGGGCAGTGGTCGGCCAGCGCCGTCGAGGTGATTTCCGGCAAGCGGACGTCCGCCCATTTCGACGTCCGCTGAGACGGCAACCCTTGTGAGACGCCAGTCGAGACGAGTTTCGACGTTTGTGTCGGGCAACGATACCACTGAACATCAATGGTGACACCGCAATACGGATTGACGCTGATGGCGTCGGGGGAAGCCGAGTTATCGCTCGGGAGTGGCAAGTGCTGGCGGATCGGTTTCAGCTTAGTGGATGTGCTCGCTCGGTCAGCGGCAAGGTCACGCAGGCTTTGGCCGGATTGAGAATGGGCCCTGCGAACCGCATCACATCACGCACGCTGCGGGTGGTGATCATTCCCGTGTCGCCGAACGGCGGAAGGCCTTGCCCAACTGCAAATTCAGCAAGTAGCCGCCGTGTCCCGTCCGGCTCCCCGCCGCCCCTCCTGCCGCTGGTGCGGGTCCTGTATTTGGAACCGGCGATGCATCGTCCAGTAAATCAGGTCGTGGAAGGACTGTATTTTCTGCCAGATATTTTCTGCCAGATATTTTCTGCCAGCGATTGGTTGACGACCTGCCTGTTAGGGTGCGCGTTTTTCTGGAAAAATCGCCTCGACCGCGCCTGGGGCAAACCGACAATTCGAACCGGTTCGGTGCGTCTTGTTGAATCGCGTTGGATGAAGGGATAAAGTCGCTTCGTCTAGTTTTGTTACAGGGAGGCCCAAATGTGAAAACGATCAGATGTCCAAATTGCGACCTGGTACTTGACGACGCTGAGCGCTGCTCCCATTGCGGATGGTTAAGCCCTGCGATTATCTCCCGCCGTAACAAAAGGGCCGGTGTTTTTGGGTTTCTATTCTTGCTCCTCTTCCCCATATCCCTCTGGATCTTCCGTGATGCTGCGCGGGACTTTGTAATGTGGCTTGCTGGAACCGGCGGCCAATGAAGCTCTGTCCCTGGACCACACCAACAGTTCGAACCGGTTCGGTGTGAACCGTCGCGGTTCGCCGTGGCTAGTGGTGCCAAAAACCAAACTGGACTGCTGTGAACAAACACGCCTGGCCAGGCATGGGGTCCAAGGCAAAACGCCCTGGAAAATGCAGCAGCTGATGCGCGACGCTGGCATCTGCTATGTCAGGTACATGGATGACTTCCTGATCCTGGCCAAGAATCGGCGCGTTTTTCGCCGCGCCATCAAGCGTATTCACCAGGTGATGCGCCACGTGCAATTGCGCCTGCACACAGAGAAACGATTCATCGGCAGAATCTGCCGTGGTTTTGATTTTCTCGGCTAACCCGTGACACCGGGCCGTCGTCTGCGGCGCTCTGGCGGTATGTGGCACGCCAGCAGAATGAACCGTGCGGTTGGCTGTGGGGCGGGCTCGCAGGCCTGGTTTCGCGCGGGAGGTATCCGCCGCGCCTTGGTGCGCAACTTGAGGGCCACCGGTGCCACGGGAGTGGCGATCCCACCGCGGTATCCACGGGCCCCCGCGACCGACAGCGACGCCGACTCGGCCTCCGGCTGAGTCGCTGTGCGACTGTCCGCGGACCGCAGTCACTGCAAAACGTTTCACGGCGGCGAGACTCGGCTTACTTGCATCAAATTTCAGTCCTCCCAGCCCCGCCCTGACTACCACACACCGTCACCCAAATCTGTCCCATCCGCATCCTCAAAACACGACACACGCATATAATCGCCGCGTATAGCATGCACACTGTCAATGCCACTACAACTAACCACTCACTCCAACTGTCTACTTCCTCGCCGCTCTCTATATACATGTCAACTAAATATACCACTACAACCAATCCGACAATCTTCACAACAGCCCCGGGCCAACTGACCACCCCCCCATTTATGTTCCAGGTTGAGTGAGAGAATCGGGGTCAAGTAAACGGCTGTATTCTGGAGGCGAAG
>PADE01000015.1 GCA_002702965.1 Planctomycetaceae bacterium
GATGAATGTCCCGTGTGGATGAATGTCCCGTGTGGATGAATGTCCCGTGTGGATGAATGTCCCGTGTGGATGAAAATGAAACGTTCCACTCTTCACAGCCCCCGCCTCCGCGGCGGGCTCTATATTGGTGGGGTGTGGAGACACCAACCGAAGGGGTGCGACATGAAACGTTTCGCAGGAATACTGTTGGCGGTAGGAGTGGTTGGGGGTGGGGCGCCGGCTCTGGTACGGAAACCCTGTTCAACAATCGGGCAGTATGCACTCGTGACCAAAGTGGGAGCTTCAGCCGCTCCCGTCGCGGTGCGGGCTCTCAGCGCGAAGAGGAAGCAAAACAAACCGAGCGGTGCTGTTCACGTCCCCTTCATCACCAGCCGGGATACGACCGATGCGGTGCGGATGCGATTGTGGGAGCGGTCGGTGGGGCCGCCGAGGGATGCGCCGACCCACGTGGCAAACCGGTACACTGCCGATCGCCAGGAGATGGCCGTATTTGTCGTTTCGCCGCTGGCCGGTGATCCGATCCTCCCCGACCGGCCGCTTCCGCAACACGCGCGACCCGGCAGGGAGATTCGGCTGAGTGCTTGCCGGGGCGAATACGAACCGGCCAGTATTGTGGTCTCTCCGTTTCGCGCGCTGAGGTTGTCCGTGGTCTGCGGTGATCTGAAACGCGAGAACACAGGGGATGTCATCGCAGCCTCCAGCGTGGTGATCAAGGGCGTCAAATGCTGGTACCAGGCGGGTACCGCTTGGCATTCCAACGCCCAGGACAAGGCCACGCGGGTGTTGATTCCGGAATTGCTGTTACTTGATGACGCTCTGGTGAGGGTCGACCACGAGCGTCAAGAAAACTCGCTGCGCCTCGGCTATAAGACCGGGGTCAAGTACCGTTCGATCAGCTTTACCGAGGCCCGCGGCTGGCCCGATGCGGTGTTTCCTGGGGGGATGGAGTTACCGGTTCAGGACAGCTCGGTGCTGCTTCCGCTCGACCTGCCCGCGCGGTCCTACAAGCAATTAATGGTGACCGTGAAGGTGCCGCCGAACGCTCAACCCGGCCGGTACGTCGGCAACATCCTGCTCAAGTCCGGAGGTCGTGTTCTGGAGCAGGTCGGACTTCGGCTGCGGGTGCTCCCCTTCGAATTGGCCGAGCCGATGCGGTACGACCTGAAGGCGCCCTTTCACTCGAGTATCTACGATCTACAGGTCCTGGAAGGAGGCCCGGGCCGGATCCACGATCAGCACAGCCGGACGCGTGCGCAACGGGCGGCCGAGATGAAGAACATGAAGGCCCACGGGGTGACCAACCCGATCTGTTGCCAGCTCTCGGAGGTGTACGATCTGGATCTGTTCGCCGAGGTGTTGAAGATTCGGCGAGAGACCGGCCTGGCGAACCGGCCGATGTTCCTGGGAGCCTTGACGCACGCCTTCGCCAATGTCGGTTTCCGGACCCAATCCGATCCGCAATCACTGGCGGCGCTGAAGGCCCGGGTGACCGAGATCGAGGACGTCGTCGAAGACGTGCTCGGTCACCGCGACGTTTTTTTCTACGGCATCGACGAAGGGAAGCACCAGGAACTCGACGATCAGCGACCGCTGTGGAAGGCGATTCACGAAGCGGGTGGCCAGATCATCGTGTCCGGCTATCGTCCCGGCCTGAACGACGACGCGCAGGGCGCGATCGGTCGCGCCGGCGATCTGCTCGACTGCCTGATCTCCGCAGCCGGGGTGTCTCGTCAGGAGGCCGACGCCTGGCACCGCGTGGGGCACATGGTCTGGAGTTATGCCAACCCGCAGGCCGGCCGTGAGAACCCCCGAATTTACCGTAGAAACTATGGACTCGAAGTCTGGAAAGCCAACTTCGACGGCGCCGCGACGTTCGCCTACTACGCCGCGCTCAACAATCCCTGGAACGATCTCGATTACGGGTTGCGGGATTTCCTGTTCGTCTACCCGGCGATCGACGGCGTGGTCGACACGCTCGCCTGGGAGGGATACCGTGAAGGGATCGACGATATCCGCTATGCCACGACGCTCGCGCGGGCGGTGGCCAGCGCCCGAAAATCTGGAGACCCGGCGCTGCGCGCCGCGGCGACGTCGGCTCACCGATTTCTGGAGACGCTCGACCTTTCGGGTGACCTGGACGCGATCCGCCGGAAGATCGTCCGGCACATTCTCGAACTGCCGTTCGATCCGGTGGGCGATGGGGCGCGGTCGACGAATCAGCGGCGGTGCGAGGAGGATTGACGATGGGCCACGGCCATCCTTTTCCGGTTGCTCGCAGGACGTGAGCCGGACCGGGCCGACCGGTTTGATTGACCCCAGCCGAACGCGCAGGGTAGCATGTATTTTAGGCTTTGTCCGTTTACTGCGGTTTGAGGAATCGGATCGTTGACGCTGCTCACCTGCCACAACCGAGTTGCCCTGGCGATCACGGGATTGCTGGCCCTCGTGACAGCTCGGATGGGCCAGACTGAGGAACTGCTGCCAGAACGGATCGACCGCATCATCGAAGCGGCCTGTCGGGATGCGGGTACGAAACTGGCCGGTCCGGCCGATGACGCGGAGTTCCTGCGCCGAGTGCATCTTGACCTGGTCGGTGTCGTGCCGACGTCCGCGGAGGCGAGGGCCTTCCCAGACGACCCGGCCAGCGACAAACGCGCGGTACTGATTGACCGGCTATTGGCCCGCCCGGAGTTTGCATTTCAGATGGCCGGCGTGTTTGACGTGATGTTGATCGAGCGTCGGATTGCAACCATCCCTTCTTACGACATCAAAGCTCCCGGCTGGCGCGACTGGCTGGTCGAGTCATTTCGGCAGAACAAGCCGTGGGACCAACTGGTCCGTGAGATGCTCAGCAGCGACGGGACCAACGAACAGAATGGGCCGGCCGCAAAGTTCTACCTGGTCCGTGATGTCGAACCGCATCTGGTTGCCCGCGACATCGGCCGGTTGATGCTGGGAACGGACTTGCAGTGTGCTCAGTGCCACGACGATCCGCGGATCAAGGCGTTCCAGCAGGCCGATTATTTCGGCCTGTACGCCTTCGTCAGTCGATTGCAGCACTTTCACGACGGCGACAACAAACGGAACTACGTCAGCGAGAAGGCTCGGGGAGACGTCTCTTTTTCATCGGCATTCACGGGGACCGAAGGCGAAACGAACCCTCGACTACCCGATGGCCAGATGATCGTCGATCCACCGCTGGTCAAAGACAAGGAGTACAAAGTCAAGCCCCAGAAAGGGAAGATGGGTGTTCCCCTATACAGCCGCCGAGCTCGCCTCGCCGAAGTTCTGCCGCGACGCGAGACGACGGGATTTTCCCGCAACATCGCCAATCGCATTTGGGCTGTGATGTTCGGCCGTGGGATTGTGCATCCGCTCGACATGCATCACGCGGACAACCCGCCCTCGCATCCGGCCCTGTTACGTTTACTTGCGCAGCGACTCGAGGAAACCAATTACGACATTCGTGGTTTGATTGGCGACCTCGCAATGACCAGGGCCTACCAGCGGTCGAGCCGCTTACCGGATCCCGCCCAGGGTTCGCCGGCCCCGGCCGATTTTGCCGTGGCGGCGTTGCGGCCGCTTTCACCGGAACAACTGGGCTGGAGCGTGCAGCAGGTCACGGGACGGTTGGCGTCACGGTTGGAACGAACCGAACGCCGCATGAAACAGGCCGCGCCGAAAGACGACGCTCGTCCGAACGGCGCGCCAGAAACTGGGGCGAGCGCGCGGCTGCCTGATGATTCCAGTCCAATCGATCTGGCCTGGCAGGTACGCAGAAAAGTTTACGGCGATCTGCGGTCGGAGTTGGAGACGCTATTTACCCAGTTCTCGCGATTGCCGGGTCAGCCCGACGACGGCTTTCAACCGACCGTGGACCAGGCGTTATTCCTCCTGAACAGCGAGCGGATGGTCAAATTCATGAAGGAGTCGGTGCTCTTGGATCGCCTGTCGCACCTGGAGAATCCCACCGAGTTGGCGGACGAGATTTTCTTGGCCGTGTTGTCGCGTCATCCGACCGAAGACGAGAGGACGGACGTGTCGGAGGTGGTCGAGGGGACTTCCGAGCGAAAACAGCGCCGAGACATCGTTCGGCAGATTGTCTGGGGGCAGTTGCTCTCCGCAGAATTTCGATTGAATCACTAGCTCGAACCGTGCCAGGGCAAGGCGAACTGATGCAGCTCACCAGAAATGACAATGTGCTGGACCGACACTGCTCGCGACGGAGTCTCCTGCGGGGGACCCTGGGCGGTGCCCTGGGAGTGGCGGCGCTGGGGAACGTGGGGCTGACCTCCGCGGTCCCGGTGGCATCGAAAAAGAAGCTGCTGCTGTTGTTTCTTTCGGGTGGAGCCAGCCAGTTGGAGACCTTCGATCCTAAACCGGACTCGGTGTACGGAGGGCCGTTCCGTTCGATCTCGACTTCTCTACCGGGGATTCGTGTCGGCGAGCTGTTGCCGCATACGGCAAAAGCCATGCACCGTTTGGCTGTGATCCGTAGCGTCAATACGGGCGAGACCAGCCACTTCCGGGGCCACTACCTGTTACAGTCGGGACGCAAAGTCCCCGGTTATCCGGTGCTGGGGTCAGCCGTCGCCCGCATGCTGGCAAATCCCGATGACCTGCTTCCGAAGTATGTCACGATCCGACGGCATCACCCCCAAGCCTACACCGATGTCGGCGATGCCGGATTTCTAGGGCCGCAGTACGAAGGGGTGATGATCATCGATGGCAAGCCACCGGCCAACATCGCGCGACCCGATGCAATCGACGCGGCGACCGCAGCCGCGCGTGACCAGATCCGTGAGCGTTCCGACGCGAGATTCCTGAAAGGACGGCTCCCACGTGCGATTAGGTCGTATGCCGATAGTTACCGGAAGGCGGAAGCGCTGATGCGCGAGCAGCAGATCTTTGATCTCGAGCGCGAATCGGCCGTCGATCGGGAACGGTACGGTGACCACCACTTCGGTCGAAACTGTCTGCTCGCACGACGATTGCTTGAGGCGGGCGTTGACTGCGTCAAGGTGGCCCATCACGACTGGGACGCTCACTTTGAGAATTTCCATTGGCAACGGCAACGGTGTCTCGAATTCGACCGGACGTTCGTGACGCTGCTGGACGATTTTGAGGATCGTGGACTGTTGGATGAGACCCTGATCGTGATCATGGGCGAGATGGGCCGCACGCCGCGGATCAATTACTATGCCGGTCGTGATCACTGGGGCGACGCCTGGTCGATGGCATTTGCCGGATGCGGGATCAAGCCGGGCGTTGTGGTGGGAAAGACCAATGACCTGGGAACCGAAGTCGTCGATGGGCAAGTCGATGCGGGCGACCTGTTCCACACGGTCCTGGCGGCAATGAAGCTCGATCCCACCGCCTCGTGGAACTTGGGTGGTCGCGAGAATCCGGTCGTCGATCCCGCATCATCTGCCATCGAGGAGGTATTGGCTTGATGAAACCTGTTGAAGCGACCGTCGATCCGGCTGGCACAAAACTCGTGCGTGAATTCGAGCACGCAGTCCCGTTGATGTCGTGCGTGATCGATCCCACCGGACGTTGGTGTTTTGCTGGTGGCCGTGGACGCAAACTCTATGTGACCAACTTCGGTACGAGCGAAGTCACGGTGCGGGACGATCACGAGAGTTGGGTGGTGGCATCGGCGCGTTGGGGCACACCGGATGTACGAGTCATTTCACCGCGGGTGGAACAGCCACCGGAGCCGTCTGAGGACGACCGGCGGACACCGGTGGCGGGGGCTGACGGGCGCCAGTCTTTGGTGGTCACGGGAGACCTGGTGGGTCGGCTGATCGGCTGGGATACTCTGGGCCCCAATCCAGAAGTGCGCTGGAGCATCGAGACGGGCCACGGGACGCTGAGGACCGTGGCGATCAGCACCGACGGCAAACTCGTGGCCACCGCCGGTGGGGATGGCATGGTGAGGTTGTGGTCGGCGACCGACGGCGCGCTCGTTCGAGGACTGGCCGGTCATGCTTGCCCCGTGTTCAGTTCGGGATTCCATCCCGATGGAAAGCACCTGCTCACCGGCGACCGCGGCGATCAGAAGATTAAACAATGGGACTACCGCGACGGCTGCGAAGTCCGTGAATTCGACGCCAAGGAGCTGTCGAACTACAAGGGTGGGACGGACATTAACTACGGTGGCGTCCGTGACCTGGCGTTCACACCGGACGGCACTGTGGTCTTCTGTTGCGGTCGCGACAGCTACGGCCGACCGGGTCTGGTACTCCAGTTCGACTGGGAGACCGGCAAGCAGATTCGCAAGCAGGTCTCGACGTTTGCCAGTTCGATCTTTCATCACGTGGCCTTCCATCCCCAGGGCTTCTTCGTGACGTCCGGTGTGGGTGCCCAGACCGGCGAGATCTGGTTCTGGGAGCCCGACCAGGACGAGAAGTTGGCGAGCCTCAAGGTGGCCGGACCGGCGTATGGAATGGACTTGCACCCCGACGGTCGTCACCTCGCGGTGGCCCAAATGATGGGGCCCAGCACCTACGGGGATAAGGGGGTGGTCGGGCTCTACGAGATGCCACTGGTCGAGATAGGGGACAAGCCACCAGAGCCCGGATAACGGTGCTCCCGACGGCGGCCAAGGGTTCCTCGACGGTCGGGGTGACGGCGAGGACACCCGCTGGGACGCGCGTCTATTGCACCGCGGGTCACCCCGTCCACTCTGTCAAGTTCGCGGTGTGTCTTCGTGCCCGCCCGGTTGGTCGGCGTCTCGATCTGCGCCGCGCGATCAAAAGCGGTAGCCGTTCGCTTTCTCGTACGGCTTGAGGGCCTCGATCTGTTTGCTGGATCGCGCTGTGTAGGCCTGCATGAACTGTTCTAGCGCCGGCGGCGAGTCGCGGCCCACAAAAGCGGGGAGCGCTGGGTCTTTGGTGTCGACCATCCACTGATGAAGTGCCAGTCGAAGTCGTTGCAGATGTCCCTCGTGTGCCTCCGCGCTGGTCGTGCGCGGATCGGTTCCCAGCAGGTTGTGTAGGCAGTACGGGTCGTTCTGTAAGTCGTAAAACTCCTCCACCGTCCGGTATTCGAGGTGCTGGACTCGGGAGGCAATGCGTGTGTCTTGTGCGGCCGCCTGCTTCATCGCTTGGTAAGTGAGTCCCGACAGCGGTTCGGCGCGGTAGCGTCGCCGACCATTCGACCAGGCGTTGAAAATGTAGGCATAGCGCCGGGTCACCACGGACCGCATCGGATACGGATTTCGTCCGTGGATATGGTTGAACTGTGTGAAGACGGCATCACGGCCTGGTTGTTTCTTGCCGCGCAGCAGCGAGAGGAAGGACCGGCCGTCCACCGGGCGGACCAGCGGCAGCCCCGCGGCCTCCAGAATGGTCGGCAGCAGATCCACCGTCGAGACCATGTGTTCTCGGTCGACCTGCCCTTGTCTGACTCGCGTCGGCCACCGAACGATCAGCGGCGTGCGGGTACTCTCTACGTAACAGTTCGTTTTGGCGAACGGCATCGACATTCCGTGGTCGGAGAGATAGATGACGATCGTATCGTCGACCATCCGCTCGGATTCCAGTGCTTGGAGAATGGCACCTACCATGTCGTCCATTCGCCGCGCCGAGGTGCAGTACCGGGCCATCTCTTTTCGAATATCGGGCAAGTCCGGAAGAAAACCGGGTACGCGGACCTCCGCGGGTTGGTAAGTCCGTGATGAAAGAGCGCGTTCGAAATGGGGTCGGTCGGATTTCTGGCCCCCGTATGGGCGATGGGGGTCGTGCGAACTGGCCATCAAGAAGAAGGGCTGTTGTGAGGTCTTTGCGATCTGGAAAAAGGAAGCCGCGAATCGACCGTAGACCGCCGGATCGCGACCCCAGCGGTTTTCATCTCCGGTGCCTTGCCAGCGGTAACTGACAGACCATCGGAATAGCTCTTGCTGGCTGAGCGGTTTGCCGATCGTCCCGCACAGGTAACCCGCTCTGTTGAGCAGTGCCGGGAGCGTGGGGGTGCTCGGGTGAATGCGTTGAAAGCCCTCGGCTCCATTGTTCTGGGGATACAACCCGGTCAGCATTACGCTCCGTGAGGGGGTGCAGACCGCGATGTTGACATAGGCGTGTGAAAACCGGAGCCCCTCGGCGGCAAGGCGGTCGACATGGGGTGTGATGTCCGGAGCGGCTCCACCAAAACACCCCGGGGTGTCCCAGTTCAGATCATCCGCGACGATCATCACCACGTTGGGTCGCTTGATCGGCGCGTCCTGCTGGGACAACAGGTTGCTGGACAGCGAGAGACCGCCGAGGGCAGCGATCAGTACGGTCATGCAGTATCTGTGGGACGGTGGCAGTCGTTTCATAACGCCTCGATGCACCTAGCGATCGACCGTAACGTGGCTTTCAGCGGGACCTGGATCTTCGCCAGGTAGATGCTGGCTGTTCCTTCGTGTCTCCAGTAATCGCTCAGCCACAACAGCTCGTTATGCCATGCCATGCCGGGGTAGCGGTTGTCGCCGCCGCGGGGGATATCGAAAGAGCGGTTGGTAGCTAGTGGATGTCATGCGAGCCAGGACGGTCCGCTTACGCGGCGCGTACGGTCGTCCCGAACCCCACGGCGACCCATTGGGCCGCCGGATGAAATTCGGTCCGTCGAGGTCACCGTGTCGGCGATCTGGCTGGTACCCAGCACGACCGCCGTATCGCGTGCGTTCCCGATCCAAGATCTCCATCCAATCGAGGGTCTCTGGAGTGGGCAAGAGGATCGCCAGTCAATTTACGGCAGCACTCCAGCGGCTTCAATGGGCGGTCAAATCCGTATGGTTTTGCACCTCCCTGTCTGGTCACTTCGATTCCCAGGGGTCATAACTGCCGAAGTTCCAGAGATTGCCCTCCGGATCCCGACAGCAATAGAACCGCCCGCCGTGGTCTTGGTCTGCTGGGGGCATGACGATCCGCGCGCCGGCAGCCGTCGCGCGCGCATGATGCGCATCGACATCGGAGACGATGATGTACGGACTTTGCGAAACCGTCATGTCGGCGTTGCCGAGTGGTGCTTGGAGCGCTCCAAACGCATCATCGCGCGCCGAACCGAGCATGATCATGCCGTTTCCGAAAACCAGTTGCGCATGAGCCACTCCGCCGTCGTCGGTGGGCACCACCAGGTGCCTCTCGAAACCGAACGCCGTGCATAGCCACTGGATCGCGGCAGCAGCGTCTCGGTATCGCAGTGTCGGAATAATATTCGCAGTCGTCTTTTCGGCGCGGTGGTTCACGCGTCTCTCCTTGGACTCGTCCTCGGTGAGCCCCAGTGGGATTCTAGCCCCGACGGGTCGTACTCCAAAGTAGCGGCCCCGTGGCACGGGCAGGGAGCGGGCGATCCCGAAGAACTTGTTCTATACTGGGTGCCCAGTGACGGGTCTGTGCGTCCTTTCGAGCGAGACATTTGTGGGGGATGATTCGTGATTAACCAGCGACGAGCGCGTTTCGGTAGTCTGATCTGGCTGATGGTCTGCGCGTGTAATGCGATCGGTTGGCGCGAAGCGAACGCGCAATCCAGCACCGATCGTGCGCAGCAAAGACCGGCCACCCGACCGGTCGGTCTGGTCCTCAACGAAGACAACAGCCGCTTCTGCCTGAACCGGGACGGAAACAAGATGACCCGCGCGGGGCTGTACGAGTTCATCGATCAATACGCGGGGACCCAAGTCACGCATTTGTTCCTTTGTCCCAACGGAATGCGGACCAACTACCGCACCAAGGCCCCGGGCTGGGAGAGCATCTGGGACGGCAATCAGGCTGAAGCGTCGGAGGATCGCTGGTTGCACAACTTCTGGTTGCTCGACCAGCGCGGCCTCGACCCGTACGCGGTGTGGGTGGCGCGGTGCCGCGAAAAGGGGATCTCGCCCTGGATCACGATGCGGATGAACGTCTATTCGTTTCGCAGTCAGGTCGACCACTTTTCACACAGCAGCTTCTGGAAACAGCATCCCGAAATGTGGCGGCTGCGGCCGGCCAAGTCCGAATTGGATTACGGGCTTCCCGCCGTTCGCGCGAGATCCCTGGCGCTAATCGGCGAGTTGTTGGAGCGTTACGATCTGGACGGTCTGGAACTCGACTGGATGCGTTGGCCGACACACTTTCGACCCGGCGAGGAACAGCGAGGCCGCCAGGCGTTGACCGAGTTCATGCGCCACGTCCGCAAGCTGGCAGAGAAATGGTCGGCCCGGCGTGGCCGCGCGATCCAAATCTCCGTCCGTGTTCCGGCGGTTCCCGACACGGCGATGGCCCTGGGGATGGACGCGGTGGCCTGGGCGAAAGCGGGACTGGTTGACGTGGTGGTACCCGCCCCCTTCCTGGACGCCGATTTCGACATTCCCATCGAACTCTGGCGGGAACGGATCGGGACGTCGCGGAAAGTCGCCTTAGCGCCCTGTCTGGAAAGCGACTGCCGTGGCCATTCGGCATTGGGACCGCATGCCACTCGGTGGGTCCACAACCGAGTCGAGATGGTCCGGGGTTTTGCCGCCGCCATGTTGCACCGCGGCGCGGACTGGGTCTATCTGTTCAACTTTCTGGAAGGCGGCTGGCCGAACGAGGAATACCGCTCGATCTTGAACGACTGCGGGCGGCTGGATACCGTCATCGACAAGCCCCGCCGCCACATCGTGACCTCGCACGACACGGCTCCGCCCGGCGCGAGCAGCCCGGCGGTGTTGCCGAAAAATATGGTCCCTCGCGGGCGGGTGACGTTTCGTGTGTACACGGGGCCGCGACCGACAACCGGAAGTGCCGTCATCCGGGCGGTACTCGCCAAGAACGAGAATCTTGCGCAGGCGCAGATCGTCGCTCGATTGAACTCGGTCGCTTGTCGACCCCTGGCCGACCTCGGAAAGCTGGACCCGTTCGCCGAGTCGGTGCGTGTCACGCAGTTTGCGGTGCCCCTCGAGTCACTGCGCGACGGCAGTAACCAGGTCGATTTGTCTCTGCAGACCGGGGCCATGCAGCAGCTGCTCTGGCTGGAGATCTTTTTCGTTCCCACGCCTCCGTGAGACATTTTGGCGGCGCGCACGGGGCGATGCACGGTCTCGAATCCGTCGTGCGCGTCCGGCATCGCGCGGACAGCCTGGTGCTACCGATTGTTCGGCGTCAGTCGGATCTGCTTCGCTGCGCGATCGACCGCGAAAATCGCCTGGCGGATGTTGCCGCCGGCGGCTTCCTGATAGTGCAGGCACAGGATGCGACCGTCTTTCAATTCAACAAACGACGGATAGGCTCCCCCCGCGAAATCGATCATCCGGGGCAGACCCCATGTTTCTCCATCATCGGTCGACATGATCAGACCGGTCCGCGTGCCGGGCCGTTCGCGGTGCCCACACAGCACCACTCGGTCACTGGTCAAGAACAGGCTGGGTGCTTCACCGCGCAACAGTCGAGTTGGCTCACTCCACGTGCGTCCTTGGTCGGTCGAGAAGGACCGGCACATACAGGGACGCATGACACACAAGAGTCGTCGGTCGGGTAGTTCGATGACATCGGGTTCGCAGTGGTGGTGCGTTTCCGAGATCATGCTGACATCGCCCCAGGTCTTGCCGCCGTCGCGTGACCGAGCGAGCGCACAACGGTAGGGTTCGTCTCCGTACTGGCCGTAGATGGGAAGGATCAGCGTCCCGTCCGACAACTCACGGACCGGTCGCCGGGTGGCGTTGATGGCCTTGAATTCTTCGCGGATCGGATCGCGGTTTGATGCGACCGTCGCGGGAGGGCCAGCCTTGGCGATCACGTCTTGTCTTTGCGCCTCGGTGTACCACGGAGCGGGAACTTTGGCGGGGGTCTCGTGCCATGTCTGACCGTTGTCCCGGCTGCGGATCGTGTAGACATCGCAGGTGCGACCGCGCTCGTACCAGATCGTGCCGTAATAGGTGCAGATAACGGTGCCATCTTTCAACTGCGAGATGCTCGGATCGCGCTCGCCGATTGGCTCGTCGATCAGCGTTTTCGGTTTCGACCAGGTGGCGCCCTCGTCGATGGAACGCATCAAACAAATGCGGCCCCGGCGAGGGAGTTCAGGATGCGGCCAACCCATATGATCGCGGCCGGCGTAAAACACCGCCAGCAGATCGCCGTTGGCCAGACGGCACACGCCGGGAAACCCCTCGTATTCGCCCCACTCGCCGCGCGTCGTAATCGTGCGCACGCCGCGGTTGATTTCCGCGCCGGTGGTTCCTGAAAGACGGTACTTTTCGAGCACCCCATCGTAGATGCGCACCTCGTCGATCATGCCCTTGAACGGTTCGCCCGGAGGCGCTAATTTCGGATTTGGGCCCGCCGGAGCGCCGACGCACTTGCCGATCGTCATCGGTGTGTCGTTGGCCTTGAGCGTGGTGACGAACGGCCGCACCGATACCAGTCGATCATCGACGAACAGGCCGACCCGCTGACCATCACACACGCCGACGACGTGGTGCCACTGGTTCAATGCAATCGGTATCTCGTGCGTCCGCCACTGCTGTGATACCAGCATCAATTTGCTGCGGTTCCACGGGGTGCCCATCCGCAGGTGGTAATTGCCAGCGTACCGATAGCCCTTGGCGACGACCGTCATGTTGTGATGTACGGGATCCTGTGGATTGATCCAGGCCTCAATCGTGAACGCCTTTGTCAGATTCAGCTGGGCGGCCGTGCCGCAATCGACGTAATCGTCCCGGCCATCGAATCGTAGTGCCGTCCCCTTCTTGCCTGGACACCACTGAGCTCCCCGAACGGCTCCGTGATGACCGTTTCCAGAGGAGTCGGACGCGCTCTCCCCGCGGCCCTCGTCGAACGACCAGTGACCAACAATCTGAGGCGGAGGGTCGGGTTGTGCTTTGATCACCGTGCGGTCGAC
>PADE01000016.1 GCA_002702965.1 Planctomycetaceae bacterium
CACGGGGGAAGCTACAACCGAGATCTTCCCCAGAACGGGCCCCCCTAACCGGTCTGATCACAACGCCTGTCCCGGCTGCGACGGGTTGCGTAGGCCAAATGATCGTGCCCGACCGGAACTGTTGTGGAATAGGATTGTCCTCAGGGGAACGGGCTCCGAATCCGCTGGCGTATCGCTGCAAATCAGCTGGCCACTTTGGGAATCGCTGCGTCCTCGGCGATCGTCTATTCAACCACGCCAGGGTCGCCCAATTGACTGAGCACCTCGAAGGCTGGTTCGGTCGATCCTTCGCGCGTAATGAAGAAATTGAACAGGTAGATTCCGTCCGCTTTTTCATTCCAGATATGGCGCGCCGCGCGACGGTACTGTCGCGGTGTCAGTGCTTCGCCAGTCTGTTTTTCGACGATTTCGATGCAGCCGTAGACCGGAATCTCGGTGATCAGCTTCTTCCATGGGGCGACCGGAAGATCAAACGTGACGCTCAGGAACCGAGAGACGGTCAGAAAATCGATCCAGCCATTTGTTGCCCAGGCGACTGGGTCGCAGCCGACCTTGCGAGAACCTTCGTACGTCGCCGCGACGTCGTAATCCTCCGTCGGAGGTCGGACTCCCATCACCAGGTGCCGATTTCGTTTCTTCCCTTCGTCATCCAGCATTTTGCGGAGGCGCCGTACAAACGCGTTCATCTTAGCGATCCGGTCCGGACTCGTGCCAGCTTTGAAGAGCACGGGAAAGCGATTGAAATCGAGTTCGATGCCGTCGCAGTCATAGCGCTGAACGGCCTCCTGAATCAGCAGAAACATATGATCCCGCACTTCTTGGTGACCGTAGTCGAGCGTATGACCCTGATCGGGATCGAAACAATGATACTCCGGATGTTCTCGCCAAAAACGTGTTTCCAGATGCGTTCCATCGTGGCCGTCGTTCATGCGAAAAGAGAGCAGTCCTTCCAGTTTTAGCCGCCGCGCTTCGGCCAACATGACCGCCCAGGGATCGATACCTTTGTCGGCAAAGTGCTTGAGATTTGCACACCACTGCCGAGTGGCCGCTGGCCATTGTTTGCGCTGTTGGGGCGTGGCCAGGGTGCCCAGCATGGTGCCGACTTTGGTCGGGTAGAACATCACCTGGGCGTTGACGCAGAGCAAAACCGTGTCGACCTGGCTTCCTTGGTGGGCCGGCTCACGAATGGCTTGTTTGAGATCGTCCACAGTGAGGGGGACCGGTCCCTGGCTCCCCTTCCGCGTATACAGGATGGAGCCGCCATCGTAATTGCAGAGAATCCGCCGTTGCCGAGCCGGCTTCTCGGCCCGGCTCGAGGAGACCGCTGACTGCAGAAAAACCCCCACTAGCACTAGAAAGAAAACGCTACGCACGGGATTGCTCCTGGTTTCTGTTGCGAATGGTTGTTTCGCTGATAGTACCCGGTCGACCGGAGAACGAACAACCGGTCACCCGGCAGGGAGAAGCAGCGCCCGCGCGGTGTTTCCCTCGGGAAAGAGGTGCCCGCCGATCAGAACGGGATGCGCTACACAAATGTTTTCACCGCCGGGCTACCCCAGTGGAAACGTACTGGGCGCTGATCAAACGGAATCAACTTGAGCAGGCATATGAAGCGCCGCCGTGGACCGTCTCTCGGGCCTGCGTGGGCCGGCGACGGAGTGGGCTATTTCCAGCTGATCCCGCAGTCGGTCCACGCCTTCTTCCGGTCGGCGGCGCCAGTTTCCTTGGCAGGTTCATTGTTTCGACACACTGATTTTCGCGCCGGGTGCGGATTTGATCGAATACAGGTAAGGCGGCACAGCTCAGAGCCAAGTTGATTGGCTAAGGCATCCGCGCGGGAACGTGTGGAGTTCTCCTGATCCACCTCGCCCGCACACCGAGATGGGAGGTGGAGATTTGTCGCGAACGCGGCCCCGATTGTGTGGTAGGTATCGTCAGCATGCACAGCCGGCCGCCGAACAGATCGTCAGTCGCACGCATAGAGATGGCAACGCCCGAGTCTGGGCACCCGCGCCGAGATCTCTGGAGCAGTCCACCCTGGACAACGTCCCACGCCGCTCGAAATTCCACAGGTGGAGCAGCCCTGCTGTGGCTACGTCGGCGTCAAAGGGAATCGTTAAGACCATTGCCAAGCCGCCGCGGACAAGCCAAGATGACAGAGTCACTTGGACCTGTTTTCGTTCCGTTCTGTGGGGTTGCTTGTCGCAGTTGTGGCAGTGGTTGAAAAAATCACAGCAGCTTCTGGCTGTTGTTGTATGTCGATGTTTTCATCGCTGGCGTGATTGCCTATAAGTTCTTCCTGGGGCCGGTCGAACCGACGCGACTTCGCTGATGCGGTCGATCGCAGCGCGCGAGAGGTTTGCTGCTGCGAAGAAGAAGTTCTTTCGGAAGGCAATCGAGAGCCGGCGCGTTTGAGTCGACGACAGGACTGTGCGATCGAGGTTTGATCAACTCAAGCAGAATGCACTGAAGATCATGAAAACCGTGTTCACGACTTCCGTCGCCCTGGTGTTGTCTATCGGTCTGTCCTCGTCCTCGCTGGCGGACGAGTTTTCGACGTTGTTGCGGTCGGCGTTCAAGGCGCATTGCATTGCATGTCACGGCAAAGACGGCAAGATGGAGGGCAAGATCAATCTGCTGGCCCTGAAATCGGGGGTGGACCTGCAGGCTCGCCCCAAGTTGCTCGAAAAGTTGATCAAGGTCCTCAAGAACCGCGAGATGCCACCGAAAGATGCGCCGCCTCTTCCGGCCGTGAAGCGGGAGCAAATGGTCGGTGGGCTTCATGCGCTGCTCGAACGGGCGCGAAAGACCCAGCCCTTCGTCCCCACGCCGATCCGGCGGATGAATCGGTTTCAGTACAACAACGCCGTTGTCGATCTGCTCGAGTTGGATCGTGATCTGTTCCGTCTGAATGAGCGGTTGCTTCGGCGCCGTCAGGATTACTTCCGGCCTGAGACCAGAAAGATGCCCGCAGAAGTGCGCGTCTCCAGTCGTCCGCTCGCCAAGGACATCGACAATCAGCGTCCCGAGGGATTTCGAGGTGTCGCGGCATTTCCGCAGGACAAACGGGCCGAACACGGTTTCGACAACCGCGCGGATCACCTCACCCTTTCGCCGCTCCTGATGGAGTCGTTTCTCCGACTCAGTCAAACGATCGTGGAAAGCGCGGATCTAAATCCCAAGGAATGCCGAAGTTGGGATCGACTGTTTGCACCACCGGGGAGGCCGGCCCGTGCCCCCGTCGACGGCCGCTACGAAGCGGAAGGGGCGGGGCCCCTGAAAGTGGTTGGGACCCCCACAGGTCTGCCCGCGACCCAGAACATGAAAGAGTTCGGCACTCAGTGGAGTGGGGATGCGCAGCTGTTCTGGCGTTGTCCGAAACAGGGCTCGGAAATGACACTGTCATTCGACGTGACCGAGGCCGGCAGTGGAATTCGAGTCGGACTCACCAAAGCGCCCGACTACGGCACCTTCGAGCTGTATCTGGATGACAAGAAGATCGGCGCGGCGGTCGATCTTTACGACCCGAAAGTCGTCCACATCGATCATGACGTCTCGGTCAAGATCACGACCGGCCTCCACAGACTGAGATTCCAATGCGTCGGAAAAAGCGATCCGTCGACCAAATACTTTTTCGGCCTGGACTACGTCGACATTACGGGCCGCGCTCCGGTAGTGAAGGCCGCACCACCGGCCATCACCGACATCGATGCGATCCGGTCCCGACTCGGAAAACTGTTGCGACGGGCGTTTCGCCGACCCGTCGATCCCGCAACGCTCGATCGATTCACGGAATTCGCGGAACACCAACTCGCGTCGGGAGCTTTGTTCGAGGACACGATGCGCACCGTGGTCGGAGCGGTCCTTGGAATGCCGGACTTCCTCTATTTCTACGAAACGCTCGACGAGGATCATCTCGGTGACCAAGCGCGTGGGCGTCAGCGCGTGGGTGATTTCGAACTGGCCTCCCGCCTTGCTCAATTCTTCTGGAGCAGCATTCCCGACGACGCGTTGCTCGACCTCGCCGAGTTAGGGAAGCTGAGCGATGCCGAGGTACTCAGCACACAGATCGATCGGATGCTGAACGACCGGCGGTCGAGTCGATTCTGTGACAACTTCCCCGCCCAGTGGTTGCAATTGGATCGACTGATCACCTCGATCCCCGATCCCGAGAAGTTCCCGTACTTCTATTACCACGGATACCGGACCAGCATCCACATGATGTCCGAGCCCCTGTTGCTCTTCGAGACGGTTTACATCGAAGATCGGTCGATCGTGGATCTCCTGGACCCGAAGTTCACCTGGCAGAGCGACATGCTCCGCGCCAACTACGAGGGTCATTCAAAAGGAGACCACCAGGTCAACGTGCAGGTCTTCGAACGCGTACCGCTGGACGACGCGCGCCGGGGTGGCGTGATTACCAACGCAGCTGTGATGACAATGACCTCCACGCCCACGCGCACGCAACCGATCACCCGCGGCGCCTGGGTGAATTCGGTGATCTTCAACGATCCCCCCGATCCGCCACCCGCTGACGTGCCGGTTCTGCCTGAGGTCGACGGAGAGGAGCTGGCGAAACTCACGATCCGGGAACGTCTGGCCGCGCATCGCAAGCGTGCCGACTGTGCCGGCTGTCACGACAAGATCGATCCCTTTGGCTTTGCGCTCGAGAACTATGGCCCCACCGGTGTCTGGCGCGACAAGTACGAGAACGGACGCGAGGTGGATGCCAGCGGCATATTATTCAATCAGCACGAATTCAAGTCCGTGGTCGAGTTCAAGCGTCTGATTCTTCAGGAGAAACAACGGTTCATCCGCGGGTTCATCTCTCATCTGTTTTCCTACGCACTCGGCCGGGAACTTGGAACAGCCGATTCACCCGCACTGGACGACCTGACCACGAAGGCGATGGCGGGCAGCGACCAACTCCGTGCCGTGCTCAAGAGTGTCGCGATGAGTGAGCCGTTTCTTCACAAGAATATGCAAGGTCCTGTGGGACCCGATAATCAAGCGAGCAACACCCCACTTCGCACAAAGGACAGCCCGCGTGACAACGAATAACGACAACGCCCGCCCAGTTTCCCGACGCCGGTTTCTCGCAGGCACCGGTGGTGTCGCGTTGAGCCTGCCCTGGCTCGAGAGCTTCACCAACCACTGCGCTGCCGCAGGCGGCAGCCAGACATCCGCTCCGGCGAAGCGGCTCGCCTTCTTCTACCTCCCGAACGGAATCACGCGCCGGGGCTTTTTCCCGGGCGAGGGTGACCGGTCGCTGCCGAATTTCGCCGGTCAAAACAATGTCTGGCGTTTCGAGGGCAAGACTGTCCCACCGGGCAGACATCCCTTGACGTTCACACCGACGCTGGCCCCGCTGCACAAGATGCGGGACAAGGTCGCTCTGATCACCGGTTTGGACCGCATCTTCCAGCACGGGACCGATTCACACGCTCAGTCCGCATCCTGTTTTCTGACCAGCGTTGCGCCGTTCCAGGTCAAAAACTCCGCCTATCCGCTCGCTCGCACTCTGGACCACGTCGCCGCCGACAGCATCGGCCAGACGACGCCTTATTCGACTCTCGAGCTGAGCTGCAACGACCACAAGAACAACATCGAGTCGATCTACTTCGACAATATGTCGTGGTACGACACCGGTCACGTTGCTCCCTCAATGAGAAACCCGCGTCAGATCTACGACCGGCTGTTCGGTACCCGCGCCAACACCCGGTTCCGAAACATCACCGATCTGGCGCTGGGCAACGCGCGCCGTCTGCAACGGCGGCTGAGTTTCGCGGACCGAAAAAAGTTCGACGAGTACTTCGAGGCGATCCGCACCATCGAAAAACGTATGGATCGAATCGCCACAATGAAGTCTGAACTGACCGTGGCGCAAGTCGAACGCCCGGCGGAGCATTTGCCTCGTAACGAGTACATTCACCTGATGGGCGATCTGCTGGTGATCGCCTTGCAGAGCGGTGTGACGAACGTCGGTACGCTGATGGTCGGCCCCGAACGGTGGACCACGCCGACAAACTGGGAGGGAATCCTCGATAAGCCGCACAGCCATCACGCGATGACACACGACCCGAAACGCCACGTCGAGGATCTACTGAAGCTGGACCGTTTCCACGTCGCGGCGTTCACGCGTCTGCTTGAGCGGATGGACAGCATCGAGGAAGCCAACGGCACCACGCTGCTCGACAATACCATCTTCACCCTCGGAGCGGGCCTGGGGGATGGTACCACCCATCAGTACAACGACTTGCCACTGGTTGTCGCCGGCGGCGGCGGCGGAACGCTGAAGCTGGGCAAGCACATCCACTGCAAGACGGGCACTCCGCTGGCCAATCTCTGGTTGACCCAGCTGCATGCCCTGGGAATCGAACGCAAGACGTATGCCGACAGCACGGGGACACTGTCGGAGATTCAGACCTGAGATCGGCGATCCAGACGCAGTGGTCTTGGCGCCAAGTTTTCGATCGCATCTTGTGCCCGGTTCGCCACGCCCTCGGCGGGCGCAGCGCAGTGGCGTCGGGGTTAGGCCGGCGCTGCGCAGACCCGTGACCAAACGCCGGCCAAGCGGGTCCCCAGCGCCATCGGTCAGCCGGTGACGGCGGCCCAGCACGCGCCGCGCCGCGATGGCAACCGCACGGGAATGGCGTGGGCAAGAATGGAATGCGGGCGAACAGTGGCTCCCCAAGCGGTGCCATTGAATTCAAACCGACGCAGACTACGGCGTGGTGATCTTCGCGATGTCTTTGTTCGTGTGGTCGAAATCAGGAACCCCGTCCTTGCTGGTGTAATGCAGACGATGGGTGGTCACCGCGCCGTTGGCATGCACGCTTACTAAACGAAGTTGATGTTTGCCGTCCTGGAGGTCTCCTACTCGAATCCAGAATTCATGTTGCGGGCTGATGACCGACGGCCAGGTGGTCGCGTCGTAGTCGTTGTTGACCTGGTATCCTTGTTGCCCCGGGTTCTCGCGATCGTTGTAAGCGATCATGGCGATCGACGGAATGTCCGCCTGGAGTTCTCCGCGAATGTGGATCTGATCTTCGTGAAAAGAAACTCGCAGTGCCCGCAGTTGGAGGTTGGGCGGTTGATTGCATTGTTGGGACGTTCCGCTGAACACCGGATGAACCAACAACCGGATCGCATGGGCTTGCGTGAGGAACGAACCCTTTCCCTCCTGCCGCCATTCCTGGCGGTAGGTGTAGTTACCCGCGCCCATCAGTGCGGTGCCACGTTTGGCTTCCAATTTGGTGGCGTGATTATGCGGTAGCGACAGTCCATGTCCCAACTCGTGGATCGTCCCTCCGATATAGGTTGTGTTAAACCGGGCCAAGGTAAAGGGCTCGTAGCCACGGTGCTCTTTGACCTGCAGCGTGATGCCCTTGCGGTCGGGTTTCAGCCCGTCGATGGTGAGCCAATCCGAATCGGCCACGAAACAGATTCCTTTGTTATGGTCTGCTCCCATCCCGTAGTAGGGCGAGTAGATCGTGACCTGCTTGTCCTCGGTTCTAGAAAGTCCGCATACGATCAGCAGAGTTTCGGTGTTGGCGTCGATTCCGCTCTTGGCCAACGCTTTGACAACTTCGCCGTAGATCCGACTACCCGATCGATAAGAGTAGCTGCCGTCATCGTTTGCGGCACCCTGGACTTCATGGAGTTTGAGCCTTCCGTTGGTTTGTTCCAGAGAGAGCGTGACATCTTGGTAGCCAAAACGGTTCATCTCGTCACGGTGGAACTTCTGGACATCCGCCATGATTCGATCCCACCGCTCGCCATGATTCTTGAGCGGTTGGCGATCTTGAGGATGGAAGTAGACCACGCGCAGAGTCTTGCCGTGGCGCTTGCGGTCTGGCTTGCGCCAGGCGCGCAACTGTCGCAGGATGTGCGCGGCCTGTTCGGGTTGCGAGTCCACGGTGGACCAATCGAACGCAGACGATTCGGTTGCCGCAGCGGAGGGCTGATCGCCGGCCCGCGCGCACGGTGAGATCGTGAGCGACACCAGTAGAACGCCAAGTGTGGCAGCCGAGCTTGCCCGGCGCAGGAAACCGGAAGACATCCGCGATGAGCATGTGGCAGGCGTGGGATGCATGTTCGAGCACTCTTAGAGGAAGTTGCTTAGTTCTGTTCTCAAGTTCGTCACTTTACCAGGTCGGCGACCGGGTGATCTGAATCGTGAAGGTCCACCACGGAAATTATGTCAGCTAGTTGCGGAGAAAGTTCCTGCTGCTTGAGGAGCTCAGGTGTCAGGTCACGGTTACGAAGAGGTTGGTCTGCTGGGTAGGTGAGCTTGTCCAGAAGATTTCCTACAAAGCGAAATCCATGATTCGCAACGAGACTGTATCGGCCATCGGTAGATACCGCCATGGTCGGAGTGCCATAGATCGTTTTCACTACAGGGGGATGGCCCGGGCCCAGGTGAATGATGGTGAGAGCATCCTGGGTCAGCAGCTTGTAGTCATAGGGTCGACCATCGGAAAAGGAGAGAATTGCTTCGGTCTCACCATCCTGCGTGCTGAAGAGCGTGATCGGCGACTGCGTGGTGATAAAAGGTTTTCCATCCTTGAACTGCGCAATAGCAGAGTTCCCAAACACGCATAGCAGCGAAGCGATGATCTGACAGTGTGGTTTCATTACGTTGGCCTTTTTATTCGCAGGTTCTAACTGAAGTTGCGATCTCTATCAGACGAGGCCCTCTTCTGCTGTGACTTTGACCTCGTACAGCCTGTACACCAGATGGCCCTCCTCCAGGTTGACCTGCCCCGCGGCAACCGCCTGCACGCTGTTGAGCCACTTGTACTTCTCGTGGCCTGTCTGGAACGTCGGCGCAGTGGCGATCAGGCCGGACGCCATGTTCGACCTGCCGCCGTACTCGACATAGATATAGGCCCCGTCGTCGGTCTTCAGCGTGAGCCTTACGTCAAGCGAACCCAGTTGCCCGTCTTCGCTGAGCGTTAGCCAGTCGGCACAGTCGTTCGTCGCCAGGGTGGCGTTCACCCTGTCGCTTTTCAAGCTGACCTCGGGCACGTCCACCACCAGGCGGGTACCCTTGGGCCCGTTTCCCACTTCGACGGAGTCGCCGAGCCTGATGTCGATAAGTCCCACTTCGACGAGTTCCGCGGTTGCCATGTCTTTGCTTTCTTATACCAATGAACTCTTCTATCTTGAGTTGCAATGTGACCAAGTGATTGTGTTACAAATCAAGTTAGCCGCCAAGCAATCGACCGTTGATTCGAATTCTCCCGCGGGCGCCAAAATGCCGGAAATTTTACCACGTGCTAGAGGTGGCGGGCTCTATATTGGTGGCAGTTGGAACCGTGAACCGACGGGGCCGCACCTGAAACGTCTGCGGGAAGCGCGGGGTGCACCC
>PADE01000017.1 GCA_002702965.1 Planctomycetaceae bacterium
ACGTCCACCACGGTGCCGGTCGGCGTCTGTTCGATCACGCGCCGCAACTCGTCCCCCACCAACTCCTGGGGCTTGCCGCTGACCGCGATGCGCAAGTTCTGCGCCCAGTCCTCGCCGTGGGTCGGCTTGGTGCCGCGCACCACGATCATGCGGTGCGCGTCCGGGCTGTCCCAAACGCTCAAGTACTTCCCATCAAACTGCTTCTGCCGCACGTAGCCCTCCGCCACCTCGGGACGATCGGCCTCGGCGTGGTACCCGGCCTTGACGAGGCGGGCGTAGAGCTCGTCCTGCTCGGTCAAGCTGTCGCCCCGGAAGGGCCGCAGGGCCGCCTGGCTCAGCGCGTTCTGCCAGGACCACTGGTGCCCCGGCACCTTGTCCAGCAGGTGGCTGATCGAGTCTGCGAGCCCCCCGCCCAGGTGCGCGTGCTGCTTGTGCAACGCGTGCGTCAGGGTCGCGCGCGTCGCGTTGCTCAGGTCCTCCATCGCCAGCGGCTCGAGGTACCCGGGCAGCTGCCCGCCCATCAGTATCTTGTGCGCGTGCTTGCGGAGCTTTTCGTAGTCGGCCTTTGTGCCCTTGGCGGCCCATTGCAGAAGCTTGCGCTTCTCGCGCGGGACCTTGGCTCTGGCGACCTTGCGGTGCTTGCGCTCGCGGCTCTTGCTTCGGCTTCTGTATCTAGGCATTAGTCGGTCCTTTATTAGTAAAGGCATCATGTTAACGCTCGTCAAGGAAGGCAAGAACGCCAACGCAATCGTACCCATTGTCGGCACGACTGGCAAGGCTCGAGCGCGGCCAATCGCGACCGTCTACTTCACGCACAGCCTCAAGGACGACAACAAGAACGATGCGCCGTGCGCGCCCACGCTGACGCTGCACCGGAGCCACATTAAGAAGGTGAACCAGATCTCGGAGCACGAGTACCACGAGATTTGCAAGATGATCGACACGGGCGAGGAGCCCGAGGTCGGGCACCCTTTGCGCAAGGCCTACTGGGACGTCCGCGACCGGTACGAGACGTCGCTGATGCGCGAGATGTACATCGGGGACCAGCCGGACATCAAGTTCCAGCTGGACTTCCCCAAGGCCGTGAAGGACTGGCCGGGCACCATGACGCTCTTCGGCAGCTCGGGCGCCGGCAAGACCTATTTCCTGGTGGCGATGATCGAGCGCTACCTCAAGTCCGTCAGCACGGGCTCGAGCATCCGGCCCATCATCTGGCTCAGCCCGGAGGAGAAGATCGACAAGACGCTCGCGCCGCTGAAGAAGCCGCGCTGGAACAACTACTACCACGGCATCGATATCTCCGAGAAGGCCGTCAAGGAGTCCAAGGTGGGCGCCGAGGAGTACTTCAAGAAGCACGTGCAGTCCGCCATCGAGAAGCACGGCGAGAACGCGCTGATCGCCTTTGACGATTTCGTGGACGCCGCACACGGCATGTACCCGCTCCTCGAGCGCCTGTATAACTCCAGCCTGCGGACCGCGCGGCACATGAACTCGGGCATATTCAGCCTGCAGCACACGTACGCCGGGCACCGCGCCACCAGCCAGAGCCTGCAAAGCAACCGCTACGTCGTGTTCTTCCCCCGGAGCCAGCAGCAGCGCTGCATCAGCTTCCTCAAGGACCACCTGGGCCTGGGCGTGCCCGAAGCCAAAGTTGTCGTGAAGCGATTCGCGAGCCTCGACCGGTCGATGATCGTCCAGATGCACTCGCCCGTGTGCATGTTCAATAGCAAGTACCTTCTCTTGATATAAACACGCGTAATTAGAGAACTTTAACTGAACCTGGCGCCCTGGACGCGCTTGATGAGCTTGAGCACCGAGCCCACGTCCTTCATGCCGCGCGCGGGCGGGTACTTCTTCACCTGCTCCTTGTACTGGCTGTCCACCTTCTTCCGGAACTCGCGCCGGGCGGCGTCGCGCTCCTTCTTCGGCATCTTCTTGGTCTTTGCCTTGTGCTCGCGCACCAGCTTGTCGCGGTGGGCCCGGAGCGACGCCAGCTTGGTCTTGCGCGCGTCGGTGTAGCGTTTGCGCGCGGCGCTGATGCCCGACTTGCGCGCCTTGGGCTTCGCCTTGGTCGCGAGGGCCCTGGCGATCTCGCGCAGCGCACCGGTGCCCGCGGCGCTGGCCTGTCCGCTCGCCTGCCCGCTTGATACGGGCGCGCTGGCGGTTGCCGGGGCGCTCACGTTCACGCTCTGGGTGCCCACGGGCCCGCCCGCCGGCCGGTAGTCGGGCACGATGCGGCGGTACCCGCTCGGCGCTTCTTCCGGGCGCTGCCGCCGGCTCGGCGCTGCTTTCGCCCTAGGCGCCCGGAAGGACACCGACTTGGACGACGGCTGGAGCACGCGCTTCGGCTCGGACGGGTGCGGCGCCGCGGCGCTTGCCTCGCGTGACTCGAGCGTCCTGGTCGGTTCGGACGGCATCGGGAACGCGGCACTTTCCTCGCGTGACTCGAGCATCGGCCTATCTTCTGACTCGACCGGGAACGCGACACTCGTCTCGGCGGGCTCGAGCACCGGCTGGTCTGGGAACGTGAGGTGTGTCGGGTCCGCAAACTCTAATTCAATGGGCTTTGGCTTCGGCACAACGGGCTTCGGCGCTGGCTTCGGCTCAGGCATTGCCGGCTTTGGCTCCGGGCTTACGTCCGGGGCTGGGGGCTCCGGCTTGGGCACCGGGAACGCGGCACTCGTCTCGGCGGACTCGAGCATCGGTTGGTCTGGGAATGTGAGGCGCGTCGGGTCCGCAAACTCTAATTCAATGGGCTCCGGCTCATCGTGCAGATCCTGCCTCTTGTCGCCCATGCCGTCGTCAGGCGCGGGCCGCTTCTCCCCTACCTCCTCGGCTGGCGGCGCCATCGACGCATCGGCCTGTGTTTGTGGGCGCTCTGGGGGCCTCACTGGCGGCACCTTAATCTGTATCGGGTCTAGGAAGTCCCCCATGAGGTCGGACAGGGGACTAGGCTCCGCGCCCACGTGCCCCGTCGCCTGCAGGGCGTTGCTCGAGAGGATTTCCGCCTCGTGGGCGGGCATGTCGGCGGTGGCCTCGTTTACCGTGTCCATAAAGCTTGAGCTCTGGGGTCGGCGGTTGGCGCCAAAGTCGAACTTGAGCCCGCTGATATCGATGTTGCTGTGGTCGGCGCCGGAGCCCGCAAAGTGGAACGGCTCGCTCGGCCCAAGCGCCTGCATGTTGGCGGCGGCCGAGGCCCTGCGCTTCGCCTGGTTCTGCATCGCGTGCCTGCTCCACTGGGCGGCATCGGCGGTGGTCGTGGGCTTCCACCCACCGGAGGGCACCCGGGTTGCCGGCGGCATGTAGCCCTGCACGCCGGCGTCGCCCGCGGCGATGTCGTGGAAGCCCTGCTCCGCGCTCGCGCGCCCCACCTTCGGCTCGAATAGCCGCGTGGGCAAGTCCGCCCGGCTCGCCGGTTTCCGGATGTCCTGCTGCTTGGACGGGGGCACACCCGCCTCGGTCTGCCACCACTCGTAGCTCACGGGCATGCCGTGTGCCGTGCTTACGTCCTCGGCGGCGCGCTTGGTGCTCTCCTCGGGCACTGGGGCCTCGGCTGCCTGCGGCACGTCCTTGTCGGCCCAGTCGATGTCCTGTGCCGGGCGCTCCGGGCGCGAGTACGGTTGCCTGCTCGCACGGTCGAGGGGCGTTTGTCGCCTGCCGCGCAGGGGCCCCCCTTCAAAGAACGACCCCTCGTGGGCCTGCCTCTGCGCACGCGCCTGTGCCGGGGTCAACCCCGCCTCCACTTCGGGCGCCGGGATAACCATAGTGCCCTTTGCCAGCTTCGCGGGTGGCGCCACAGCCCGCTGCTTCTCCTGAATGCTTAGAGGCACCTGCTCTTGCAGCGACTTTGCCAACTGTTGCTGATTCTCAAAGATCGTGCCGCGGCTTGACAGACGCTTTAGCTGGGCAAACTCCTTGTCGACATCTTCGCGAAATGCGCCTCGTTCGGCCAGAGCCGCCTTGTTCGCCTTTGCGATTGCCTTGGGCCCCGGCCTGCGTTCCGACGAACTCGGCAGGAACTCTTGCCGCTGGGCCGGCTCGTAGTCCAGAGCGTCGTCGACATCCTCGTCGCCGCGCTTTGTGCTCTCTTTGGGCTGATCGGCATCATACGGCATCTGAACCGCTTCCCGGGCCAGCCGGCGGTCGCTCTTCTTGGGCACGATCGGGGCCTGCGCCGAAGCGACCGGCAACCCGACGTCGGCCTCAGTCGCAAACGTGGCAACGGTGGGCTCGAAGGGCACCATCTCCCGGCCCTTCTTCTCGCGCTCCGCGTAGCTGAGACCCGCGGGCACGATCGCCCGGTCGGATCCGGTCACCCGTGGTCCGGCAGCACTTTCGTGGGGCAGCCACCTGAGCTTCTTCTCGCCCCTCTGGGGGCCGTAGCCCGGCAGCGGCTTTGCCTGGCGGTGCTCGTAGGGAACCACGCGGTGGGCCGCCTTGTACTCGGCCTGCGTAAAGTACTGCCGCTCGCCGGTGCTGGTCCACTGGGGCCTGCCGCGGACGGCGGGTGCCGCCTCGATCGTCTGGGGCACGCTCGGCCTTTCGGGCTCGCGCCCCAAAGCGCCCTGCGCCTCTGCGAGGTCGGCTCCGCGTTGCTGGCGCCGGCGTGCGCGCAGGGCCGCGGGGTCGCTAAAGTCCCCGAGCCACCGCCTCGTGTGCCGGGGCCCCCGGGCCTCCGAGAGGAACTCCTCGACGGGCTCGGCGGTTCTGCGCGCGTACTCGGATCTCTCCCGGGCCGTCGCGCCGCGTCTGCGGGCCCCCAGCTGCCCGTGCCCCTTGAGGGTGAGCGGGCCGCGAGCCATCGGTCCGTACCCGCGCTCCTCGAGCAGCATGTGCCCCGGGTGCTTCTTGCCGCGCCTGCGGTCCTTCTCCGAGTAGTAGCTCGGCACGTCGTAGGGCAAATCCGGGCGTACCGTGGAATGCCCCTTGCGCTTGCGATCGAGCTCGGCCCATTCTCGTCGGATGTCCCTAGCCGATCGCTTGCTGTGCCTATTTAATGCGCCACCACTCAGACTTGCGTAACCTACGGTACGTGCGCGTTGGTACATCGGAAGTAATAATGTGTTTTTAATAACTAAAACACAATATCTTATTGCGATGCAGTCAGCACCGATCCCACAAACACTCCAGGATGTCAGGCCCGTGGTGCGCAACATGCGGCCCGAAGGCTACGTGTTACAGACAGGGGGCAGTGCCACCCGTAAGGAGATTCGGATGGAGGGGTCGCAGAAGAACCCGCTCTTCCGGGTGACTGGAATCCCGTTGCACACGCATAACGCGACAGCGTTGCTGGAGGTCGAGATGAGCATGATAAACGAACCATTAGATGAATCGCGACGCCTCTCCGAAGCGGGGGAGTTCTCCGTCGATGCGCTAGACCTGGGGATAGGCGACTTCGTGGAGGCGTACAACGAGCAAGACGACCTGCTGCGAGATACCTTCAACTTGCAGCGCGCGATTGAGTTCGGGATCGGCACGGTCCAGCTCCAGCCCGAGAACTCCGTCAACTTCATATCCGAGCCGACACGCGCGATCGCCGAAATCCGTACGCTGGTGTCCGCGAACGACGCCCTGAAGACCATGACGTTCGTCGACAAGACGTTTGCGTATATGAACCGCAAGGGCGTTGGCATAGATATAAATTTCCCGCCTGAGGTGTTTATACCGATACTCCCGGTGAACAACATGCACGTCGAGTCCAAGTTTGCGAGCCGCCTGCTTTCAGATACTACCAATATGATGCACCTTGAGTTCTGGAAAAGCGGGGTAGACCAGGCCGGTATGAACCCGATATACTCACCGAAGCCGTTCAACGACTGGGACAGACCATCAAACTCTTACGTCGCGCTGAAGAACGAAGCTGGAGATGCCAATATGCCGTACAGCGTCGCGTATATCAAGGTCGGCTACGAGAAGAAGGTTCAAGTGAAGTTGAAGGGCGCTACAGTATACACCGACTGGGACGGCAGGGTGCCGTACGTGTACGACAACGCTTTGAAAACCTATGTATTTGACGGTCCGGTAGATTTGAGATTCCAGGGCGAGTTCCAGTGCATCAACGACGGCAGCATACACGAGCACCTGTATCGTGCTGGCGGCGCCGGTAGTGCTGATCAGCAAAAGGCCGTGAATATTAAGCCCAACCAGGGCTTAGACTATATATCGTTCAGCATTACTAGGTTGCCGCACGCCGTAAGTAAGAGTGGCTTCTTCTACGTCAACGGTTCAGATTTTAGCCCGGAGAGACTGGGAAGACACAAAGACAGGTTCCACCATCCGAGACTCATCGTGGAGGGTCACTTTAGGACGGAAGAGCTAGACGCTGCCACAAGTCTGCCTCCCGAGGCTGGGTTTGCGACCACCAATTTCCGGGCGGCCAACACGCAAGAGGCTGTCTACAAAGATGACTTCCAGAGACAGAGATGCGCGTGGCATGCCCCCATAGTGCGGTGGCCTGTCGGCTCTGACGTAGCCCTCTCGGGGCCGCTGCTATCCAAGCTGAACCTCCCCGACGCAATCGCCGCGGAAGATTGGGACGAACCCGCGGGTGGTGTCCTGAAGGCGTACGCAAGCGGGTTCGAGGCGGTCGCGAACGTTGCCCCACATAAGCCCTTGTCACAGTTTGCGCAACACACCATAACAAACGCGGTTACCCACTTCGAACCGTTGCTGAGGATAGAGCCAAGCAGCCGGACTCCTCTCATCCAGGCGGCAAACGGCGACCTTGATGAAAAGATAGACGAGGCGAACACCCTGTGGACTCAGGCGTTCCCGGTTTCGGTAAGAGCGGGCATGTACCCGTTCCCCGACGACCACTGCTTCCAGCACCGAGCGTGTCAGGGCATCGGAGCGGTTAGCGGCCAAATAGCTGAGGACGTGACCAAACTGGACAGCAGGCATTCAAAATGCACATTCCGTTTGGAGAACAAGGGGATATAATCCGGGCGGAAACGATGCGAATATTCTGGACACTGGGGGCAGACCCCACCCAGGGCGATAGCGCGGCCCTATTAGGCGTTGTCGGAAATACCGGCAACCTAACGAACGTTCTCGCTAATATTGTATCCAAGAAGGCTGGTGTGACCAAAGGTTACGTTGTAGGCGTAGATTGGGACGACGCACAGAGGGCGTTCGAGGAGCGGCTCAATGATGGCAATCTTGGCGTCGGGGAGATGGCTATGAGCATGGTGTGGTGTTCCGAGTTTATAATAAATGCCGGAGTTAATGCCGACAACAAACGGATCTGTCCGTGCGAGCTTGTCGTCGCCAACCCTCACGTGGAGTATGACGCGCCCGCCGGTAGCTCAACCGTCGATATCGTCTTCGAAGTCGACCAGTACCCGTTCTTCCGCACCGCATTCGATCGGCCCGGGGTAGCGTACCGGGGCGGGTACCACACGAACACTCTGCAGATTGCATCTGCGGACCCGGCGTACACCGAGCCAGCGCGTCCCGCGATCGGCAACATATTCGCGTACGGCGCGGACCCTGGGGGCAATTTCATCGGCGGGGTGGCGTCCGTGCGTACCGGCGGTGACGTGGATATGTACGTTCAGGTTCTCAGGCGCGGAACCGATCCCAAAAACGGCACCCTGCGTGTCACCGGACTCGCGTTCGCTAAGAAACTGCAAGAACGCACGCTGTTCTTCTTCTATGGTGGCGTCGCGGGAAACGCGGGTACAATCAAGAAGGAGTTTATGTGGAGCGAGCCCACCGACGTCCGAAAGACCGAGTTAGACGTCGAAGCGGTGGTTGGGGACGGGAGTGCGGCGATCGTCCAACAATGCTGGGTGACGGATATCCATGTGCGGAGCCACGTAAACATCGTTGAGAAGGTAAATACCATAGTGGCGGACAACAATGTTCACAGCCACCTGTATATGGCGGTGGTTGCACCCCGCAGTCAGGGCCTCTTTAACATGGTCCGTCATACGCCACTCGCACTTACCGAAAGCACGAGCCTTAGCACAGGCCACATCTACGCGCCGCACTTTGTCGTCACACAACCCCTCAGCGCGCCGCTCCTGAATGCCGACTTCCGGAACGGGTGCATCGAGCCTCTCGACCAGATGACCGCATTCCTACCACCCGAGCTCCGGGACTTCCAGATCATGCTGGGCGATATAGACTGGCGCCACACGAGCGATAACCGCTACAAGGTAGAGGTGAAGCGTTTGCTCTTCAGCGAGTTCAACGGCGGGAACCAGCAGGTCGCCAGCATACCCTCGTTGCTCAGCGTCCCGGAGTTTCGCCAATACACGGTAAACGTGTCCGGGCCGGGCAAAGTCAAACCCACCTCCGACTTCGATACGGAGATATTCACGCCAATGGGCCCCCCATGCTTCTGGTGCCTCTTTGCGCGCAGAGACGATAGTCCCAACGCTGGGCTCCAGCCAATGATCGACAACCTCACTTTTACCTGTGTGACGACCGGCAAGAAGTCGGACACGATCTCCGAGGCCGGCAAGGCCGAGCTCTTCTTCATGACGCGCCGAAACTGTCACAAGCGCGCGTGGTATACTGACGAGGACTTCCGACAGCGACAGGTGATCCTGCTACGTAGTGAGGACGTGGGCACGATGGGAATCAACCCAAGGCTCTACCAGCGCGAGAAGCGCACCCGGTACCGTATTCAGGGAACAACCCACTGGGCTACAGACAACACAATCAACATTGTATTGGTGTACACCAACCGTGGGCTCCAGATTACGGGTAAGGAAATTAGCGTGCAGTATCTGTAAAGAACTACTTTAGGCTGAGTCATGGTCCGATTGAAGGAAGGCGTATCCGATGAACTCCCTCAACCTCCAAATGTGGCAGACGAATCAAATGTAAACGCGATTGCAGCGGCTGCGACCCAGCCGCTGATTGCACAAGCGGAAGCTAAGCATTCCGAAATAGTGCCGGACCTCGGCCAGATCCTCGACCAGCAGCACGGCCCGCTACCCGAAGACCCCAACAACTGGTTCGAAAAAGAGGAGTCACTGCACGCGTTTACCAAGTACCTCGAGGCGCACGGTATATTCCGCGATACCGGCCGGCATGTTGGGACCACAATCCGTCTTCCTGTACAACGTGCTCGAACGCCAGTGGAAGGAGCTTCAGGAGGAGCTGAGAAAAATGCACGGCGGCGACCAGTTCGTGATTGAACAAATCCTGCGCAGGATCCGAAAGGAAGTGAAGAACAGCGATTCCCATCGTAATGAGTACAGGAAGAAC
>PADE01000001.1 GCA_002702965.1 Planctomycetaceae bacterium
CGGTGGCCGCCTTGCGGGTCGCCGGTTGCGCGGTCGCTCGGTCGAGTAGCCCCAGCAGCCGCGTCAGATAGCGAACGTCGTCAATCGTCTCGCGGAACCCTTCCCAGGAGATGGTCCCCACCACTCCGGATGTCGTCGGATAGGTCATCTTCGGGAAACGACCGTTGGCGAAATCATTCCAGGGGTGCCACGTCATGGCGTGCTGGTACGCGTAGCTCACCGCGCCGTGATACCCGGCCCGCCACAGCGAAAGACCAAAGTTCCTGCGGTAGATCACCGGGTTGGGATGCCCGTATTGCGGGTTGCCATACATGTAGATGCGATAACCCCGCTGACGGACGCGGGCGGCCAGATCGGGCCGTGCCGGGCCTCCGAGAATCGGAGCATCCAACAGATCGCCCACCAGTTCGTCGAAGTCGGGATTGCAGGCGACCGCGATCTTCAAGCCAACACCGCGCGTGCGCGTCCAGAAATTGCGCTGCGCGAGCAACCGCTCGCCCGACGCCTCATCCGATCCAAACGCGTACAAATCGCGAAACCCGAACCTTTTCGCCATCGCCAGCCGCTTCCGCTGCTGTTCCAGTTCGTTGGAAGCCCCGGCCGCGACCATGAACAGCCGTTCCTTGCTCAATCCCACACGATCCCAGACGGTCAGATACCGTTGTAGCGCCTTTCCCGCATCGGGGCCACTGCCGACACCCTGATAGATCGCCGGGTTATTCACACCATGCGACTGCATGTCACGAAATTCCGCCTCCAGTTGCTGCTCGGTCTTCCATTCCGAGGAGATCAGCGGAGCGCCGTCGGTTTTGAGTTTGGCCCGGTAGTAGTGCGAGTACTCGAGGACCGGAGCCGGCAGACGAAAGGGCAGTACGCGGAGTACCACGGGCATACGTCGCGACGGCGCGTTCTGCGGCTCGATAACGATTTCCGCGCGGTACTCTCCCGGCGCAGCACCGACCGGAACATGCACCGTGAGCCAGAACTGCTGGGGTACAAACGGTCGAATCTGG
Source organism: Planctomycetaceae bacterium (assembly GCA_002702965.1). Lineage (GTDB taxonomy): Bacteria > Planctomycetota > Planctomycetia > Pirellulales > Pirellulaceae > UBA9264. Next base: position 1,014 of record PADE01000001.1, read on the forward strand.
ACCGGTTGCAGCGACGCGGCGTCTTCGATGGTGTACTCCGGTTTCAGTTCCGGGTTGCCCTTAGAGATGTCAAAATAACGCGTCTCTCCCCCGGTCGTGGTAGCCCGAATCGATTGTTTGACTTTGGGGATGTCGACCTTGATGAGCTCGTCATCGTGCAACAGCAGTTCGGGATACATCACTGTGATCGGCAGCCATTCGTCGTAATCGGTGGGCAGGAACCAGCACTTGACGACCCGCAAATCGGCCGCCGCGATCCGGTGCGCCCCCTGTACCAGGTCGGTCATCGTGACTTTGACCTGATCGAGCTGCTGTCCCGAGAGGATGGCGAAGCTGGCCGACTCGTACTCATCCTGAGCCGCCGTCATGCTCAGACGATCGCGCTTCATGTCATCGGGAATCACCGGTGAGGAGGCGAGAATCCGGCTCTCGGTCAGCGGCGCAACGGGCACCACCCGATACTCCCGAATATCCTGGGGACGAGGCACCTTGCCGGGTGGCTTGGGCCGCGGCATGCGGATCACTTCCAGATCGTCCACGTAAGCGACAGCCGCGGTGTTCTTGAAATAGTGCTGTGGCTGAGCCGGACGCGGCCTTCTCCACGCGCTGGGAAAAATAAAAACGCCGACCGCCTGCAGCCGTAGCTGCTGGGCGGACTTGAGCAGCCCTGGGTCATAACACTCCCAAGTGCTCCAGCCATCTTTCCGGTCCGCGATCTTGGTTCCCTGGCGTACCAGCGAAGACGCCCCCGTATCGACATTGCGAAAGTAGTAGCCGACCTGAACGTCGACTTCCCCCTCGCGACGGACCTTCCCGCGAATCTTGAGGGGGTGGGTGAACGGGGCGTCGACTTTGATAATCCAGTACGCGTAGTTTCCCTCGGTCAGCGTCGCGGCGATCTTGAAACTCCGCTTGCCCCCCGCGGCATGTTCTTCGCTGACACCAGCAAACGCCACGGTTACCTGCTTGGCGTTATGGTGAGTCAACGCGAATTTCTCGGGCTGTTCGCCTTCGAAGTCCTCTTTCCAGAGTACGATCGGTTTCTGGGGAACCACGGACTGCCGCGTCGCAGTGGCCTGACCGCCGGCCGATGTCTGCCCGCTCAAAGCAACCGTGAGGGTGGCGCACAGAACAGAACCGACCAGCTGTTTTGAAAATGACATGCTCCTCATGGCGTATCCAGTGTCTCCCGCCGGTGTCGAGGTCGCTGATCAATCGAAAGTCGCCGCGGGCTGGAAAACTGGCCCGCGATGATACGACCCGCACACCGCCGTCGCGCCAGGTCTGTTAGAATGCATGTCATACCTCAGGACGCCACGCGATGGCAATCAACATCAACGCGCGGTCGATCGGTTGGAAGTGAGCGATTGCCCCTGAGAGGTTGGCTGGAGACCGGATGGCACGACCCCTGTACAACATCTCGACTGCGATTCCATACTCGGCGCGGCTCCGCCGAGGTCGTTTTGTGTGATCCGCGACGCGACGATCGAGATGGTGACGGGCTGGCCGCAAAACCAAGAGTCCTCCATGGCACCTATCCGCACGACGACCCTGATACTGGCCGCTCTGAGCCTCCCCTCGGCGTTCGCGGCCGAGCCGATCGATTATCTGCGCGATGTCAAACCGATCTTGCAGATCAACTGCTTCCGCTGTCATGGTCCGTTGCGCTCCGAGTCCGGCCTGCGGCTGGACACTCGGGCCCGGGCCTTAGCGGGCGGAGACGATGGGGCGGCCATGGTCCCTGGCGACGTCGGCGGCAGCGCGCTGGTCGTGCGGATCACCGCCGATGAGGACTCGCGGATGCCGCCCGAAGGAGAACCGCTCAATCCAAGGCAGATCGAGATCCTGAAAACGTGGATCGCCGCGGGAGCCGCTGCCCCTGCGGACGAACAGGCACACGACCCTCGGGCGCACTGGGCGTTCCAGCCGATCCGTCGGCCCGCCGTGCCAGCATCGGCAGCCGGAGACGAACGGCAACACCCGATCGACGCCTTCATCAACCGCCGACACCAGACCGCGAAGCTCCGCCCTCGTCCCCCGGCACCGCGGCATATTCTGCTGCGGCGAGTCGCGTTAGATTTGACCGGCCTACCCCCCTCGCGTGAAGCGCTAGGGGCCTTCCTGTCCGACGGGTCCGGGGACGCGTTGGCCAAGTCGGTCGATCGGCTGCTGGCGAGTCCCCACTACGGTGAACGGTGGGGGAGACACTGGCTGGATGTCTGGCGGTACAGCGACTGGTACGGATTCCAGAGCGAGGTCCGCTTCAGTCAAAAAAACATCTGGCACTGGCGCGACTGGGTGACCCGATCGCTCAACGCGGACAAGGGCTACGAGCGGATGCTGATGGAGATGCTGGCCGCCGACGAGATGGTCCCCTTCGATCCGGCCAATCTCGGTGCCACTGGATTTCTCGTCCGTAACCGCAACACCGATAGCCGTGAGCAGTGGATCCGCGACACGGTCGAACACACGGCCAAGGCCTTTCTGGGACTAACCATGGCCTGTGTCCAGTGCCACGATCACCCGTACGATCCGATCTGGCACGACGAGTACTACCGCTTCCGCAACATCTTCGAGCCGGTCCAGGTGGCCATCGACAACGGTGGAGGTGGTCCCGGGGGTATCGATCTGGCGGGAGTCGCACGGATCTTCGACCGCGACCAGAACGCCGTTACCAAGTTCTATATCCGCGGCAACGATCGTACTCCAGATAAAAAACGAGTGATCACGCCGGGGATCCCCCAAGTGTTCGGTAGCTGGACCGAACCGAAAAGCGTTTCACTGCCACCACAGGCACGCATCCCGCATCTGCGCAAACCGATCGAAGCACAAACGATCGCCCGTCTGGAAGACGACATTCGCCAGGCCAAACGGTCTGTGGAGGCGGCCCAGGAATTCCTCGTCGCTACCGAGCGTCGCTTGGCGACCACCCGCGAGGACGATTTACAACCCACCCAAGACCCGCTGCTTGTGGAGACGTTTCAGCCACAGCGCAGCGCCGCCTGGAGAGTGGGACCCGGGCAGTGGGAAGATCGCAACGGCCAGTTGACGCAAACCAGCGTCGCCAGCGAGGAGATGTGCTGGCTGGAATACGAATGGCCGCGAGAGCCGCCGCGCGACTTCAGAGTGCACCTGCGGCTGCGCATCACGGGTGGTACAAAAGTACGCGAGGCTGGGATTTCGTTCGACCGAAACGACAAGGGGGGACGTAACGAGGGGGTCTTCTTGACCGCGCACTCCGAAAAATCGGGACTCGGTTTTTTCAGCGAGTTCGATGGAGATCGCAATTACTCCAAAGACCTGTTCCGTGCGCTGGCTGTGCCGCTGGAACAGGTATTTGTCCTGGACCTCCACGTCCGCGATCGCCTGGTCAACGTCTACGTCAATGACGTGCTGCAACAGACGTACCAGCTCGCGAATCGTGAACCGGGTGGTTTCCGATTATGGACCCGGGGTGCCCTGGCTGAGTTTCAGGGCTTGCGCATCGATCGTCTGCCGGAGAACGTGCCGCTGGCGCCCAATGGTACGATCGCCCTGTTCGCTCCGATTGCGCGGCTGAAAAAATCCGATCCCACGCACCGGTCGCTGGCCAGCTCCGTCCTGGAGCAATCACAACTAAAACTCGCCAACCACCGGGCCGCCCTGGCCGCTCACCGCGCGACCTGGGTAGCGGACGCCTGGAAATATCTCGATGCGCCGGCCGCCGAAAACCCGTCAAAGGAGGAAGTCGCGGCCCACAAGAAACGCCATGAGGAACTCGCCATCGTCGCGCAGCAAGCCCAGCGCCAAGTGGCATTGCACAAGGCGGTGGAAGCGCGTTTCCTGGCAAAGCACGAACTGGCCCGCGCTGCGGCGCTGGCCGAACAGGGTGCTGCGGGAGACGAGAAACTCAGCAAAGCGCTCGCTGATGCCAACAAGAAACTAGAGACCACAAACGGCCAGCTGGAAAAGGCGGAGAAAACGACGCAGGAGCCGGCGACACCGCGATACAGTGGTTTGCCTGGGAGTTACGGGTCCTCGTCCGGGCGCCGTCTGGCGCTGGCCCGTTGGGTCGCCGATCCCCAGAATCCACTGACGGCGCGTGTGGCAGTGAACCACATCTGGTTGCGGCACTTCGGCCGTCCACTGGTGCGATCGGTGTTTGACTTCGGCCTCAGCGGACAGAAACCCAGCCACCCACAGTTGCTCGATTGGCTGGCGTCCGAACTGCGACAACCCTCGCTGGTGCTGACTGAAGCCGATGGAGACTGGCATTGGGTGGCGGGTCAACCGGATTGTAAGCCCTGGTCGATGAAACTCCTGCATCGCCTGATCGTCACGTCGAGCGCCTACTGCCGGGCATCGACGAGTGACTCGGCCAACTTCGACATCGATCCTGACAACCTGCTGCTGTGGCGGATGCCTGCCCGGCGGATGGACGCCGAAACCGTGCGCGACAGCGTGCTCGCGGCGGCGGGAACACTCGACCGAACCATCGGAGGGCCCGACCTGCCGGTGGCCGACGGAATGTCGGTCGTCCGCCGCAGCCTCTACTTTCACCACTCTCCCGAAGACCAGATGAAATTTCTCAAGTTGTTCGACGGGGCGGATCCGACCGAGTGCTACAACCGGCACGTCAGCATCGTCCCGCATCAAGCACTGGCACTGTTCAACAGCGAGTTGACCCTCGTACAGTCGCGCAAACTGGCGGCGCGTTTGTCGCGCGAACAGACCGACACAGACGGGTTCATCCAAACCGTGTTTGAACAGGTGCTCTCCCGTCCGGCCACGGAAACCGAACGCAAGATCTGTGGACAGTTCCTCGCCGCGCGGGAGTCGGTCTACGAGGCCCAACGCAACCCCGATGCAGCGAACGGCCAAGCCGCCGAAAACACCGACGCGCCGGCGAGCGATCCACGGCTACACGCCCGGGAAAACCTGATCCACTCCCTCTTCAATCACCATGATTTTGTGACGGTCAAATGAAGAATCGACAAGCGGCTGGCTCCGGTAGGGAACGACGACCGGTTTCGTCGAATCGACGTACGTTTCTAGGAGACGCCGGTATGGGATTCGCCGGGCTGGCGCTCAGCACCATGCTCGCCGAAGACGGATACGCAGCGCAGACCGCCGCCAATGGACGCGCCGCTGCACTGCGCCCGGCCAAGGCAAAATCGGTGATCTGGCTGTTTCTGGCTGGCGGTGTCAGCCATATGGAGAGCTTCGATATCAAGCCGGCTTTGAACGAGTACGCCGGAAAAACCTTTGCCGAGACACCGTTTGCCGATTTTCTCGACAAAGAGCGGATCGAAAAGAACCTCATGGGCCAGGGGATGTCGATCCCGGCACACGAGCAGATCATGCCACTGCAGACCGGTTATCGCAGATACGGCGAATGCGGACTGGAGGTGGGCGATTGGTTTTCGGGGATCGGCGAGTGCGCCGACGACTTGGCCGTCGTCCGCTCGCTGTGGACAGTGCACCCCAACCACGGGATGCAGCTCACGTGGCATACCGGACACCACGTTCGCGACGGAGCGCAACCGACGATTGGATCGTGGGCTTCTTACGGCCTGGGATCACTGAACCAGCAGCTCCCCAAGTTCGTCGTGATGGGCAATTCCATCGGCGGTTGCTGCGGTGGTGAGTTCGGCCACGGGGCCAGTTATCTGGGACCGCATCATGCCGGGGTCAAGCTCTCGAGCGATCCCCAAGACCCGTTGCCGTTTGTGACACCTCACGGTACGGGAACGACCTCCGAGGAGCAAGCGGCGGAACTGGAGCTGATCGGCCAGTTGAACCGGGCGGTCGGCGTGGAGTACCCGAACGACCCCGATCTACGGGCGCGGATACGGTCGTACGAACTGGCGGCCGGCATGCAGACGGCCGTTCCAGAGATCATGAACTTCTCGGGGGAGACCGCGCACACCAAGAGCCTGTACGGCCTCGATGCAGAACCTTCCCGCGCTTTCGGCACGCAGTGCCTGGCCGCCCGTCGGCTTGTCGAAAACGGTGTGCGGTTCGTGCAGTTGTACCACGGTGCCGGTAGCGCTGGCACTTGGGACGCGCACAGCGACATCAAACGCAGATACGATACCGAAGCACCCAAAGTCGACCAACCGATTGCGGGTTTGCTCAGAGACCTGAAGCAGCGCGGGTTGCTCGATTCCACGCTGGTCGTTTTCGGGACCGAATTTGGTCGTACGCCGGGAGCACAAGGGGCGACCGGTCGCAACCATCATCCACAGGGGTTCATGTGCTGGTTAGCCGGCGGTGGCATCCAGGGTGGCATCACGCACGGGGCGACAGACGAACTCGGGTTCTATGCCGTCGAAAACCGGCACTACGTCACGGACATCCACGCCACGGTGCTCCACCAACTGGGTCTCGACCCACGGCAGCTGGAGGTGCCCGGTCGAAAACGGATCGACGTTCACCGCGGCAAACCGATCGACGAGATCATCGCCTGAGCGGCCCAGGACCGGCACGACGGTCGTGCAATAGCGCGTCTCCAGACTGACGCCGGAACCGATCGCTCCGCGCCGCCGAGAGGCACCGCGCGCAGCCTGCGGACGTGATTCTCGACCGCCATGATTAAACGCGGTTACTGTGAGGCGCTATAGGTGTAGGTCACCGCGCGACCCAGTTCCACGCTCTTGACTGCCTGGCGACTCTTGTCCGGCCACAGGATCTCGAGCGCAACCGGATCGCGATGATCGCCCAGTCCGAAATGCAGGCGGATGTCGTTCTGATTTCCCTCGCCGGTACCCGCCTCGACCTGCCGTGTGTAAACCTTTTCCCCAATCTTGATGCGCACTTGAGCGCCCACCGCGGAACGATTCACTTTGGCTCCGTCGCCTTGCAGGCGAATTTCCAGCCACCCTCTGTCACGGGTTGTGTTCCTGAACAACTTCCCGCCGCTCAAGAGATCCAACGCCCCGTCGTTGTTGTAATCGGCCCAGGCCGCCTGGTAGGTCGGTGGAAGTCCCGCCACGCCCGCCGCGGCGCTGACATCGGTGACGGCAAACTGGCCGTTATTGCGAAATAGCACCGGGTTGTTCTTACGCCCAAAGGACGCCGTGCCGTAGACGGTCGTGAAGAATACGTCTAGGTTTCCGTCGTTGTCGTAATCTCCGACACTGGGGGTCGCGTACGATTCCTGATAATGCACGCCACAGGTCCCCAGATCCTTGAACTGGTGGCCCATTTCGGGGCCGAGGTTCTGCAGGAACCGTGACTTCGGCTGATCGCCCCGGCCATCGACATGGGCGAAATTGCCGGCGAACAAATCGATCCAACCGTCGTTGTTGAAGTCTCCCCAGGCCGACCCAATCGAATGCCCTCCACCGAAACCGGGCGACGTCGCGACGACTCCGTACTTCTGCGCCGCTTCGGTGAAGGCGGCCGCTCCGTTGTTTAACCAAAGCAGATTCGGTTGCAGACGGTAATTGGAAACGTAGACGTCCAAATCACCATCCTGGTCGAAATCGCACGCGGTCACGCCTCGTGCGCGCATCCGACTTTCAGATCGAAGCAGTTTGAACGACTTGCCTTGTTCGTTGATGAGGATCTGAAATGGCCAGGTGATTCCCTTTCCCCAGTCCTCGTATCCGCCGACATACAGGTCGACAAACCCATCCCCGTTAAAGTCTCCCCAGCAGGCACCGCGAGAAACCGACGGCGGTAATTCAGGCAGGGCGACGGGAGTGAATTTCATCTCGCCATCGTTGTGGTACATCCGCCGGGCGGCCCAGGAAAACAGATCCACCAAACCGTCGTTGTCAAAATCGGCGGCCACCGAGGTGGGCACGTCCGCCACGCGCGTAAATGTCTTGCCGGCGTTGTTTTTCCAGACGCCGCCCGAAACGCACACATCGACCCAGCCGTCGTTGTTCAGGTCGACCCAACAGGCGGCGTCGGTTCCGACTTTGAGGCCAGAAACTCCCGTCACATCCTCGAAAGCCCGTGTCTGGGCAGTCAGCGGTCCACTCCAAACCACACTCAGCGTGACAATCACAGCGCCAAAACACCCGCGGAAGCGAGCTGACCGAAGGGGGCATCGAATCACGACAGGTTCCTTCTGAAGAGGGCCATAGCCCGGGGCAATCACTGTTGAAGAACGCCCCAGAAACTCCGCGGAGAGCGTGTCGGGGGAATCATCAAACCGCAAGGAAGGTAAATCACACCCAGCGGCGAGCCGCGGCGATCGGGTGCGGAGAGGAACTTATTATTGGATATTCACGGTGCCTTGAACAGGCACACCCGGTCCGCTTGTCCCGCCGGCCCACCCCCGCTCGGCGGGTCATCCGCCGATGGTATACTCGCCGATCGAGGCGACCGACCCGAGACCGCACAGCGATCGTGAACCCCGAGGCACATGCCGTGCGACAAAACAACCCAACCGACCGACCGACCGTCTGTTCTGTGCTGTTGATCCTCGCGGCAACCGTGGCTACCTGTCACCAGACCGACGCCGGTGATCCACCGCCCAACCAGCCACAGCGGATCGCGCTGTGGGAGGGTCAGCGGCCCGCTCGCCCGGCTGCGATCACCGTGCATCACGCGGGCGACTGCAACGGCGCAGCGGTCGTGATCTGTCCCGGTGGGGGATACGGCGGTCTGGTTACCGAACCCGAGGGACACGGTATCGCGCGCTGGCTCAACGCGCACGGAATTACAGGCGTCGTATTGGAGTACGAACTCCCCGGCGGGCGACCTTTTGTCGCGCTGCGAGACGTCCAACGCGCGCTGCGGACGACCCGTGCCAATGCCGCGCGTTGGAAACTGGATGAACACCGCATCGGCGTGATGGGCTTCTCGGCCGGCGGCCACCTGGCATCGACCGCGGGAACCCATTTCGATGCGGGCGACCGGCAGGCGCCGGACCCACTTCAGCGCGTCAGTTGTCGACCCGACTTCATGGTGCTGGTGTATCCCGTGATCACGATGGGCGACCACACTCATCAGGGATCCAAGCGCAACCTGCTGGGCATCGCGCCAGCGGCCGAGTTGATCGCTCTGTTCTCCAACGAACAGCAGGTGACGAAGCGCACTCCCCCGACGTTCCTGGCACACGCGCGTGATGACAAGGTCGTGGTGCCCGAGAACAGCCAGCGGTTCCACACGGCGCTCCAGGCCCACCGCGTTGCGACGGAGTACCTCGAGTTGCCCCGCGGGGGCCACGGCCTCAACGGCTACCAGGGTCCCATGTGGGATGCGTGGCAGGCCGGATCGCTACGCTGGCTGGCCGCGCTACGCATGATCCCCACCGACGCGGTGAAATGACCGATGGACTGTCCCCGCTGCCCACGACCTGCCCAACGATCTCCTGGGACGATGGTCGTTGTCTGCCTCTGCGCCGGCACCCGTACGATGGCATCGGTGAAAACAAAAACAAGCGGTCGACCGAGAAGTCGTCCCAGGATATGATCGAGCCGCACGGGCGGTCGAAACACACCCCAGCTAGCAAATCTCGGATCAGATTGCTCGACGACTGCGAGTTCCCGTTATGAATCTTGCTCCGTACTTGGTTGTCGCCGGAGTTGGGATTTGTCTCTTGGTGTTCGGATTGCTGCTACGGATGGCCGCTCCGAGCGGTCGGTCGGTGCCTCTCTGGTTAGCAACCGGGCTCATCGGATTCCTGCTGGGGTTGGCGCTCGGTGCTGGCATCATGCACTCGCTGGGGTATCGGATTTCAGAAATATCACCGTTTGCGGCGCTGCCGACCAGGCCGCGAGTGGAACATCAACTAGCACCTGACGATGCCGTTCCCCCACTGGAAGCCACAGGCTGGCTTAACGGAACGCCCGGCAATTGGCAAAGTCTCCGCGGCCAGGTTGTCGTGCTTGACCTGTGGGGTGACTGGTGACCCCGAACGAAGCTGAGCGCACCAGGTCTGGTGCGGGTACATCGCAAGTACGAAACGCGTGGAGTGTTGTTTCTGAGCTTGAGCGGCGACCCCCGGATGAAGGTCCAGGAGTTCATCGACAAACACGAGATCACCTGGTCTAGTGGCTACGGCGCATCGGAAGCGATGATCGAGGCGTTGGGGGCCCCAAACGCAGGAGTCATGGTCCCCCTGCTGTACGTCATCGGGCGCGATCAACGAGTCGCTTGGTGCGATCAGCAAGCCCGCTACAAACATCAAGAACCAAGACAGATTGTCGAGGCGCTCGACCGGGCGATCGAAGCGGCGTTGACTGTGCCCAAGGTCGTCGTCCGCGAAACGCCCTCACCCGCAGGGGAAGGAAGCGAGAGCCCGTCCGAGAAACGGACTCCTGGGTCTTGATCGATCGCCGCTCATCTCGGATCGGAACGCTCCACGTTTCGCACCAGCCGCCACCGCCCGCGTTTCAGGGTTCCCGGGAAATTCCAGGCATCCAAACGACGGTCACCTAAAACAGTGGCAGGGGATGCCCCTGGTCGCAGACGTAGCGCGGTCGGCCAAGCTGATCCTGCAGTTCGGACAGCAGCGGAATTCCCAACGCGTGGAAAACGGTCGCGTGCAGATCGTGCGGACCGCAGGGTGCTTGCGCGGGATACGCGCCGATCGCATCGGAGGCACCGTACACCTGCCCCCCGCGTATCCCCCCTCCCGCGAAGGCCACCGAATAGCAGTACGGGTGATGGTCGCGGCCCACTTCACCGTTGATCTTCGGCGTGCGGCCGAAATCACCCATCACCACCACCAGGGTGTCGTCTAACCGCCCCCGCGCTTCGAGATCATCCAGCAGCGCCGGAAAGACGCGATCGAACAGCGGCAGCATGGTCTGCTTCAGGCGCTTAAAATTATGGGAATGCGTGTCCCAATGTTCCGCCCGCGGGTCGCTGAGATTGTCGAAGGCGCACATCACCGTCACGATCGGCACACCCGCCTCGATCAGACGTCGCGCCATCAGCACGCTCTGACCACACAGGTGATCGCCGTAGGCACGCTGCACCTGTTCGGGCTCGCGCTGTACATCGAAGGCCCGCCGGACCTGAGGACTAACGAGCAAATCGAAGGCCCGCTGACGAAACAAATTGTAGGATTGGGTCGCCGCCGACCGACCGAGAGGTCGCTCCAAATTGCTCAATAGCGCGCGGCGACTGACAATCGCCAGCCCATCGTCGCGTTTGGGAAAGTCCCACGGCGGCGCTCCACCGGCGTCGTATTTCTGGCCACGGAACGGCGTCCCCCGCAGAGGCCGCGCAATCAGTGGATCGGCCTGCATTCCCAGCCAGCCGCCTAGTTGGCCGGCCAGCAGACTATGTTCGTTGGTCACCTCGTAGGGAAGTTGGACCGCCCCGGGAAAACTGGCCGGCGACGGGCGGAATTGGGACACGACGGCTCCCAGCGATGGCCAGTCCGAGCGAGACGGGGGCAGGTTCACCGGCGATGCCGGTTGCGGCGGAGGATGTCCCGTCATATTCCAGTACATGCCTTTACCGTGCCCGGTATTGAGATGGTGTACCGAGCGAACAATCGCCAGTCGTTCGGTGCAGCGAGCGGTATTCGGCAAATGCTCACCGATCCGCAATCCGGGAGTCGCCGTGGCAATCGTACTGAACTCACCGCGTGTTTCCGCGGGGGCCGACGGTTTGGGATCAAACGTTTCGAGATGGCTCATGCCGCCCCAGCAAAACAGAACGATGCACGACTTTGCCCGTCCCGGTCCGAACGGTCCCTGTTGCGACGCTGCAGACAGGCTCTCCAGCCGCAGCGCGTCGCTCAGCGACAGCCCCCACATCCCGCAGCCGGTTGCCAGCAGTCGCCGCCTTGAAACCGCGCGCGCCAGACGCGGAAGGGGGGGCAGCCGGTCGTTCGGTTGGCGCTCAGACATGGTCCGTTGTCTCTCGGGCGACTGGCACAGCCAGGACGTCTCGTTGGTTGTTACCCGCGATCAATCAGATCCCGCACCACGTTGGCTTGCGTGACCCGCGCGTCGGTTAACGTTTCGTCGATCCCGTGGACGTTGTACTTCAGGCGGTTGTGATCGAGACCCGTTTGGTGTAGCACCGTGGCCATCAGATCGGGAACGCCGACACGGTTTTCGGTCGCCGCGTAAGCGAACGAATCGGTGGCGCCATGCACATACCCTCCCCTTAACCCACCGCCGGCCAATAGCAGCGTGAATCCGTGTGGATTATGACCACGGCCGGTGCCCCCTTCGGACGTCGGCAGACGACCGAATTCACCAGTCCAAATGACCACGGTTTCGTCCAACAACCCGCGCTGCTTCAGATCGGTGATCAAGGCCGCCGCCGGTCGATCGGTCTTGCGACAAATCGCCGGGAGACTACTGTTCAAGCTGCTGTGATGGTCCCACACATTGTGCGGCGGCGGAGAGAGCACCTGCACAAATCGCACGCCGCGTTCCACGAGTCTGCGCGCCAGCATCAACTGTCGCCCGTAGGCAGCCGTCTCCGGGTTATCCAGACCGTACAACCGCTCGGTTTCGGCGGTTTCGTTCGACAGGTCTAACTCAGCGGCCGCCGTGAGTTGCATGCGGGCGGCCAGCTCGTAGTTCTTGATCCGCGCCTCGAGCACGGACTCATCCGGAAACCGCCGCCGCTGTAAGCGATTGAGCCGCGCCAGCAGTCGCAAGCTGTTACGCTGCGCACCTGGCGGCTGCGCGTCTGCCCGCTGCAAATTGAGCACCGGGTCGCCCTCCGCCCGCAGCTCGGTGCCACGGAACATGGCGGGCAGCCAGCCGTTGGTGATCTGCATCCCACCACCGGTGTGAAAGACACCCGGATCGCGTAACAGTACGTAGCCCGGGAGGTTCTGATTTTCGCTCCCCAGCGCATAGGTAACCCAGGCCCCCACCGTGGGCCGCCCCGGCCGGTTGTTGCAGGTGCACATCATATAGGTTGCACCCGGGTGATTCGGATCGTTGCTGTACATCGATCGCACCACACACAGATCATCTGCCAGGGCGCCCAGATGGGGAACGAGCTCGGAAAACTCAATCCCCGATTGGCCGCGGGGCTGAAAACGGAACTTGCTGCCCATCAGCGGTTCGGACTGCAGACTATTGGCATTACCCCCGCGGATTTCAGGCGCCTTTTGGCCGTGCCGTTTCTGTAATTCCGGCTTGGGATCGAACAGATCCATCTGACTGGCGCCACCGTTCTGGAACAGCATGATGACCGACTTGGCCTGCGCCGGAAAATGCCCTCTGCGGGGCGACATGTCGAGCTGCGTGTCGGCGTGGGGTGCGCCGCGAGCGACGTCACTCTCGATCAGGCAGGAGAGCGCCACAGCGCCGAATCCCAGACTCGAATCGTGTAAGAACGCGCGGCGATTTGGCAATCGGTTCGTCATGATTTGGCTTCAGGCGGTCGGCTTGCTCTGTGAAAACGTAGTCCGCTGGCAGTTCGCACAGCGGTGGATCATTCTAAATACAACTGCTCGTTCATGTTGAGTAACGTTTGACAAAGATCGACCAGCGCGGCATCGGCCGGCGCGTCCACACCCCCTGCCGCCAGCTGGATCCGGGTCCCACTGGCCAGCATTTGACGACAGAGATCCAATTCCTCGACCGACGGGCTACGCGCCACCGTGAGCCGGAACAACCGATCGATTCGCGCGTCGGTCGAGTCGGTCGCCGCCGCCACGCGCGCGGCGAGATGCTGCGATTGTTCGACAACGAACACGTCGTTCATCATGCTCAGCGATTGCAGTGCCACCGCCGAGACGGCTCGACGGCACACGCTCCCGGTCACAATCGGTTTGTCAAACACACTGAGAAACGACGGGTTGTAGATGCGCCGATTCAACAGATAGACGCTGCGTCGCAACCGCGACGAGGGAGTTGGCAAGCCTTTTGTAGCAACCAGCACCGTGCCGTTGGGACGATACTCCAGCGGCACCGGCGGCCCCCCCATCGACCGGTCGAGTTGGCCAGCCGCACTGAGCATCGAATCGCGCACGACTTCCGCCTCGACCCGGCGGAGACGGGCTCGCCACAGCAGCCGGTTGGCCGGATCGATAGCCCGCGCCCGCTCCGCTGCGTCGCGCGCACCAAACGATGCCTGCCGGTAGACCGATGACGCCATGGTCTGGCGAATCAGCCGTTTGATACTCCCCTCACGACGGAAATCCGCCGACAGCCAATCGAGCAACTCGGGATGCGACGGTCTCGCGCCCGAGGCACCCAGATTGTCGGTGGTCGCTACGATCGGCGCACCCATCAGATGCGACCAGACGCGGTTGACCATCACCCGTGCAACAAGCGCCGAGGCGGGCGATGCGGTGTCGGTCAGCCAACGTGCCAGTGCCAAACGATGGCCACTTCCCCGGGTCGGGCGAACCTGTTCCAGATAGCTCGTGAAGTCGGCCGTTGTCAGGACTTCCGGGAATCCAGGCGGAACTTCCCGCCGGGGATGGAGATACGATCCCTGCTGAAACAGGCGGGTCGGGGGGGGCGGTCCCACATCGTACATCGCATGAATCCAGCTGTGCGAATGGCGTCGACCCCGATGCGCACCGATGCTCTGTTTGGTCCGGTCGATTTGGGCGCGCTCGACCGCCGTGAGCGCGGCATCGATGGCCTGCGGATCGACCTTGAGCGCGGCGGCGTGTTTCGCAACCAGCGCCTTCTGCTGGGCATCGCGTTTCCCCTCCGCGATCCCCAGTGTAGCGCGCAGCGCCGCTCGGTCGTCCGCGGGAATTTCCGCCAGCTTGGCATTGCGCAGCGCCATCTCATGCCGCTTGCGGAGCACCGCGATCTCGGACTCGAGCCGCTTGACCTGTCCGTCGATCTGGGCATTGTGCGCGTCGATCTGTTCGCGTGTCGCCGACGAGACGTCGGGCACCGCGCGCTGCTGAGGGTCTTTCCAGTTGGCCGGATTCAGCGCGGGGGTCAGGACGGCCATCAGACGGTAGTAATCGCGCTGGGGGATCGCTTCAAATTTGTGGCTGTGACAGCGGGCACAATTGAGCGTCAGCCCCAGCAAGCTCGTGCCGATTTGCTCGACCGAGTCGTGCAACACCGACCAAATGATGAACGGCCGCGGGTCTTCCTTGCTGATATCCTCGCAGCAGCGCAGATAACCGGTCGCCACCAGTGATTCGATCAGCTCCGGGGTGTAGCGATCGGCCTTCTCCCAGTCGACCAGTTCATCGCCGGCCAACTGCTCGGTGACAAAACGGCGATAGGGCTTGTCCTGATTGAAACTGCGAATCACGTAGTCCCGATAGCGCCACTTACCTTCTACAAACCCGATCGGCGGCCCGTAGTCGTCGTCGAAACTGATGGTGTCGGTGTACCCCGCGATGTCGAGCCAATGCCGGCCCCAGCGAACTCCGAACTGGGGAGAGGAAAGCAGTTCGTCGACCAGCCTGGCGAAGGCGTCGGGCCGCGGATCTGCGAGAAAGCGATCGACGCGCTCCAGCGGAGGCGGCAAGCCGATCAAGTCGATGAATGCGCGCCGCGCCAGCCGCATGCGGTCGACATCCCCCGACATCGCCAACCCGTGTCGGGCGAGCCGGGACTGGATGAATGCATCGACGGGCGTGCGGATCCCCCGCGCGCGCCCGCGCGCTTCTAGGGGCGGCGTCAAACCGGGCGCAAACGCCTGAAACGCCCAGTGCGCTCGTTGCTGCGAAGTCACCAGTGCGCGTACCGGAGGCAGCCCGACCACCTCCTCAGCCCGGCATCCACCGTCGATCCAAAGCGCAATCAAGCGGCGTTCGCTGGGCGACAACGTCTGCCCGGAATCGGGCGGCGGCATTTCGCCGAACTGAATCCGTTCGAGCAGCAAACTCTGGGCCGCCGAACCGCGGGCAACGGCCGGCCCGCTCTCGCCGCCGCGGAGCATGGCTGTCACGGTCCGCAAGTCGAGTTTTCCCTGTTGTTTTTCAGCGTGGCAGCCAAAGCACGCGCGCTGCAGCAACGGACGCACTTCGGTTTCAAACACCACCGGCGGACTGCCCTGCGCAAAGTGCACCGCCACCCGCGCCTCCGATAGCGCGTGGGGGTAGAACGCGACCTCGTCCAACTCCCCGACAAAGAACTGAATCCGCGGTTGTTTGGGCAGTTCGTAAAGCAACGCGCCGATACTCAGCGGCGTCCCCCGGGTGGAGCGGGGTTGGCCGTCGATGTGTTTTTCCGCATCGAGTCGACCATTGATGTACATCCGGGTGTTGACTCCCGCCCGACTCGGATCGAAGGTCACCACGACATGGGTAAACTCGTCTTCGTCCAACTTCGATGCCTGGTCGAGATACCCGCTCGCGATCCCGAATCGCAGCCGTCCCGACTTGCCCGATCCCTCCTGAAAATAGACGACGTAGTAGTTGCAGTTGGTGCGGGTAAATTCCCCTTTGGCGATGAAACATTGCGTCCCTTCGCCTCCTTCTGTCGGTCGAATCCAGAACTCGATCGAAACCGCTCCCGAAAAGTCGAACCGGTCGGGATCAGCGGTTGCCTGGACATACGAGTTGCCGCTGAAACGCGCCGCCAGACCGGTCGTTCCACCAGGCATCCGCAGCGCACCGGGTACTGCCTGGACCAGCGCAGACGCCGTGACCACGGTCTCCGCCTCGGCACCCGCCGAGTCACGCGGCTGCCCGCCACCCTGCTCGTCAAAACGAAAATACGAAACCGGTCGGTCCTGCCGGACAACGGCCGGGTAGTCCGCACCCAGCACAACGGCGTGCGCGGCACACACGCAACCGGCGAGCACCAGCAGGGAGGACGCGTTCGCCGATCGACAAGCCATGCAAACTGCCCCTTCGAAGAAACTGAGCCGGGTTCCTGAATATCTGGCATCGGGATTACCCAGTCAAGCAGAAACGCAGTCAAGCAGAAACGCAGTCAAGCAGAACCGGGACGGACTTTGGCAGACCGCTCAAAATACGTCGCTCAAGCGGCCGCCGCCGACAGACATTTGTCTCGCCCAGACGGGCCGGCTAGACTGCAGCCAGCCGCACCGGCGGCGCAGCGCATGGAACCGCCGCCGGCACGTGTCGATGGAACCCCCGCATTTTCGCACGTTGGAGACTACACGATGATCCGCTGTCTGATGCTTGTCGCTTTGACCGCTTTGCTGGCGTTGCCAACCCGCGCCGCCGAACCGCATGCTGCGCGTGTCCCGGTGCTCCTGGCGACCGCGTTGGCACCACCGGAGCCAGCCGGCATGCGCACCATCTTTAACGGAAAAGACCTGTCCGGCTGGGACGGAGATCCACGCCTGTGGTCGGTTCAGGACGGGGCCATCCACGGCGAGACGACCGCCGAGAATCGGGCCAACGGCAACACCTTTATCCTCTGGAAAGAGGGGACCACCAAGGATTTTGAACTGCGCCTTTCGTTCCGCTGCAACG
>PADE01000002.1 GCA_002702965.1 Planctomycetaceae bacterium
CGCCGGGGAATCTGTGGCACATGCCCAGACATCCGAGTTCGAGACGGTCAGCTTCCCGAGCAGCGATCCGGAGACCCCCCAGCCGATCGGCGACCGGGTCCCGGCCACGGGTGTTTTCTTCCGGCCACCTTCGACAATCTGGGGAATGAGGATTATGTCACCGTCTGGCGGTTCGGGGTGAATGATCCGCTGCAGTGGAATGACACCGCATCAAACGGCAGAAGTCGCTATTTGGTGGAATACGGTGGAGACACGTTCACCGGGACCGCCACGCCCGCCCTGGGCTCCAACGTGTCGACCGATAACACGGGCCAGGGTTACCACATCACGGGCACACCCTCCAGTGGCAGCGGGACCAACACCGGCAGCGGCAACGGCAGCGACGACAGTTTTTGATTCGTTCGTGCTTTTGTTGCGCGCGGTGCACAACCCGCACAAGGGGCTGGCATGTCAAGAACTGCTGCCCGACGGGTCGCGGCCATTGAACGCACCCTGTGCTTACCTGCCGGCCGCGGGCGCCGCGGAGCCGGGTTCGTCGCCGCGGCGACGTCCGCCGTGGTGAATCAGTGCGTCGCGGACCGCCGGATGGTACGCTAGTACCCATTGTGGGTCCGGTAGCCGCCGCACCGCACACCCACGCAAACAAATCCCCTATGGGCCGGGAGCAAATGTGATAAACAAACTTCGTCGTCGGTTTCGTGGCCGGCCGTCAGGTTGGGTGTTCGTTTTAGTCGCATGCGTCTGCACCCGCTCCCTCGTCGCACCCGTTGCCGCCCAGGAGAAACCGGCGTCGATTGTGGTGACCAAAGTCATTCAGCGCGAAGTGCAAACAGGCCATCGTGTGGTGGGAACCGTCAAGCCGATTCGGACGAGCACGGTCGGTAGTGCGGTGGACGGCCGTGTCGCCGACTTCCTCGTCGAAGAGGGAGATGCCGTGAAGCTGGGGCAGCCGCTGGCCCAGCTCCGCACGGGGACTCTAGAGATCGAATTGGCAGCGGCGCAAGCCGAACTGGGTGTTTACAAACAGGAGTTGACCGAGAAGAAGAACGGATCGCGGCCCGAGGAAATCGTAGCCGCCAAAGCGAGGATGCTGGCGGCGGCGGCGGTCAAGAGCAACACCGCGGCGAAATTCGCTCGAGCGGTGACGCTCTTCAAGAAAAACGCGGCGAGCGACTCGGATCTCAGCGACGCTCGCGAACAATCCGAATCCGCGAATCAACTCTATCTCGTAGCAGAAGCGCAATGGAAACTCGCCACGGCCGGTCCGCGTGACGAACAGGTTGCGCGCGCGTTGGCGCAGGTCGCGCTACAACGTGAAAGAGTTCGGTTGATCGAAGACCGTATTGAGAAATACACGGTACTGGCTCCCTTTGACGGATTCGTCACCAGAGAAGACACCGAAGTCGGCGAGTGGATCAAGCGGGGCGATCCGATCGCTGAAGTGATTGCGTTGTCGAGCGTCGATGTGCGGGCGAACGTCCCCGCCGAACACGCTGTGCGTCTCCAACGGGGCCGCTCCGTTCGAGTTGAGTTCTCCGAGCAGGCCGGGGAGGTCTTTACCGGCATCGTGAGTCGAATCGTCCCGACTGCTAACACCGGGAGCCGGACCTTCCCCGTCAATATTCGGCTCGAGAATCGTCTGGTCGATGGACGGCCGATGCTGATGGCCGGTATGCTGGCTCGAGCAGTGCTGCCCACGGGCGCGCGAACGAAGTTACCACTCGTGCCGAAAGACGCGCTCGTTCTGCAAGGCGCCGCGCGATTCGTCTGTGTGATTGATGTCGACCGCGAGGCGAGCAATCGCGGGACCATTCGGATGATACCCGTGAAGCTCGGTGTCGCCGACGGTGGACTCGTGCAAATAGGCGCCGAATTACGGGGCGGGGAACTGGTCGCGGTACTAGGCAACGAAAGACTGAAGGACGGTCAGCGGGTGGAATTCACCCTGCAGCGCCCACCCGCTTCCAAGGGCGCCCAGTAGTACCATGCATGCGCACCCTGGCGAACCCGCTCGAGAGGCTCGGTCATGCATCTGATTGAATCGTTCATTCGCAACCCGGTGAAGGTTTCCGTCGGTGTATTGTTGGCCGCGATTTTTGGTGGGATTTCATTGGCGTCCATCCCCAAACAGTTGACGCCTGACGTGCAGAACCCGGTGCTTTCGATTGAGACGCGTTGGCCAGGCGCAAGTCCACAAGAGATCGAGCGCGAAATCGTTCAGGAGCAGGAAGAACAACTGCAAAGCACCGAAGGGCTCGTCAAACTCACTTCCGAGTGCCGTGACTCCGAGGCCCGGATCACCATGGAGTTCGCCGTTGGCACCAACATCGAAGACGCGATGCTGCGGGTCAATACGCGATTACAGCAGGTGCGGGAATACCCGATTGACGCGCTCGAGCCGGTGATTCGCGCGTCGGATTCGGCCGACCGGCCGATCGCCCGTTTTGTGCTCACGGCTCGTCCGCCAACCATCGAACGGATCGAGGCCTTCACCCGAGAGCATCCCGACACACGGCCGCTGCTGCAACACGCAATGAGCGCAATGACCACCGGTCTGCGCGTTTACCGGCTGCAGACTGTCTGGCGAGATCACGGTGACCAATACCCTGAACTGGCCCAGCTATTGCCCCCCGAACTCGATTTGCAGGAAATGCGGAAGTTCTCCGAAGATGTCATTGAAACTTACCTCGAACGCGTACCGGGGGTCGCGGATGCGTACACATACGGCGGTCAGCAGGAAGAACTGCAGGTCATCGTCGACCCCGAGCAATTGGCGGCTCGCGAGCTGACCGTTCCCGATGTTCGCGATGCGCTGCGCAGTCAAAACAAGGACACTTCGGGTGGAGACCTGTGGGAAGGGAAACGCCGCTGGGTGGTTCGCACGCTTGGCCAATTTCGCAATCCGGAACAAGTAGAACGACAGATTCTCGCCGTCCGAGACGGTGTACCCGTCTACGTTCGCGATGTGGCAGAAGTCAAAGTCGGTTTCAAGAAGATCGATAGCATCTCGCGCCGCTACGGGATCTCGAGCAATGGGCTGGGTGTTCGGCGCGCCTCGGGGGCAAATGTACTCGAAGTGATGAAGGGGATCCGCGCCGCGGCGCAGGAGTTGAACGACGGTATCCTCAAACAGCGCGGCGTCGAGATCTTCCAGTACTACGACGAGACCGAGTACATCACGTCAGCGATGAGCCTCGTCCAGCAGAATATCTTTGTCGGCGGCGCGTTGACGATGATCGTGCTACTCCTGTTTTTGCATTTGGGCCAGCGAACCCTCGTCATTGCACCACTTATCGCCGCCAGCGCCGTCGCCTCGACGGTCGTGTCGCCGTGGTTTGTATTAGTGACACTGGTCCTGGTTGTGACCGCTGGCTTTTGGTTTGGTCGCGGCGCGCTGGTCGTCGGACTGGCAATTCCGGTGAGCATCATTGGCACATTCCTGCTGTTGCGACTGATGGGACGTTCGCTCAACGTGATTAGTTTGGCCGGCTTGGCGTTCGCGGTCGGGATGCTGGTCGACAACGCGGTGGTTGTGCTGGAAAACGTCTACCGGCACTACCAACGCGGCGACGCGCCGTTTGAGGCGGCCGCCCGCGGGACCAAAGAAGTTTGGGGAGCCGTCATCGCATCCACGTTGACAACGATCGCCGTGTTTCTCCCGGTGCTGTTCGTACAAGAAACGTCGGGGCAACTATTTCGCGATATCGCGCTGGCGATCAGTTGCGCGGTTGGTCTGTCGATGGTGGTTTCTTTTACGGTCATCCCCACCGCGGCGGCGAGGCTATTTCCGCGACGACTGGTTACCGCACCGAATCGCGGACAATCCGATTCGCATCACGTTCCACGCAGCTCCGGGCTGATCCCGCGAATGCTCACGACGTTCGGCAGCGCGTTCGTCGACGCGATCACGGGTCTGAATCGATGGATTCAACGGGGTTCCATGAGATCGCTGGGTGTCATCCTCTTGCTAGTGGGCCTGTCGGTCGGGTTGAGTTGGTTGTTCTGGCCCAAGGTCGAGTACCTCCCGTCGGGAAACCGAAACTTTGTGTTCTGTAGCGTCTCGCCACCACCCGGCTACAACATGGACCAGCTGATTGCGATGGGGGAAACGATCGAGCAGGACTTAGAGCCGTATTGGAACGCCGACCGCGGCAGCGAAGCGGCCGCCAAACTCGATGCGCCGATTATCAACTATTACTTCTATGTCGTACGGGGACGGCGGGTCTTCATGGGATTCCGTTCCGACGACCATAGTCGAGTGCGCGAGTTGATCCCGATGGTCAAACAGACAGCGTCTCAGTTTCCCGGTACCATCGCAGTGGTCAAACAGTCGAGTTTGTTTGAGAGAGGCTTGACGGGTGGACGGACGATCGATATCGAAATCACCGGCCCGACACTGGAACAGTTGGTTAAGATCGGCGGCCGCGTGCTGGCGGAGGTCAAACGGCTGATGCCCGATGCGCAAGCTATGCCGCGCCCCAGTCTCGATCTTTCCAGCCCCGAGATTCACGTTGAACCCAAATTGGTCGAAGCATCGGAGATGGGAGTCACCGCGGCCGAATTGGGATACACAGTCAATGCGCTCGTCGACGGCGCCTATGTCGGTGACTATTTCACAGGCGGAGACAAGATCGACTTGACGATCATCGGAAACGAAACATTCGCGAAACAAACGCAAGACCTCGAGTCGCTGCCGATTGTCACCACCACAGGACAACTGGTCCCGCTCGGCGCCGTCGCCAACGTGCGTCTGAGTAGCGGACCAGAACAAATCAATCGCCGCGAACGACTGCGTGCAATCACCATTCAGGTCACGCCACCGCTGGCGACGCCCCTCGAAGAAGCCATGCATCAGGTCGACTCGGAGATCATCGCGCCGTTGTTCAAGTCGGGTGCGCTCGACGGCGGGTATCTTGTCACGCTCTCTGGAACGGCAGACAAACTGCGCGAGGCCTGGAGCGTCGTCCGTTGGAACCTACTGTTGGCTTTGGCGATCACATATTTGTTGATGGCGGCGCTATTCGAGTCGTGGCTCTATCCGTTCGTCGTGATCTTCAGCGTACCACTGGGCGCCGTCGGCGGCATCCTGGGACTCACCATCCTCAACCTATTCGTGCTCCAATCGCTCGATGTGCTCACCATGCTGGGGTTTGTGATTTTGATTGGAACCGTCGTGAATAACGCCATTTTAATTGTGCACCAGTCGCTCAATCATATGCGCGATGAACACCTGGCCCCCCCCGAGGCAATCACCGAGAGTATTCGCACTCGTATTCGCCCGATTTTCGTAACGACGCTCACAACGGTACTTGGTCTGTTGCCGTTGGTGGTTTTTCGCGGCGCGGGTAGTGAACTCTACCGCGGGTTGGGCAGCGTGGTGCTGGGAGGTCTCATCGTCTCGACGGTGTTCACGCTGGTGCTCGTGCCGACCGTGTTTCTGTTGACGCTGAGAACCAAACATTGGTTGGCACGACTCCTGGGTTTGGCACCGGGGCTGGCCGCGGCGAAAAACGCGCTACCACTGCTCACAGGTGACGAGGAGCTGGGACAGATCTCCAGGCCCGCCTGAAACGGCGTTCGCGTCAGGTTTCAACGGGCGCACGCACCACTTGCTGTTGGAGACCCGGACTGGGGGATCACCTCAGTCCTTCGCCAGCGTGCCGTAATAACGGATCAGAGCAGCAGACGCCGCGTCCGTTGCCTTGAAAGCGCGGTCGCCCCCTTGGTTGACGCAAACAAGAACTGCAAAACCACGTCTGGGTGCGACCCACCCATTGGCGTAGTTCATCGTGTTGGATCCGGCGTGATGCAAGACAGCTCCACCACCCCAATCGCGTTTCACCACGAGCCAACCCAATGCGTAATTTCCACCGAAAGGGGGCTTATGCAATATCTCGTACGTGGATTTTTTCAGGATCGAGGGCTCTCCCCGCGGACCTCGAAGATGGTCGACGACGAACTTACCCCAATCCTGGATCGTGCAGTGAACGCGCCCCGCGGGTCCCATCACCGGCGGGTTGTCGACGGCGGGCCCGTTCGTAGGCACGGGACGTCCATCCGCAGTGTGTCCCCAGGGCTGATCGATTTCCCCGGGCGTGCCGACTCCTCCGAAACCGAAATGCCGCATCTGCAAAGGACCGAAGACATGATCGATCATGTTCTGTTCCCAAGATTTGCCGGTGACCTTCTCCACAATCGCACCGGCAATGATGTAGCCCAAATTGGAGTATTGGTACCGGCTTCCGGGCTGTATCGGTGGCGGTTTGGTGAGTTCTTCTCTGACCGCTCGCAACCTCTCGCGCGGCGCGGAATCGCTGCGATATTTGACCAGGTTCAGGTTCGCGGGCAAACCGGAACGGTGGGAGAGCAACTGCAGAACCGTTACGCTTCTCATGTTGGGATGGAATTTCGAACTTGCGTCGGGGAACATCTCGGCGACGGTTGCGTCCCATCGTAAACGCCCCTGCTCGACCAAGATGGCCAGCAGCGTGGCCGTCATCGCTTTGGTATCCGATCCAAGGTGCCACCTGTCATCCAGTGTGACGGGAATCGCCGTTCCCCGCTTGCGCACGCCAACCGCACCGACGGCGACGACTCCCCTCGTCGTGACGATCGCTCCAGCGATCGCCGGGACTCGGTACGTCTGCCGAATGCTGGTTAGTAAGTTGGCGACGTCGAGATCGCCAGCCGACGCGCCCGCTTCCTGTTCAGTGCCACACCCCTCGCTGGCCACACACGACGCCTGCAAGATGGCCGAAACGGTAAAGACCCAAAGAAGTCGTGTTCGCATGGCACCTGTATTTTTTGTGTTTGCGATCGGAGGTCCCTCTCTCAGGAAAAGACCCTCCATTCCTCTTGATAATTCCAAGCCAGCGCCCAGACCACAGCCAAGGAAACGACCAGCTAAAGATTCAAAAAAACAAGCAGAGGGTAAAGCCTCCTGTACTTTGTATCTTCCTGAGCCTCTCGACGATGATCTTCAGGCTCTCAGTTTCATGAGCCGAACACCGCAGACGCAACCTGACGAGGATGCGATTCGTAGCCTGATCATACGTAAGCGAGCGAATCTCCCATCAAGAGCGGCCTGATGTTTGTACCTGATGAGATCGTGGATGTGATCGAGACCAAGCAGCGGGGTGAGCAACCCGCCACACGTCGGTGCTGCGTCACTTTTTTTGGGGAGGTTGCAACAACTTGGCAAGCATTTGAACGACTTCAGCAAAACAATCCTTGTGAGTCAATTTTCCGAAGGGTTGATCCGGGTATTTGGGCACCGGGATGCCGGAAGGCAACGTCCATTCACATTGCTGCATCCTCCAGGCGAGGATCACGACGTGCGGCTTTGCCCCGCGAAACGTACCAAGCCGCGCGGGGAGCTTCTGCACTTGCGCGTGCGCCAGAACATCCGCGAGTTGCTGGAGTTGTCTGGCGGTCAACTTCCCGCTGCGGTCAGGCTTTCGGGTGGTGCGTCCAGCGACCTGTTTGCGATCCCATGCACCATTGGGTCGCACGGTCCAGATGGTGCCTTTGACCCCATTGGTGCCACTTTGTAGATCTTTGAGCGTCAATGTGGCCGCGAGTTTTCCATCTTTGCGGAGATATTTATCACGAGGAAGCGTTGCCAGCGCCCAGCAGGAAAAAAGCAGGAGAGACGTGATGCTGAGCATCGGCGTGAGCCACAACCGTCTGGTGACCGATTGAATCTGAAACGTCTGCAAATGTGCCCGTTGTCGTTCCTCCGTTTCACCTATCGCCTGCCCACCGGGAAACAACGCAGCCATTTTCTGTGGGCATTTCATGGATGGTCGCTCCGGTCGGAAATCGTTCCTTCGAGTTCACTCAGAAGGAATTGTGTACGAATCAAGATACACCGCAATCCCGAGGATGACCAAGAAACTCACCATGTTCCTACTTGCGCATACGGTACTGGATGTTGGCACACTCTTAAGGATTGTCCATCCCTCTCGCAGGGAGAGAGAACGGTGGGACATTTTTCAGACTCTTCTCCACCATCCATAAATGAAACAACGAAGACCGGATTGTGCGCCACGTTTCATCTCCGGGATCTCGGTCGTGTTAGTCAGTGCACGGGCGAGATCACCCTGCCGAGGCGACAAGTAGTGATTTATTGCCCGGCGCTCGCCGTGACCGATCCACACACAGCAGACGTGCCCTGGAAAATGGGCCCACAGTTCTCGTGCTGCTCGTCACTCCCGACAAGTTTGACAATCGACAACGAGTGCAGTGGCAATCGAACTACTCGCTCAACGAATTCGACCCTTATCTTCTGAGGGACAACGCGGCTTTCGAGCTCGTTGGCGTACATGGCCAAGATGTAAAACATTGTGCGCCGCGCGATTCCGGCTGGATGGACATACAGCGGTCCGCCGTCAATCCAGCTTCGTCGGCGCCCCCTGCTGCTTGACCCGCTCATCGTGCTGTTGCTTGGCCTCCATCAGAGCGGGCATGACCCGGTCCAGGTCTTGCAGTCTCCAGAAGTGATCCGAGGAAAAGGAGCGAATCACAGCCGGCTGCTGCATGATCCCCACCCAACCCTGCATGACGTCGATGATCTGACCGGTTATCTCCTGACCGGCCGGCGAAGCGAGCCAGGTGACCACCGGTGCGATCTGCGCTGGACTCTGGGCTGGGTCGTCGAGGTCCGTCTGGAGCCCCCGGGCCTCCCGCAAGTGGATCGTCAAGCGCGTCGAGGCACCCGGAGAAATGGTGTTGACCGTGGCGCCGTACTTGGCCAGCTCCAAGGCCAGAACTCGGCTGAAGCCGGCGATCCCGGATTTTGCAGCGCCGTAGTTGGACTGGCCAAAGTTGCCGTAAAGCCCGGAAACCGATGAGAAGTTGATGATCCGACATTCGGGCCGGTTGGTGTCCCGAATGTAGCAGGCGAAGGGACGCGAGCAGCAATAGTGCCCCTTGAGGTGCACAGCGATGACCTCATCCCATTCTGCTTCCTCCATGTTAAAGAGGGTCCGGTCACGGAGGATCCCGGCGTTGTTCACCAGGATGTCCAGCGCCCCAAATTGATCCATCGCGGTTTGGAAAATCGCTTGGCCGCCGGCAACCGTTGCGACCGATTCGTAGTTGGCCACCGCCTCGCCGCCGGCAGACCGAATCTCGTCTACCACCTCATCGGCAACCGTTGAATGGTCGCTGCCGTCTGGGGTGCCACCAAGATCGTTCACCACCACCTTGGCCCCTTCCTGAGCAAACATGCGGGCAATCCCACGGCCGATGCCTCGGGCCGCCCCAGTCACCGCGGCAACCTTTCCATCAAGTGCGCCCATCCGTCGATTCCTCCCCGGTTGAGTGACGTTCGTTGCCGACAGCTTAGTGCCAATTCAAGGCGAACGGAATTCCAGGCCTGACAGGTTGTCAACGGCCGGTGACCTCTTTCGTCGCCGCGCGAAAGCGCGCGACTTGCTCTGGACTACCTCGCAAGCGTCGGCTCTTCTCCTGCTCAAGATCTGCCGCCGCGTCCGACAATGTCGCCGCATCGATGACCGCTTTCGAGGCTCTGACGGCGGCGACCGAATTTGCGGCAATCTGCTGCGCCATGTCAAGCGCGGCTGGCATGAGCTCCTGCAACTCGTGAACCGAGCTTAACAGGCCCCACTTGAGCGCCTCGTCGGCATCAAACTTGCGCCCCGTGAAAATGAGCTCCTTCGCCTTCGACGCACCCACCAGCCGTGGCAACGTCGCCGCCGCCACGACAAGGCCATACTCTGCTCCGGGCAAGCGAAAAGTCGCATTCACCGAGGCCAACCGAATGTCGCACCCGATGGCGAGCCGCGCCCCACCGCCGTAGCAGTATCCATTAATAGCGGCAATGACTGGGATCGGCGTCCTCGAACAGGTATCGATCGCATCGGCCACCGTTCCCATGCGCGGATCGGTCGCCGAAACTTCGACACCACTCGCTTCCAGCATATCGGCGCCGGCACAAAACGCCTCTTCGCCGCTCCCCGTTAAAACGACGACCCGAATCCCCTCGTCTTCTGCTGCCGCGTTCATCGCCGCCGCCAACCGACTCGCCAGCGCCCGATTCAAAGCGTGGTGCCGCTGCGGCCGGTTCATGGTTAAGACCAAGACATGGCCGTGTCGCTCCTGGAGCACGAAGTCCGCTCTGCTGGCCATGGCCCTCCCCGAATAAAACTGGTTGGCAAGCTCCTCATGATAGCCAATCCGTGCTCCCACCACTGGGAGAAGTCGCGCCGAAGCGCGGCATCCAAAGCACGCAATACGGAGTCCAACACCGACCAACAATGGAAAAACGAAAGGGTCGCGACGGCGGTGCACCCGACAGACTGATCCGCTAAGACGTCTTCCACGGTGCTCCCATGGCGGGCTCGATCGTGCGGGCGGAATCGGCGGGTTGCGGACCTACGACGTCGTTCGCATTCGCAGCTGA
>PADE01000003.1 GCA_002702965.1 Planctomycetaceae bacterium
ACCTCGATGCCGTTGGTATCGAGTTATTTCCTGTTCTTTATTCGGCGGTTGGGGGACTTCTAAATGTTGAAGCAGTTTTGTCGATTCGGTACGCAACAATCGCGACGACCGCGGTCGCCTCGTCACCTTAACAAACGGTGGCCGACCCATCGTTCCCGGTTAGGTTGCGAGCCGCTGGAGGTGCGTAGACTGTTGGCGGGCGATGTGGTCGGAGATTTCCATCCGGACCAGTTTCTCGTCCGTTTTACGGACGAGGCGGCCGCCGAGAGCTACCTGGCGGGTACCAAAGTCGGTGATCAGTTGGGGTTTGGGTTTTACGAGGTCTATGTCGACGCGGACGTAGGGCTCGAGCAGGCGGTTGAACATTACAACCAGCTTCCGGGCGTCGAGTATGCACAGCGAGATTTCGTACTCGAATACGCGGCCACGGTTCCCGACGATGCCAGTTTTGATTCGTTGTGGGGCCTTCATAACACAGGACAGACCGGCGGCACGAACGACGCCGATATCGATGCGGTCGAAGCGTGGGATGTGGAGACCGACGCGAGTTCGATCATCGTGGCGGTGATTGACACGGGGGTCGACTATACGCATCAGGACCTGGCGGCCAATATCTGGGTCAATGCCACCGAGGCGGGTGGCGATGCCGGTGTTGACGATGATGGCAATGGCTATACCGACGACATCTACGGGTACGATTTCTATAACGAGGATGGCGATCCGTTCGATGACAACGGCCACGGTACCCATGTATCGGGCACGATCGGGGCGGTTGGCGACAACGACATTGGGATCACCGGGGTCACCTGGCACGTACAGCTGATGGGTCTCAAGTTTCTGAGCGGATCGGGCAGCGGGTACACCAGCGACGCCGTTCGAGCGGTGGACTACGCGCGCGAAATGGGTGCCAATGTGATCAACGCCAGTTTTGGTGGCGGTGGGTACAGTACCGCGATGTACGATGCGATCGAGGCCTTTGGCGACGCGGGAGGGATTTTTGTCGCGGCGGCGGGAAACGCTGGCAACGACAACGATAGTGACCCCTCGTATCCGGCCAGCTACGATCTTCCAAATATCATCGCGGTCGCGGCCAGCGACAACGATGACGAATTGGCGAGTTGGTCGAACTACGGGACTGCCTCGGTCGATATCGCTGCCCCGGGTGTGTCGATCTTGAGCACACTGCCAGACGACGATTACGGCACCGCGAGTGGCACTTCGATGGCCACGCCTCATGTCGTAGGTGCCGCTGCCTTGGTGTGGGCGGCCCATCCCGAATGGAGCAACGAAGAGGTAATTGCATCGCTGCTCGATTACGCCGACCCGATTCTGTTGGATGCGGTCGCAGACGGACGTCTGAACGTCAACGAGGCGATTCAAGTCAGTCTTGGCGACACCGATGGTCCGCGGGTTACCGACTCCACCTGGTCGGGTGAGATTAACCGACTGGAACAGCTCACCGTAACCTTTAACGAATCGATTGATGCGGAGACGTTGACCGCGGCCGATATCGAGATTACCGACCCGGACGGCAATCCGATTCGGGTCAGTACGGTGTCCGAGGTGCGCGGATCCGGTGGCAAGGAATTCGAGATATCATTTTCTGAACAGTCCTCTTCCGGGACCTACCAGGCGGTGTTGGGTCCGCAGGTTACCGACCAGGAGGGCAACTTGATGGACCAGGATCGCGACGGGGTCCAAGGCGAGTCGGAAGACGACCAATACAGCTCGACCGCCAACATCAAAGAGGTTCTGGAATACAAATGGGAGGGCCGCAAAGCACTCCGAGATCGCCGCACGACGACCGTCAAGTTCCGAGTTCGCGACGATGTCACGATCGAGGACATCGATGTCCGGGTCGACTTGAAGCACACCTGGGATAGCGATCTGCAGTTGATCCTGGTCAGTCCGGACAAGACCCGGGTGCGTCTGTTTAACCGATCGGGAGGTTCGGGCGACGATATCCTGGCGACGTTTGACGATGAGGCGCGTACCAAAATTGCCGATGGCTCGGCACCGTTTGATGGAGCGTTTCAACCGGATCGCAGCCTCTCGAAACTCGATGGTGAGTCGACCAAAGGGACATGGAAGTTGCGAATTCGCGATCGGGCTGCTGGGGATGTGGGCACGATCTACGGAGTGACCTTGATCGTCACACCGGATAACAGTGCCTCATCGAGCAGCATTAGTCCGATCTTCTCACCCCGCGCCGAACCGTTCGCGGCCGGACTTGACCCTCGGGTATGGGAGTCGACGGCGTCCGCGCCAGCGGCTGGTCGCTGGCGAGGGCTCGAAGAGGCTACGGTCGACACACCCCGAGCCGATTGGAACTCGGTGCTGGGACACGAGGACTTCTCACAGTTGGCGCGTCAGGTCGCGGTTGAACGCGGGCGTGATGTGACGCCGACGATCTGGTCGTCCTACCACGGGGATGATGTCGCTGACCGCTGGGATGCCTGGGACGACACGCTCGCGCTATTGGGCGAGGCTGCCAGTTGACGAGTCTCTCGTCCCGCGGCGGCCCCACCGGTGGGGTCGCCGCGGTGACGGTCGGCAGGCCACCTCGACCCGCCGCCGCTCGCTGAGCTGCTGTTCGAGGGCGATCTCCTCGCGCAGGTTTGGGAATCATGGCCCGGGCGGCTGGGGTACACGACGACCGATTTGGTGTACCGTGGAGCAACCGGGATTCTCGATTTACCCTAAACTGCGAAGGACAACGCGATGGCATCGTTGCGGCGGACTGCGGTTCACCTGGTTTGGGTGTTGGGAACGCTACCGCTCGGGCTGGAAGCGGCGGCGGCTGAACCACAAACCTATAAGACGACCCCCGACATCCTCTACCGCGAGGGCGACCCGCTCACCGACTACATGCGTCAGCGGTGTCGACTCGATGTTTACGCTCCGGTCGCCCACGCCGAATTTGCCACGGTGGTTTGGTTTCACGGCGCGGTCTGCGTGCCGGGCAGCGTTTTGTCCCCGCGCAGTTGAAGCAGCAGGGGATTGGGGTGGTCGCGGTGAATTATCGCCTCAGTCCGCGCGTCAAGTCGCCGGCTTATATCGAAGATGCGGCTGCCGCGGTCGCCTGGACCTTCAACAACATCGAGAAATACGGTGGGTCGACGCAGCGCATCTTTGTCAGCGGACATTCGGCGGGTGGATATCTGACCAGCATGATCGGTTTGGATAAACGCTGGTTGGCGGCCCACGACATCGCCGCCAATCGTATCGCCGGTCTGATTCCGTACAGCGGCCATGGGATCACGCATTTCACGGTCAGAGCTGAACGCGGCATCGACGGCAAGCAACCGATCATCGATGATTTGGCGCCCCTATTTCACGTCCGGAAAGACGCTCCACCGCTGCTGCTGATCACGGGCGATCGCGAGTTGGAGCTGTTGGGGAGATACGAGGAGAACGCCTACCTGTGGCGGATGATGCGGGTCGTCGGACATCCCCACACGACGTTGCACGAATTGCAGGGTTACAACCACAGCGAGATGGCCGTGCCAGCTCACCCACTCCTGGTACGGTTTGTGAAAAAGGCCGTCGCGTCCATGCCCTGAGTGCGGCGGTGCGCGCAATATCAGCCACCGCATCGCGGTTGGCCGGATGCGGTCCTTTGCGTAACATATTCGGAAACTGGCTGGGCTACGCGGCTGACTCGCGGCCGCGGGGCCAGGTGATCTGTCGACGTGGTCCCGGTGCAACCGACGTATAGGAGTTTGCGATGCGAACAGCGAATCCGGCTTTGAATGCGCAGACTTTCCAGCGGTTCGATGCCCAGGAGACGACCCAGTCGATGACCCTCGACGGGACGGTCACCAAGACGGGCATCCTGTTGGCGCTCGTCTTTGGCGCCGCCGCGTATAGCTGGGTTCAACTGGCCGGTGGTGGACAGCTTCCCTATCCGCTGCTGATCGGTTCCTTGATCGCCGCGTTTGTGTTCGCCTTGATCACGATCTTCAACAAGGCGTGGTCTCCCTGGACCGCTCCGCTGTACGCCGTTTGTGAGGGGGTGTTCCTGGGAGCCATCTCTCTGGTGTTTGAGAGCATGTACCCGGGGATCGTCTTTCAGGCGGTGGTGCTCACCTTCGGAACGTTGTTTGCTCTGCTGATTGTCTACCGCAGCCGATTGATCCGCGCTACCGAGAACTTCAAATTGGGAGTGTGCGCTGCCACGGGCGGTATCTGCATGATTTATCTGGTGACTTTCGTGCTCGGTATTTTCGGAACCGGGATTCCGTACATTCACGGGGCTGGCATCGTCGGGATCGGTTTCAGTCTGGTCGTGGTGGTGATCGCTGCTCTGAACCTGGTGCTCGATTTCGACTTCATCGAGCAGGGCGTCGCTGCGGGCGCACCGAAGTACATGGAGTGGTACGGTGCCTTTGGGCTGATCGTGACGCTGGTCTGGCTCTACCTGGAGATCTTGCGACTGTTGTCGAAACTCCGAGACAGGTAGCGGCGATGCAGAGTCGCACCCGGTTGTGATAGCCCGGCGGTTCCACCGCGGTCTCCGCCTGCCGGTGGATGGAATCGAGAGCGGCTTCCAGGCACCGCTGCGGTGCCAGCCGAAGCAAAACGAGGTAAGATGACGGGATCGTGCTGTCGCCGTGCACCCACGATTCCATCGTGTCGAGGTCCCCCTCATGCCGCTCTCTTGCGCACACCGAATCGCCGGCGGATTGGCCAGTCTGACATTACTTGCAGTGGGAGTTTGGCCGGCTGGCGCCGAGCCGACGCAGCGCCCGTTGACTGCGCCTCCCGAGATCACCGAGCTGTCGCAGTGGGGGTTGCGGATTGGCGAGACCGCGCGGTTGGTCATCCGCGGTCAGCACTTGGGCGATCGTCCGCGGATTGCGATTCCCGGTTTATCGCTGCGTCAGACCGTGCAGAACGGGTCGACCCCTGCCGAGTTGATCGTCGAGTTGTCGGTTGCCGAAAACACGATTCCGGGGATCTATCCGCTTCGTGTACAGACCGAACACGGTGTCAGTGCTGCGCTGCCGTTGTCGTGCGACTCGCTCCCGCAACGGCCGGCTTCGGCGACATCGCCGGCGTCTCCGGCAGAGTTACCGGCGGCGTTCTCGGGTGTCGTCACAGGCTCACAGCGGCCGCGCGTCTATTTTCGTGGTCTGGCGGGCCAGCGCATCGTGGCGGATGTCGAGTGCCGCAGACTGGCGGCATCGATCGATCCGGTCTTAGAGTTCTGCGATGCGCGAGGGGTTCCGCTGCGGATCGCCTCGGGGCGGGTTTACCTGGGCGGAGACCCGCGGGTCGAACTGCGACTTCCGGAGGACGGACTTTATTTCGTGACACTCCACGATCTGCGATACCGGGCTCAGGGCGTCAATCCGTTTCGTATCAAGCTGGGCGATCTATCCCTGTTCGACGCGGTTTTTCCGCCGGTCCTGGGAATCGACGGGACCGACCGACTGGAGCCCATCGGCTCTGGGCTCCAGGCCGGGCAGACGTTGCCAGTTGGCGCGGTCGCGTCGACCGATCGGTTTGAAATACCGGTGCCCATTCCGGCCGGAACGGCCGTAGCCGGCCCGGCTCCGATGGTGCGGTCCAGCCGTGGAGCCGAGTTGGTCGAGCCGCTCGCTGGTGACCCGGGTCAGGCGCCCGTGGTGTCGCTGCCCGACCCTCCGTGGTTGGTCATCAATGGTCGCCTCGAACAGCCGCGCGAGCGGGACGAGTACGTGTTCCAGGCCGCGACTCGACAAAAACTCCGGATCACGGTCGAGGCACATGCCTTTGATTCGCCGTTGGATGCCCAGTTACAGGTCTTGCGGGAGGACACGGGAAAGCTGCTGACCGCCAACGACGATCAGCCGGGCACGCCCGACCCGCAGCTCGATGTGGAACTACCGGAGGGGGTCGAGAAAATCCGTGTGCGGGTTCGCGACTTGACCGGCCGTGGCGGTCCACGTTTTTCCTACCGCCTGTGCATCGCGCCCGCGGAGGCTCCGGGGTTTAAGCTCGACCTGTTGACCCGGCGAGTGAACTTGCCCCGCGGTGGACGAGCCGTTATCGAACTACGAGTCAATCGCAGCGGCTACCGCTGCCCGATCAAACTGGCGGTGACAGGGGACGACCATGTGTCGATTTGCTCGCAGCAAGTCGACGGTGACCAGCGCGTCTTGGTGGCGATGTCCCACGACGGAGCGGCACCACCCGACGC
This sequence comes from Planctomycetaceae bacterium, assembly GCA_002702965.1. Classification (GTDB taxonomy): domain Bacteria; phylum Planctomycetota; class Planctomycetia; order Pirellulales; family Pirellulaceae; genus UBA9264. The sequence continues at coordinate 6,185 of PADE01000003.1, forward strand.
ATTGCAATACCTTCGGGTTGTCGGTCTCTCGACCAACGTGACACCCGCATTGCACCGGGTCGCTTTGTTGCGACGTGGTGCCGAAGGCGCCTTGGCGGGTCACCGGGATGTGCTTCCCGTCGCCGTGACACCCGCCATCGATGGTGAGATCGAGTTGGACGGAGAGCCAACGCCGTTACTGAAGGGGATTGAAGGTCAGCTGGGCCTCCACATCAAACGCGGCCAGATGCTGGCGGGGAAGACGATCAAATTGTCGCTGATGACGACCGAACGAGCCCGACCGGTCAATCCTCGAAACCCGAAACTGGGTGACAAACCGTTGATCGTGGCGGTCCAAGACCAGCCGGCGCCTACCGAATCGGGGCCGCTGGTGCTGAAGTTGGTTTCACCGACCGACGTCGCAGAGGAAGAGATTCTGGCGGTTGTGCGGGCTGACATCATCACCGATCCCGATCACTCCGAGCTGTTGCAGAGCCTGTTTTCCCCGGTGTTTTCTTTACAGGTTCGCCCGGCTGTGAAAGTGGAGCTCACGCCCGATCCGCTGGAGTTGGTCAGTGAAACCAAGACGGTATTTCGCGGTGTGGTCGAACGCCTGCACGGTTTCTCGGGCCCCCTTCAGATCGGCTTGAACCCGCTTCCGGCCGTCTATCGGTCAAAAAAAGTCGACCTGACGGCGGATCAGGACGAATTCGCATTGGAGATCGAACCGTCGGCCTTCAACGAGGAGATCAACCTGCCCTTGTCGCGGTTGATCGTTACCGTACCGGAGACAAACGCCAAACTCATCGATCGACAACTCAAGATCAAGTTGCTCCCCAAGCCGACGCAGTAGGGGCTGCGACTTCTCCCGCGGGCCAGACTTCGCGGATGGAGATGATCGCAATTCCCGGCGTTCGGCAAGCTGGTCCGGACAGGCGACGCGCTGGTAATCGGCGCCGGTCTGGACTACAACCGCTGGCAGCAGCGACCCACCTGATCGGGTCGGTTCTCGCGTCGGCCCAATCGACCGGGCACTAGTGCGGCCGGTTGGGTGTGGTACCCGACGCGGCCTGTTTTCCGCGGTCGCATTTTCAATCACAAGGGCGTCTTACATGCTGCGAATCCATTCTCTGACGGCGTTTCTGATGCCCCTCATGTTGTCGTTGGCTCCGGTGGCTGCCGAACTGCCACCGGGGGACGCGACTTCCGCGGGGATCAGCCCGGGGACCTTCGAGAAGGTGCGGGCGCATCTCGAGAGCGAAGTCACTGCAAACAAAATCGCAGGTGGCATGCACATGGTGGTCCACGCCGGAAAAGTGGTTTACTTCGCGTCGTCCGGAGTGGCCGACATCGAGGAGCGAGTGCCGCTCGACAAAGACGCCCTGATGCGGATCTACTCGATGAGTAAGCCGATCATCTCCGCCGCGGCGATGAAGTTATGGCAGCAAGGGAAATTTCGCCTGGACGATCCGGTGTCGCGTTTCATCCCCTCGCTGGCCGGTGTCAAAGTCCGTGTTGTCGAGAAGGGAGAGGAGCAGCTGGTGCCGCCCCGGCGACCGATCAGCGTGCGCGATCTGTTGCGGCACACTTCGGGCTACAGTTACGGGACGGGTCACGGGGACGCGATCAATCAGGCGCATCGGCGCGAGGGTGTGCTCTACCACGGGGTCAAGGGAATGTTTCCCCCCGAGATGACAATCGCCCAGGCCGCCGACGCGCTGGCCCGCATCCCCCTTATCCACCACCCCGGAGAACGATTTACCTACGGTTTCAATACCGACCTGGTGGGGCGATTGATCGAGGTCTGGTCCGGAAAACGTCTCGACCATTACATGCAGGCCGAGATGTTCAAGCCACTGGGAATGCGGGACACGGATTTTTTTGTTCCCGCCGAAAAGGCGGATCGTTTCGCAGCCTGTCACTCCCTCGAAGACGGTAAGCTGGTCGTCGTCGACCGGGTGAGTCCCGACAACCCTTACCTCCGCGGGATGAAGTTTCTCTCCGGCGGAGGCGGACTCGTTTCGACGATGGAGGACTACGCTCGTTTCTGCTTGATGATGATCCGCGGTGGCGAGTTGGACGGGCAGCGGGTCCTCGCGCGGTCAACCGTTAACACGATGTTCTCCGATCAGCTCGATCCGGCCAGTGGCGGTTCACGGTGGGGGCTAGGATTTGCCATCTCCTCGATTAAGCTGGGCAGCGGCGCCACGGTGACCGGGTTCCGCTGGGGAGGCTACGCCAACACGGAGTTCGTGATTATTCCGGAGCTCGGGTTGATCCAGGTGTTTATGCGCCAACATGTTCCCTCGACGCACCGGGTTTCGCGTCGGCTGTTCGAGATGATTTATGAAGGGGTTTACTGATGTCCGGCGGGGGGCGCCGGGCCCTGAAAGCCTGTGCGGCGGGGCCAATTTAGCCCCCGGTGGTTTGTGTTTCGCAGTAACCGAAAGTGGATAGAAATCGTGACCGAAACTCCCGACGCGCTCGAAGTAGACTGCCTCACCGCTCATTCCCAGATTTCCACCGACGGCCACCAGGGTTTGTTGCTGGATTGTCGTGAGCAGGATGAGTACGACCTGGTCCATCTTCCCCAGGCGACGCTGCTGCCGATGAGCCAGTTGGCCAGCCGCGTTGACGAACTCGACCCCTACCGCGAGCAGGAAATTTTGGTGCTCTGCCACCACGGGATGCGCAGCCTGCAGGTCGCCACCTGGCTGCGCGAGCAGGGGTTCTCCAACGCTAGGAGTGTTGCCGGTGGTATCGACGCCTGGGCCTGCCAGGTCGATACCAGTCTGGTCCGCTACTAGGGGTGCGCTGTCTGTGCCGGGTTGCGTGCGGTCATTCAGCGACTGGGGGAGCCGACGTGACTGAACCATCCGACACAGAACCGCTCGACGCACTATGGGGCGCCTATCGGGCGACCACCTACACCGCACGCTTTCCGACCGCGGTCGTGCGGATCCGGGTCGG
>PADE01000004.1 GCA_002702965.1 Planctomycetaceae bacterium
CGTTGGAAAAGTGAACGCGGCGAAGATCGCCTGGAGATGTGGACCGTCCGTCCACCGCCTTGAAAACGTGATTCACATGCCCGATGCCGGCCAGTAGCTCGTGATCGGACAGACGGGTGGTCCCCATCACGCTTCACCAGTGGCCCGCCGGCAACTCAATGTCGCCGAGCTTCCGCCAATCGCGGCCTTCGTCGTTTGAAATCAAAACAGCGATGGGCTGCTTCGAGCCCCATGGCCCATCCAGACTGATCCAGGCGCCGTCAGGACGGATCGTAAAACGGTCGCTGACACGGTCGCCGGCAACGGGGCCTTCGCGGTGATGGGTCCAGTTGCGGCCACCGTCGGTTGATTTGCAGATCAGCGGCGTCAAACGAACGTAGATGGTGCCATTGGGGGCCAGGCGTACACCGCGCATGATGTTCTGTGGGCCGGCCGGTTTGGGATGCGGCAGGAGTGCCTTTTCAGCACGCACGCATTTGAGCTTGCCGCCGCGCGCGTGGAGGATGTACGCGGCTTAGTCCATCTCCCGCAACTGCGTGACCGTCGGGTTGGGCACGCCACCCAGGGCGCTGGTATCGAGCGGCGGCTGAGAGTCGATGTCGTGATCCTGGTAGTCACCGGAGGCGATATCGTAAGAGCGGATGCCTGGCGTCGTCGCGGTCCCGTTTGGAGTCTCCTGCGAGGTGACGGGTCGAGTCGGTGTGAAAACAATGGCCAAGGTGATGACGACGAATTGGATCGCGGTTCTCCGCGCGATGCTGAATGTGGGCATGAGGTGATCTCGCATTGTTCATTCGGTGTGATCATGGCTCCCAGCTTCTCCAACGCGGCATGGTCTTGCCAGGCCCAAACAAAGCGTTGGCTGAGGATTCTTGATACTGCCGTAAGAAGCGCGTTGCAACTATCAACCTCATTAGTCACCAAGACTATTGCCGGACGTCGTGATACGGAAACGATGCGGAAACACGGTACAACGGTGTCCAGCGCTGCCGCCCTCCGCTAGGCCCTCGCGCCGGGTGCGGCAGTCTCTCTATTGGTGCCGTCTGGAACCGCCAACCGAGCACCGTGAGAAACCACGATGCAGAAGTTGCGACCCTACGTCATGACCGAATTCGCGCGGGCATCTCCTTGGTACGGAGCGGCCGACAGTTGTTTGCACGGCGCCATCATGGGACAATCGGCCCGAACGACAAAGAAATGAATTCGGTTCACTTCGCCCAGAGACGGACGACGGACGGCCCCACAGGTGCCGTCGCTCGGACGCGTCCCGCTGCAGAGTTTCATCTCCGGGCCCTTTTCCATTGACAATGCATAGCTCCGAAGGATACCACCGATGAAAAAGTTCATTTCAACTGCTGCCCTGACGTCCTGTTGCCTGGTCGGCCTCTGGTTTGTCTCCTCCAGCGGCGCATTCGAGACAGCGAAGGCCGCAGACGACCAGGACAAGACGCAGCCCTCCTCGATCCCAAACTATGTTAAGGCAACATTTCAGCAAATGGTCGGTGAGTGGAGCGATGAAGAGCAAATGCTAACACTGACGATGCGCTGGTCGCCGGACGGGAAGACCTGAATCTGGCACTGGAAAGGCGCAGAACCGATCGTTGGAAAGCAAAATAGTGGTACTGGCGTGATGGGTTGGGATGGTGCTAAGAAAATGGGGGTCGAATTCGGGATTTTTGGCGATGGCTCAACCTTTACCGCGACTTTTCTGTTTCCCAAAGGGAAGGTATCCAAATCTTTCCATTCTCCCTGTCAACAGAGTCGTATTGTTGACGGCAAGATTGTGCTGGGTGAAATGCTTCGTACATGGATCGTCAAATCAAAAGATGAATTCCATGTCAAATTCACTAGACACTTCGAGGATGGTCAATACGTTCCTGATTCAGTGCAGGTGTTCAAACGCAACAAGAAGTAGCGATTCAGGCTACTGATGCTGATTGCAATTTCACCGCAGAATGGCTTCAACCCCTCGGTTCCGCTTGGCGTGGAAGTGTAATGCTCCCAGGCATTCGGTTAAGGTGGCCCTCGTTGTCCGAATTGAATTCGGTTCCCACACAAAGGTTGTGTCGGATCGAACAATCTGGATCTTTGAAGCCTTCGAAGATTTCGCTTCCACCGTCTTTGAAAACAGCGGTTGCGTGTGTGATGTACATCGAACACGAGGAAACATGAAGAAATGTCACATCCCCCTTGAGTGAGCGCGTGTGACAAATGAGCAACCGTCCCGACAATTCTGTGGCGATGTTTTTACACGCTCGATTGTGCTGCCGCACGGTACCCACTGACCTACCCCAGATCACCGACGCGTGCGTCGCCGAACTGCAGCGGGCATTGCCGCAGTGCAGGATCTATAAGTAGCCCTCGGCCCCACGCCGGGTGCGGGAGCCAGATCCCCCCACTAATACGTGTTCTCCTACCCTCCGTAACGCGTCCTCGAAACCAGGGGAAAGCATAGCCCCTGAAAATCAGGGGCTATGACGAGCGTCCGCAAAGCGAAAGCAAAGCGCGGACGGTCTACAGAACCGATGGTTAGTGGTTCGAATCCAGTGGGGTGTGCTAACTAATGTGTGACCTGGAGTGTGACCCAGAATAGGGCACACTTTGGGGGTCATCGGCGAGGATCTCGCGGATCCTGCCGGTATCTTCCTGGATGGTGTCGCACAGATAATACTTCTGTGTGGTCTGAAAGTCCGCGTGCCTCATCAGCTGCTGGATCAGATCCGGTGGCATTCCCGACCGCTTCAGCCTGACCGCGAAGGTGCGCCGCAGGTCAGGGGCGCTGGCGTATTTCACCCCCCTGCCTGTCCGAGGGTCTCCCTCGTCGACGATCACGCCGGCAGCCCGTTGACACTTCCTGTTAAACCTGGTTTCAACCTTGTCCTGTGGAAGTGTGCCCAATGGGTTATTGTTTGGTTTTCCAGTTCAGTGCCGCTTCCCGGGAACCGTTACAGGCCGCGCACCCCCAGTACGGAGACCATTCCTTATAGTCCTTGGTATTTTGCATGAGGGACACCAATTTGCTTTTTCCTTGACTCGACCTTTGCTCGACACGTTTTTTCCATTCCTGGATTTCTGCGGGTTTGAGTTCAGAATTTGACTCCAGTTTGACCAGGACCCATTGCTGGACCACCGGCGCTAATCCTTTGAGGCGCGTCTTGGTGTCATCGCTTAAAAGCTCTTTCTGAAGTTTGGCGTCTAATCCCGGTGTAAGTTTTAAGGCGCCGCCACGAGTTAACCCGGGAATGCGATCGCTTTTTCGAGTTTGATAAGCGAGGAAAGCTTCAAAAGTGGGCTCGCACAGTGGGCAATCGAGCACAAAGCTTCGCTTCATGCGTTTGCGCAATGCTTTCCGGTCCTTTGTTTTGGTTTTCTTTCCAATGATATTGGTGACGATTTCGTCGCTGACCTGGTCACGGTAAAGACCTTTCAGAACCCCATCGTAGACCGCTTTGCATACGGGGTCCTTTTTCCAGTCGGTCACCAATTTGGGATCGTTTTTCTTGCCTTGACTGCAATCGACCGATTCAACAAGCAAGGCAAACACCACAACGAGAATAAATGAAATCCGCATGATGATTCCTGTGCCGTTGATGAACATGATCTCTCACTGATTTTACAGGACGCGTTCACGTTGGCCCTCCCCAAATCGCGACTTCGTACAAACTTCTGACAACGTTGGCAAGATTTTGTGGGGGCGCATCGCAGGCGCTACTGGGGTGCGTAGAGGGTATTCAAGGACGGAGTTGTTTTGTTGGGTGATTTGAGAGGGGGCCCGCTGGGACCGAGGGCTAGTAGCGGATCACGCAGTTCGGCAACGCCTGCTTTAGTTCGGCGATGCCCGCGTCGGTGACTTGGGTGTCGTAGAGGAAAAGGATTCTCAGCTCCGTCATTCCCTTGAGATGCATCAGCCCGGCGTCGGTGATCTGCGTGTCGTTGAGGTTGAGTCGCTTCAGCTCGGTCAACCCCGCTCGACGCAGCGTCGGACTCGTCACGTGCCGGTCGCGGATGACAACTCGGAAAGACATATCAAACACATGACCATGTTGGGCTGCTGTAAAGCAATACCATTACAACATTCGCCCCTACGAATTCGACGAAGAACTCCCCTGCGTTCGACGTACCAACGTTACACCAATCGTGTGCAACTTCTCAGCCCAACACACCTTCCACAACGTGCCCAGCCACGTTCGTCAAACGACGACGAATGCCGTTGTGATAATAGGTGAGACGGTGATGGTCGATGCCAAGCAGGTGCAACACGGTGGCGTGAAAGTCGTTCCAATGAACAGGATCTTGGACGGCTCGATAGCCGACCTCGTCGGTCGCACCGTAGGCGAATCCGCGCTTCAAGCCGCCGCCCGCCATCCAAACTGAGAAACCGTTTTGATTGTGATCTCGCCCGGTTCCCAGCACGTTCCCGTCGGATTGCGCGAAAGGCGTGCGGCCGAATTCGCTGGTGAAAAGAACCAGGGTGTCATCCAACATGCCTCGTTGCCGCAAGTCTCGTAGAAGCCCTGCGAGCGGCCTGTCGATGCGTTTGGCTTCGCGGCCGTGGTTCTTCAACATGTCTTCGTGCCCGTCCCAGTTAATGCGCGGCGAACCGAACGCGCCTCCGGAAAAGAGCTGGACGAAGCGCACTCCACGTTCCAGCAGGCGACGGGCTAGCAGGCAGCTGCGCCCGAAATCGACCGTCTCTGGTTGTTTCAGTCCATACATCTTGTGCGTCGCATTCGTTTCCCGATCGAGATTGGCGGCTCCGGGAACGGCAAGCTGCATCTTGGCCGCAAGTTCATAGCTGCGAATGCGGGCCTTCAGCACGTCATCGCCGCGCTCGCTCAAGTGCTGCTCGTTGAGCGTGGCAAGCAGTTCACGGCTGGCCAATTCGGTATCATCCGAAATCGGCCTAGCGGGGAAGATATCATCGATGGGCGTACCTTTGCTGCGAATGGTCACTCCCTGATGCCGCGCTGGAAGAAAGCCATTCGTCCAGTTAATCGAACCGCCCGCGGGCAAACCGCGTGAATCGGGAATCACGACGAAGGCTGGCAGCTCATCTGTTTCACTGCCCAGTCCGTATGAAAGCCACGCTCCTGTCACGGGAAAGCCGTTCAAGCGAAATCCCGAGCCTTCCTGGAAAGTCGCAGGCGTGTGGTTCGACGTTTCCGCGAACATCGAGCGGATTACGGTCAGCTCGTCGGCCACAGCTGCGAGATGCGGAAACAGTTCCGAGATCCACAGTCCGCTCGCGCCTCGCTGTTTGAATTCCCAATCGCTTTTGCGCAGCAGACCAACTTTCCCGAAGAACACGTCCGGCTTTTCCTCCGCGCTTAGTGGTTCTCCGTGGTATTTCTCCAGCTCCGGCTTGTAGTCGATCGAATCAACCTGGCTGAATCCTCCGCACGCTGTCACATGAATCACGCGCTTCACTTTCGGCGGCAGATGCGGCGGCGGATCATCAGATTCACTAGGAACTGCCGCAGCGTGCACGACATGGTCCCGCATCAACAGCGACGCCAGCGCTGCGCCGCCGATCCCACACTTAGTCCACGACAGGAAGTCACGACGAGTGTGAAGGTCGGTTCTACTCATACCGATCACTGTCAGTTCCTAGTCCACGTACAAGAACTCGTTGCTATTAAAGATCACTCTGCAGAACGCGCTCAGGCCGTGCTGCTCCACAAAGCTCACGCTGGCCGCCAGTTCTCTTCCTGTCGGCCTGCGGCCGAAGGCCAGGCGATATACCATTCGGGTTTGTGCTTCGTGGTCACTGTCCGCTTGCCGTGCGGCACGTTCAGCAAAACGGTCCGCCATGCGTAGCACGAACGAGTTGTTCAGCAGAGACAACGCTTGTAGCGGAGTTGTCGTTACCACTCGGCTGGGAGCTTTCGCCGAGGGATCGGGACAATCAAAGACGTCGAGGAACCGGCTCCGCCCGGACCGAACCCAAGTGCGATAAATACTGCGTCGATGAAACGTCGGCCCGCTTGGATCGAGCATCTCGTAGAACTGCGAATTCGAGGAGAAGGTACGAAAGTCGTGGTAACCGGGCCCGTGCATGGTTTTGTTGAGCTGCCCTGACACGGCCAGTATCGCATCTCGCACCGCTTCGGCCTCCAATCGCAAGGGCGTTTTTCGCCAAAGATAGCGATTGCCGGCATCCAGTCCTGCACGTTTCTCATCGTAGCGTGACGACTGACGATAAGTGCCGGAGATGAGAATTGTGCGATGAACCGCCTTCAGACTCCAATCATTGCGAATCAATTCACCCGCCAGCCAATCGATCAGCTGTGGATGCGTCGGACGCCCCCCGTTGAAACCGAAATCGTTCGGTGTGTCCACCAAGCCGGTGCCAAAGTGATAGTGCCAAAGTCGATTGACGATGACTCGGGCAAACAGCGGGTTTCGCGGATCCGCGATCCATTGCGCCAACTTTTTGCGACGCTCGGCCTCCGGCGCATCCGCAGGCAAGCCGAAGTCCGCGTCGCTTCCGACCAGCGAAGCGACTCCTCCTGCTGCAACAACTTCCTTGGGTTGAGTCGTATTTCCGCGAGCGAGAAGACGACATGGTTCAGGTTCTCGCGGCGCCACTGCATAGACCGTTGGCTCGTCATACCTCGACTGCTGTGAACGCAATTGGCCGACTTCAAACTGAAGTTCTGCTCTGCGCCTCTGTTGTTCTGGCGACAGGTGCGGAAGGATCTCGATCTCTCTAACGGTTTCATTGGACGTGCCGGCCGACGCGGCAACCTCTGCTGGGGAAAGGGCACGACTGTAGAGTTGCGCGCGGTCGATGCTGCCTACAAAGAAGCGGTTTCCGCCAGGCGGACTATGCCGCAGTCCGAAAATTACCTGTGCGGTGCCAGCTTTGAACACCGCGAGGCTGCTGGTCATGTAAGCCTTGCCGTAGGCTTGTCCATTCCGATAGGCCGTGATTGTGCCATCGTTCGCGTACACAATAGCGACATGAACCGGTTCGGGCTGAGCCTTCGTTTCCGCGTAGCCAGAAAAACTATTCGTTCTCGTGAGGCCATTACTTCCCGCCAGCCAATGCCGCCGTTCTCGCTCGCCGTAGACGATCGCGTCGAAAAGTCCGCCGTCTTGATTTTGAACACTGATTACACCGCCGCCGCGTTGATCAAGTCCGAAGACAGTGACCCATGCCTCCAGCGTTTTCTCGGTCAAGTCCGTAGCCAACGGAGCGGTCGCAACAAACGACTTGCCGTCCAAAAGCAACCAACCGTTGCTGACCCGAGCATTGCCGTGCGGTTCGCCGTGGAGTCCGCCGATGCTGTCCTGGAAGTCCTCGTTGAACTCCCAGACCGACATCGGCTGCGGCCGTTCGACAGATTCCACTATGTTGCCGCGGTCCGCCAAAATCCGCTCACGGATCGGTTTGTCGATCTCGTCGACCTGAGCGGCCAAGTGTTTAATCCTGGACGCGATATTCTTCTTCGCGTTCAACGCAGCAGCCGTGGACAAGTCATTGATGGCGGTTGGCTGACCATGCCGTACACCGGCTAGTGCCGCAGTCAGCTGGTAATACTCTTTCTGCGTGATCGGATCAAACTTGTGATCATGACATCGCGCACAATTGATGGTCAGTCCAAGAAACGTCTGCCCAACAAGGCTGACGATGTCTTCCAATTCGTCCTGTCGGACGATGGCTTTCATGGCAGCGCTCTGCTGGCTCTGGCCCACTTCGTCGTAAGGGCCCGCGACCAAAAACCCCGTCGCGACGAGCGATGCGCTGTTTGGACCGAAAACGTCACCGGCAAGTTGCTGCCGAGCAAACTCGTCGTAGGGAAGGTCGCTGTTCAAAGCTCCCACAACCCAATCCCGGTATCGCCACGCGTTGGTCCGCAGCTTGTCACGCTCGAACCCCTGGCTCTCGCCAAATCTGGCGATGTCAAGCCAATGGCGTGCCCAGCGCTCGCCGTATTGTGGCGACGCCAGCAAGCGATCCACCAACCGCTCATAAGCTCCGGCTGACCGATCTCCCGCGAATTCCTCTATTTCTCTTGGAGTGGGTGGAAGGCCTCGCAAGTCGAACGAGAGTCGGCGAATCAGCGTGCGGCGATCTGCTTCGGGAGACGGCGACACCGCTCTATCCAAAAGGCTGTGGATCACGAATGCGTCTATTGGATTGCGAACGAATTCATGCGACAGAGTGGCGCCAACGGACGACGCCAATCCGTCGGTACTTAACGGCTGCAGCGCCCACCAATCGTAGCCAGCCCGTCGGTCCGTCGTATAGCGCAACGGGTCGATCGCGGTGCGACCCCAGTCAGCCCCTTTCTCGATCCACTCCTTGAGGATCACTTTCTCGTCGGCTGCCAGCGGATTCTCCGGTGGCATTTCATCGTCCTTGACATACTGCCACAGCAAGCTCTCGTCGGGCTTCCCCGGCACGATGACTTTGCCGGTATCGCCACCTTGTTGAGTGGTCTCGGAATGAGAAAGATCCAACCCCCCTTTCCGGTCCGAGTTGTTATGGCACTCCAGGCAGCGGCGCGCCAGCAACGGCGCCACCGTCTCGTCAAAGTGTCGCTCCGGATCCTCCGCGCTAACACCATGTGAAAACAGAAAGGCAAGTAGTATTGCCGACAGCCCTTTTGCCGCTTGTTGTCTAGACGAATGCCCCATCACGTTGCCTTATCGCATCTCGCCGTCGTCATTTGAACCAGCCACCATCATACAAACGACGTCTGCGAAGACGAAACTGTCCTCCCGACGATCCAGTGCCTTGGCCACCGTGCGGTCCACAAATATGCGGGAGAGTTCCGAGTCAAAGACGCCGCTGACATCTTTCTGGCCCGTGTACTGCTCCACACAAGAGATCCGTGACGCCAGGGTCGCCCGTTCCCAACTCGTTCCACCCCCCATGGGCCGGCCAGGTAGCGTGGGTCGTTCATCGATCCGGTCCAGCCGTTTGCCACCAAGGGCTCTTCGTGTTACCGATCTTCGACACAACATCTGCCGACAGTGGCCGGGAAGCCGCCCCCTTTCGACCTCGATCTGCTGAGTGTGATCGAAACGTGGGCGGACCTGCCGCGCGCGGTGAAGGCCGGCATCGTGGCGATGGTAAGGGCGTCTGGTACATCCCCACCCCCAGCCCCGGCGTGGGGCCGAGGGGGAGTGGGGCTAGTGCTTGATCTTGCAGTTCGTCCCCGGAAGCGAACCAGCCATGGCCGGACTCGTCAAGACGGAGCTTACCGACCGAGAATCTCTTCAAAGGAAATGACAGGCTGAACCGAACTCAAGAACTAGTACCGTCCGCGGGGCAGGTCAGTTTCAGTCCAGTTTAGTCAGATGGTACTTGCCGCCAATGTAGACAAGTTCTTCGAGCTTGACCTTCACAATCAACCGGTTGCCGTACGCCATGACCACATAGGAGTTCTTGAGAACTAGGCTCGGGTCAGCGTATGCCTCCGATCTGCTGAGTCGGTATCCATGCTCGGCGCTCAGGTACTTGAATCCTTCGAGGCTCCCAAGCTTCCGTCGGAACTCGGTGAACCTTTTCGTGTTTCCTTCGACGATCACCTTATGAAGGGTATCGCGGCCATGCTGTAGAAGCTCCGGGCTAAACACCTCCGAGACTAGGTACTTAGAAATGCAGACTTTCCGAACGCCGCCCTCGTCCCCCTTCAGGAAGCTCTCGGCGAACGCTTTGCACGTGGACTTGAACGCCTTGGTCTCGTCTCCCGACAACTCTGCCGGCTTCAGCGTTTTGTTCGCCGAAACCGCTGGAACTGCAATGCCTATCGTAACGATGAGCAGCAACACGCAAGTCAGAAGGTGACGACTAAATGATGCCATGCGTTTCTCCAATTCCTGACAGATAACGACCCGTTCTTCGGTTTTCTGCATGTTGTGGTCTCCGTTTTAATTGAGAGAAGACCACAAGTTATCGCTGTCACGCCGTCGTTACACAGGCTACCAGCACCCGAGGCTGTTCTCGCGACCCATCACAGCAAACAGATTACCACTTAAACACGTGGTGCGATTCACGGGGCAGCCGGTATCCTGAAACGTGTATTTATGAGAAATGTCGGCTTGGAACGCTCAATATGCACGCAGGAGTGTGTCCTGAAGTGCGTGGAGTTCACTCCATGCTATGGCGCTTGTATTACGGTATGACAGATCGTTTGGGGGCAACGTGCCATTTGATTGACGCTACGTTGGATACTGGAAACCTATTGGGGCAATACCGGTATCCGTATTCTGTCGGAGATCGGTATTGCGACATTCAGTTTCATATCTTGAAAGAAGGTGCGGAGTTGGTGAGTCAAGCTCTGATGAGACTTCAGCTTCCACACGAGTTCAGTGAGCAGCCCGTCGTGTCAAATTAGTTTTCTTCGTTCTCCGGTGCGAAATACGCACTTCTCCACGGTCGCAATTATCAGCGTGTGGAAGAACCACACGATCTAAGAACGAAGACCAAAACCAAGACGATGTGGCGATCAAGAACAACATCCGACAATGAATCCTCCGCATTTGCAGTCGGTGCAAACTCTGAAAAGAGGATCGCAGGCGAGACTTGAAACTGGAGCAATGACCGTATTGCATTACGGCTCGCCGCTACTTGCTCACCACAGCACAGTCGATCATTTCGACATTGACTTCAAGCAGGAACACGACGTCGAGGCGGTGGAAATCAACCGCCGAGATTAAGGTGGAGACGAAATCGGTGATGCGAGAGTTGATTATCGAACAAAAGCGAGGGGTGCGTTACGTGCAAAACTTGCCGAGTTCTTGAGGCCAGACAATTAATACGTGATGAATCCGCAGGATTGTTCCGAGTTGCTTTTCCTGAGGTTCATCGTGATCGCCCTCGGGCAGTTTGACAACGTGTCAACGTCACTGAGACTGTGGCGAAAAGGACTGGGAAGGCGAGCAATAAGTTCTGATCCATCTCTCCGTAGGTTCGACGTGTTGTGGTAACGCGACACGCTACCGAGGTAGAACAACGGCATCCCAAGAAACTCGACTGTTGTGCTCGTTGTGCATCGTCTTTGAGATGTTCCAGGCCTCGCATGTCTAATCCTCCCCCTCTGCCCCGCCGGGGGAGTGAGTGAGGTTGCGGGTCCTTTCCGGTCCCGTTTTCCGAGTGTGGCCCGGGAAGGACGCAGCGCGCTGGTTCACTCACTTACCACACGGCCAGCAGAGCGCAGGCCGGCCGGCTGGTTGCGCTGGCGGTAAACAGGGCCCAGCGACCATTGCGATCGCCGATCGGGTGGAGGCGCGCCGGGGATCTGGGATCAAACTAGGGGTCACACTGGGTGACACAGATCGACGTAAGTCATTATCCCCGAGAGGAGTCGAACCTCTAACCTTCGGCTCCGAAGTGTCCACATCGGTTGCGGATAGGGTTCTGATAGGCTGCTAACCGCGTAATACGTGAGTCGACCGGGTGTGCCGCCCTGCGAAGTGCTGGTGTGATACTGCGAATTCGCCCGCGGTTACTATTCGGAGAATGGGGAGACGACCAAAGAATTCGCGGCCAAGGCGGTTCGCCGCTGGCTGCATCGCGCCGTGGTGCAGACGCTTTTCATGTCCAAGGCTTTTCATGTCCAAGGGAAGTCCTTGGGAAAACGGACGCGTCGAATCATTTGACCGTACGTTGCGCGGCGAACGACTCAACCGAGAACGATTCCTGAGTCTGGCGGAAGCTCGCGGGGTCATCGATCGCTGGAGACGGGACTACCACCACTACCGACCGCATCGCTCGTTGAACTGCCAAACCCCGGCTGCCACCGCGGCCGGGGGCGCTGCCGCCGGTCGGCCTACGGCCTCGCTCCGGCAACACAGCGCGTCACCACCCGATTCTCTTTCTTGTGCTACTACAACCACCGGCTTGTGCTGCTACAACCACCGGGGGATCAACACAAGGGCTTTTATTTTATGGCTCGAAGGCATCGGTCGACGCGCCAGAATGCTCAGGTTCCAATTCTTCCATTGGACGCTCAGACCGGCGCCTAACGATGACACGAAGAACGATGACATGAAGAACGATGACATGAAGAA
>PADE01000005.1 GCA_002702965.1 Planctomycetaceae bacterium
ATGATCGACTGCCGGTTGACCTGCCGGCGGTGGGTCGCCAGGACGCCGTTGGCAAAAGCTTTGGGTGGTACCAGCCGCTGCCCATTGCGGATCGTAATCGTCGCCTTCAAGCGGACGGTGGCCGCATCGGTCCGACTGTGCTCGGCGGGTTCACTGATGCGCACCGTCGGTTTCAACGCGTATGCCTCTTCGACCGCCCGTTGGGCTTCCGTCGGAAGTTTCGCGTCGATTTGTAGCAATGCGTCATCGAGATTTCCAGTCTCGAGCAATCGTGACATCGCGTCGGGTCGCTCCAATGCCTTTCGCATCTGGTCTGCCAGGAATACGTCGGGCGGCGCATTGAGACCGCGATTGACTTGCCATCCGAACAGCCGATGCCCTTCGAACGACGCGTCGTAATAACCCGCGGGCGTCCAGAAAGCCCATTCGCGATTCTCACTGACCACCAGCGACACCAAGGGCTGCCAGGCGGGGAACATCTGGAACAGCGGGCGGGGGGCGCGGCCACGCATGAAATGAAAGATCGAGAGCGTGTCCCACGGCGACTGCCGCAGGCGTTGCAGAATGCGTTTGGCGGTTTTGCGCGTGACCACAGGTTTGTTCTTGTTCACGGCCGCTTGAAGATCGTACCAGGTCAGTGCTTTCAGGGTGTCGCCTTGGCGGACCCCCCGAAAGTAAAGCGGACCGTCTTTACGCACCGAGATGACCTCCAGCGCATCGTCGTTGCCAACGGCAAATTGCGCGCCCCATCGATCGATCAGTCTGTCCTCGTCTCGCAACTGTGCCAGCGGCCAAAAGCGAATCGTCGTATCGAGTCCCCCGGAAACGAGATAACGTCGATCGTGAGTAACGGCCAAGCTGGTGACTTCGCTACCGTGGCCGCGAAAGACACGCAGAATTGGACAGATCCCCTCCCGGGTCAACCCAAAGACGTACACATTGTTATTTTTCTGGGCGCCGATCGCGACGGCGCGCGGGTTGCCATCCGCATCCGGTATCCAGCACCAGGCGCTGGGGTTGCCATGGAGGTTCAGATCAAATGGGATCTGTCCCGCGGTGCGACCGTTCGCCGTGAGCAGGATTCGGGGCGGGGACTGCGCGTCGTCGCGCACCAACCTCCAGCGCCCACGGTGTTCTTGGGGTTGGGTCCAGTCCTTCTCGTCCACTTGCGGCGGGCTGTTGAGTTGCGGTGCGCTGGCATCAAATATCCGCGCCAGTGGGATCTGTCCGCCCTCTTTCCGGTTGCCGATCGCGACCTGGTAACCGGGGCCTCGGCGCGCACAGGCGACGCGCAAGGGGGCGGAGATCGGGGCGCGCAACCGATGACGATCCCCGGGGTGGGCGGCTGGTTGGACAACGACCTCGGCGCCGGACGTGTATGCCAGGTGGTTGCCGTCGGGACTGATGGCGCAGGCGTACACGTCGGATGAGACGGGCACATCTGGTTGGCGTTTTTCTAATGCGCCACTATCGGAGGTGTTCCAGTTCTGTACGACAGCCGATTTCTCGGCTGTCCGACTGGTGCCGACGAGCAGCGTCTGGCCATTTTCCGAGAACGCCAGCGAGAGTGGCAACCGGTCGGTTCGCTGTGTGACCTGCTGGCGGCGTTCTAGGTCCCACAGGAAGAACCGGAAAGCGTTGGGGCCTGCAAACCTAGCAAGATCCGCCGATGCCAGGCGGGAACCATCTCGTGAGCAAGCCAGCGCCGTAACCATGCCTCGGTGGAGTCCGTCGGCGCCCTCCAGAAGAGGCTGTGAATCTCCGGTCTCGACATCGAATTGGCGCAGCTGCCAGGCGACCGCGGTGGGACGATCGGGTTGGGAGAAAAAGACGGGCAACACGAGGTGTTCCGCGTCGAGCATGAGGACCTGCGCAGACTCGCGAAACGGATAAAGTCGACCGGCCAATTCCGCGCCGTAGTGTTCCCGGTCGGCAGGTTGAATGACCCGTGCACGCCACTGTCCGGTTCTATCCGGTTGCCAGTACAGGGCCCGGCCCTCGCGATCGACCGATGCCAGACCGGGGTGCTCTGGATCGGGGGAGAAATGCAGCGAGACAACGACCTGTCGGTGCCCGATTTGTTGGTCGACCAGCGCGACTTGAAAGTCACCCGTGCGCGCATCGACCAACAAGATTTCCCCCAAGCCCCCTGTGGCGCCGTGTCCGGCAATGGCCAACAGATCGTCGCTGGTCGCCAGTGTGTAGATTCGCCCACGACTGCCGCGCTGGATCTGCCAGTGGATCGACCGCTGGTAGCTCCATGCGGCCGGTTTGGACTTCGCGTCGGTGGTTGGCCCCCAAACGAACACCCGCTTGTCATCGCCAGCAGAACAGAGTCTCCGCGAATCGCCGCTAAAGGCCAGTCCGCGGATCCGTCCGACGTGGCCTTTGAGGTGCAGTTGCAGCCAGGGAGTCCCATCCGGGCTGCGGTCCGGTCGCACGATTTGCGCGAGCAGATCCGTGGTGAGAGAATGGGCGTTAGGGCGGGTCGCCAGATCGTCCAGCGAGTAGGTCGTTACGGCTGACTTATGGCGGCCCGCAATGCTGGGCGGAATCCTGTTTTCGGCGGGTAATCCGATGTTCTCAGGCAGCCGCCGGCGACCTCGATCCGGCAGGGCGGACTCGTCGGGAAGTGAGCGGGCCGTGCGCTG
The DNA here is from genome assembly GCA_002702965.1 of Planctomycetaceae bacterium. GTDB lineage: Bacteria > Planctomycetota > Planctomycetia > Pirellulales > Pirellulaceae > UBA9264. The sequence goes on from PADE01000005.1 coordinate 2,652, forward strand.
TTGACCGGGCAACGCTGATTCGCTGGGCAACTGAGCCGAAAGCGGGGCGACCATTCCCATCCAGATCAGTGCGCCACCGACGAGTCGAGCATTGGAACGGAGGTGGCATCTGTCCATCGCGGCCTCTGGCAGGGATGCGGTCGTACGGCGGGCCTCGAACTACCGTCAGCGGCACACGCGTTTGATACACGTCTTCTGCGAAAGACGCAACCAGAGAGTTCCCGCGATACTCACAAGGCACCACATCGGAATGGCTGAGTTACCCGGTTCGCGAGTCCAGTTGTTCATGCCTATCGAAAAGGCGTATGATTTCTACGAGAGTTGGAATTCTCGTTGTCGACCGATCAGGGATAGTCGTCATGTACTCCCCGCAGATCCGTTGGTGTTGGCTCGGGTTACCGCTGGTCCTTTTCGCCTTTGCGGGATCCACCTCGGCGCAGGATCTCAGCCCGTCAACGACAGAAGCGGTTCTGGAGACGATTTTTAGTCCCCGCCGCGCGCCGCGCGCCCGCACGATGGGCTTGGTACAGCGGAGTTTTCTGGACCTGTTGGAAGTCGCTCGCCCCGAGTTGGAAATCGCCCTCGTGATTGACGGGACGGAGAGTATGGGGACCGCGATTGTGGGGATCCGCCGTGCGCTGCGACAGATGATCGACGACCTGCAACGCTACAAGGCCGATGTTTCATTTCAAATTGTGGTGTTTCGAGACGAGGGAGCGCGGTCCGGAGTTTCCTCTTTTCCACTGCACACGCCACAGATCCAGAATGATGCCGGCGCGCAGCTGCGCGCTTTCACCGACGATCGCGAGGTCCTGCGCACCGGCATCGACCAGATTCAGATCGAATCGGGTGCCCCTTATTTTCCGGAACTTGTCGATCTCGGCATCCATCAGGCGCTGACCGAATTGAATTGGTCACGATCGCCCAACGCATCCCGCTGGGTCATCGTGTTTGGTGATGCACCACCGTTCGACGAGGGGTTTAGCGAAGAGGCATCGAAAGCGCGGCGGCGAGTCTCTACTCAACAGTTGATCAGCACGGCCAAACGCCTGGACATCAAGATCAACAGCGTGTTGTGCAACAGTCGCCAGAAGGACCTGGTCAGCTACCGGGAGATTCTGCCAAAGACACAGCGGTTCATGAATCGATTGGCCACCGATACGGGTGGGCTGATGCTCGATTTGTCCTATGCCGACATTCGGAGTGCAGTAGAGGAAGCGGCCCGCATTCAGCAGGTGCGATATCGGAAAGTTGGGAAATTGACTCGTGAATCGATCGACGCGGCCCGTGCGCAAGCGAGTGAGCAACAAGCGTTCGTGGCGGAACAGCGACGGATTCGGGTGGCCGTATTGCCTCACATGCCGCTTCAGGAACTTCAGGCGGCGGGTGCGTTCGATCCAACTCGGCCCGAGGTTCAGGTTGCCGCCGAATTGCGGCATCGTTTTCGGGCCATTCCCGGCGCCGAACTCCAGAGTCCTCTGGCGGTGGAACGCCAAGTCATCCGGTTTAGATCCCAGGGTATTCGCGGCGCCGACCTGTTGCCGTCTCTGGCAACGGCGTTGAGAGTCGACTACGTGATTTGGGGGACCGTGTCGAAATCAGCAGAACGTTTGCAGATCCAGTCGGCCATCTATCATCAGGCGATGGGCAGGGACCTGGCGCGGCACATCGTACGGTCGAGTGACCAGTTGCCCGTTGTCGATTTGACATCGCGGTTGATGAATCGGCTGATCGAGAAGGTTCGTGAGTCCGGAGTCGACCTGCGTCTGATCGAGGCTCTGGAGTTTGTGCGCGATGGGTCGACTGCCGAGCGGCGCATGCTGCAGCCGGTGACCACCGCCGCCTCCGCGCGCTCCCATCTGCTGATGGGATTCGAATTTCTGGAAAAAGCGGTGGCTTATCCGGTGGGAAGCGAGGACGGTACCAGACTGTTGCAACGCGCTCGCGAGGAACTCCAGACGGCCCAACAGGAAGACCAGCAAAACCCGCTGGTGGCGCTGCTGCTCGCAAATGTCGCGTTCAATGAAGGACAGGCGCTGATTCGCGAAGGGATGCAGGATGCGGCGCAGGTTCACTGGGAACGCAGTTCACGCTGGCTGAAGTCCGCGTTTGCCCGCCGTGATCAAGCTCGCTTCAGTTACCTGCGCCTAGAGATCGAGGCAGACTATGCGTTGCTAATCAAAAAGGACTTTGTGAACGCCACCAAGATCTACCAAAGACTGGCCCGCGCGGCGCCGGAGAACCCTCTGCACATCACCCGCCGCGCGCATTGGATGCTGGCGGGAATCTACAGCGGAGATTGGGGTGTTGCCGATGCCCCAGACGGTCTCACGTTGCTCGATGGCGATCAGGCGCGGTACCACCTTACGCAGATTCTGGCGCACTTTGAAGACAGCAGCGAAGCCGACTTCATTCGCCGTAATCTCCGCTGGGACGACCGGAAAGGGGAAAACCGTTTCGAGCACTTTCCTCGGATCCACGACGCCGTGGCTGAACGGATTCGCTGACAGCCGCTGTTCCAAACGTGACCGGTTCTGTCGCTACTTTGCGGCCGGTTGCGCAACCGGGATTTGCAGCGCGTCGCAGGCGAGTTTGACGACCAGGCAGCGTCGCAGATCCCATGTGAGTAGCGCCCCGTTGTGGCACCCCGCGACCAACCACCGCGGCGTGATCGCGACTTGAGCGATTCGCCCGCTGGCACCATCCAGTACAAGCGGGCGGCTGGCCGGATCGCTGTAATGCCACAGCCGAACGGTGCCATCGTCGCTGCCACTCGCTATCCAGCCGGCCACCGGACCAAACACGATCGAACGAACTTCGCCCGTATGTTGGCCGTTGAGTGCACGGCTGTCGGGCTGTGCGAGATCCCAAACATGAACGCTCCCATCGGAACTGCCACTGGCCAGCAGCGATGCCCGGTCTGAGTCGTTTTCTAGCGACGACGGGGGACCAAAGGCGAGGCACGAAACGGCGTCCAGGTGTCCACTTTTCGGGGCGGGAGACGGTCCGTTCGTTAGACGGACCAACGCGATCGGATACTCACCTTGTTGGTTGGCGGCCTTCCCAAAGGCGACAAATTGGCCGTCGCCAGAAACCGCCAGCGCGGATGAATCAGTGCGTCGAGACGTCAGCTGAGCGTCCTGGGATGTTGGATCGGGTTGCTGTAGATTCCAACGACTTGTGTGACCGTCGGTGCTGGCGCTGATCGCCCAGTGATTGTCCGGGGTCACCACAACCTCGTGGACTTGGTCGGCGTGTTGGCCCAGCAGCACGGGTTCGCTTTGTGGATCCTGCCAACTCAGATCCCAGCGGTGCAGGTGCCCGTCGAGATTCCCGGCGACCAGCCACCGCTGATCGAAACTGATAGACAGCGCCCAACCTCGCAATTTTGTCGGCCGGACGGTGGTCACGACGGATCCTGCGTTGTCGAGTTTGGTAATGCAGATTCGTTCGTCGAGGTCCGCCGAAACGACGTACTGTCCGCGCGCTGTTACGTTGCATATATCGCCCGACGACTGGGAGGCATTCTGGTGTTCGTGAATCACGCCGTGGGTGAATGGGCTGTGACCGAGCTGCCACAGCACGATCTGATTGCCGTGTAAGCGGGTGACGAGCCAATCACGCCCGTGCGAAGTCGCCAGGCACCTCATGGTGAATCGGTCCTGCTCGGGTTGGTTGACAACCGCCTCTAACGGAGGAACGACCGCATAGGTACCCCGGTCGATGCGCAGTGCTTGCTGGTACCGTGTCACCGCGGTGTCCCACTGCGCCAGATCGTCCTCGGCGCGGGCCGCGATCTGGAACGCCTCCCGGGCGTGGTTTTGCGCGAGCGCCAGACTCTCTCGGCTGATACCACGCGCTGCGAGCGGGGCGGAGTTGGTTGGTGGGTTGGGCGTCTTGAGAAAGCGGCTCCCGATAACGGCCCCGGTGATCGCCACGGTAAGGACTAACACACCGACCAGTCGTTGCCCGTGGCGGCTCCGCTCGGTGTGCGGTGTGCTTGCAGACTCGTCGTCGGCAAACGCCGCGGCTAGGGCGCGAACCATGTCTTGGCACGAACCGAAACGCGCCTTGGGGTCTACCGCGGTTGCCTTGGAAATGACCGTGCGCTCAGAAGATTCCAGCGCAGACAAGTCGAGCGTACCATTGCGGTGCGCGTCGAGTACGTCGACCACACTCGCTGATGCGAATGGAAGCCGGCCGGTGCGCAACTCGAAATACGTAATCGCCAGAGAGTATTGGTCGGTGTTCGGGGAAGGTCTCTGGTTGATACACTCGGGGGCCATATAGGCGGGCGAACCGGCCATCTCGGTTCCCGTAAGCGTGGCCCAGGAGTCGCTAAAGAACCGCGCCAATCCAAAGTCTCCGATCATCACCGAATCGCCGGTGAGCATGATGTTAGCCGGTTTGATGTCACAATGCTGGATGCTCACGCGATCGTCTTCTAGGCGATGTTGTGGAGCATTCAAGAAGTCGATTCCCTTAGCGGACTCCGCCATCGTGCTCAGCAACTCGTCTGGTGGAATTCCGTCGAGACCCTGCTGTTGGCATTCTTTGAGTCGGTCGCACAGGTTCTTGTCGCAGAGTAGCGTTGCTACGACTAAGCGGCGCGGTATCTGCTCCGCCGATAGGGTGGCTGTCTCGGTTGGCAGCTGTGTGTCTCGCTGGACTTCCTCATCGCGACGTGGGCGGTTATCAGCCGCCACAGAGAGCAGGTTGTCACCGAGGACATCACCAGCGGAGTTCAGCAGCCACAGTGCGATCACCGAGGCCAGGTGTGGATGCCGAATCGTTTTGATCTGTTGTACGGCGCGAAGTTCTTTGACTCCTTGGCGCTCGCGTAGATCGAGGAACTTGAGCGCCACCGCGGCTCCTCCCGGAGAGCTCGCCCGCCACACCTCACCAAACTGCCCACGCCCCAGAAATCCTTCGAGTCGGTAGCCGGGGACTGGTTCGTCGCCCTCATTGAGCATGTTATCTGGTCCCCTGCCAAACGGGTGTACGGGTGGCTGGAATGGTCGCAGGAAATCCGCGAGTCGATGGTTGTCCCACGGTGTATCCGCACAGTCTATCCCGACCCGGTTTAGGGTTTCTAGTCGAAAACGGCTGCAGTCCGCGATCGAGTGGAGCGCCATCCGTCACACCCAGCGCGTCGCGCTTCGAAGTTCGGGACGGATGGCGACGAACGGTCGCGGCTTCATGTACCTCCCACCAACATTGAATCGATAAGCAGCGCTGGATTCGCCGATCGGTCGGCATTCCAGACGCTCGCTACGGCGTGGGTACGGCACTCGGAGGGCGAATCCAGGCCCCGCTGCGGAAGCGCGATTTGCTCGGATCGAATTCGGTGAGGGACTCCAGCCGCAGTGGCCGCAGCGGTCCTGGGGCCATGCGGCGGAACAGACTCGACCAGGAGGCGTGGCGCTCTTTTTCTTCATCGGATTCCAGCTTGCTGGCGACCGGAGAGATGATCGCCAGTTCGAGCTTGATCAGCTTCTGTAACATCAGCGGCGTCAGTTTCCTGCGCTGGATACCCGGGGTACAGGCGGTGATTAACTCGTGGTGCTCGAGAATGTCTCGATACCGTTTCAAATGTTGTTTGACGTCGACGCGTTGGGCGATCCGTAAGGCCTCGGACTTGCGCCCGTGTCGCAGGGCGCGGACCGCCGCCAGCAAGCGGTTGTGGACTTCGGCCGCGTTTGAATCGGCCGGACGAGAACGATCCGGTTCTCGGAGGACCGCTCGATCGGACTCCGGATCGATCAGGAAGAGCATCGCTCGGAAGCGGCGTTCTTCGTTTGGATTGCGTGCTAGGCTCACCATGCCCAATAGCGAACTGCGCCCCAACCGCTCGGGGGCGAGGAACGCTGCGGTGAGGTAGAGGCGCAGCGCAGTGCGGTGCGCCTCCGGATCCTTGCGCTTGACCGCCAGTTCTTCCGCCAGATCCCGATAATCGGTCGGTCGCTCGTGTCGAAGTCCTGCGAGTTCGGCTGCCGAGACGGTGACCACGAGCAGAGCAATCTCCGTTCGGGCGATCGTGCGCCGCATCGTTGTTCCGTCGGCTCGCACTTCATCGATGACGACCGCCGCGTCATCTTGACTGATCAGGAAACCCCGTACCTCCTCTCCGCCCTTGGTGGAAATAAGCACTCCACTGGCGACCTGGGTGGTGATCATGCACAGGCATCCCGCGAGCGCCAGTTTTGGCAACATCGTGGTGCCGGGGGCACCGGGAGAGCGTGTGTGTCGATCCGAAATGGCGGCTGAGCCGATCATTGTGTCTCCTCTGCCAACAGCAGCCAGGTTTGTAACAGCGCCGTCTCACCGCTGCGTAGTTGCGCGACCAGTCGCGTCGATTGATCGTCTTGTTGATGGAGTTGTCGGACGATCGCTTCCGCTTGCGTTGCGAGTTTGGCGTGCCGTTGGACAACGTTCAGCGCCAACAGCCGCAACCACAGGCGCTGCAGGCGGACCGTCAAGGCGAAGTCGTTTTGCGAAAGGTATTCGGCGGCGGCGATCCGTTTGTCGATTTCGATGACGAATCGTCGGTCTGGACCTTCCACGCTCGGTTCCAGCAATCCGGCCGCATGCCGCACCAGCGCGGCGAGCACTTCAGACGGGGAGCGGGCTCCCTGATACTGGGCAGCTGGCAGCCCCCGCAAGCGGGCTTGTGTCGCATACGCTTCGGTGAGCAATTCTTGGGCGCTGTCGTGGATCCCCGCCTCCGACCGTCCGTCGTCACCGCTTCCCAGGGGTAGAGCCGCTTGCAGCAATTGTTGTTGCAGGGCGACTTTCGAGGCTCCGTCGTCGGGTTCCTCGTGACCGAGTAATCGGGCGACCACTTGAGCCAGTTTTGGAGCGACGGTTTGCTGTGCACCGACGTAGTCCGCCAACGCCAGTTTCAGATATGGCAGGTGTCGAAAATAGGGAAGCGCCGCAAGCAGATATTCAAATTCGGTTTGGTTCCTACCCTTTGCGGTGAGGTAGCGTGAGAATTTGGTAGCTTGTTCGCTTGTCAGATCGGCGTCCTTGGTCAATTCGACCAATCGCGACAACGCGCTGCGCCGCAGCCCAACTCGAGGAGACGAGAGAGTGTTCAGAGTTCGTGTCACTTCACGATCACGTCGGCTGATTTCGATGATGCTGCGGGTGGTTCCCGAGAGACCCAGGAAGGGGGAGCGGGACGACCGCCCAGGGTCGTCGAGATTTCGAGTGGCCGGAGGAGCGCCCTGGCGGTGCAGTTTGTCGAAAACGGCGACGCCGAGGTCTTTCTGGTCTAGCGCGCAGGCCATCGTATTGAGATGCGCCAATTGCAGCACGTCGTCGAGTAGCGCCCATTCCGCGCCACCCGGGCCCTCGGACAATCGATCGACGGCGGTTGATGCCGCCGACCAGAGAACTCTCCAGCGCCCTTCTGGGGTGGTTGCCGAGTCGGTACCCAAGCTCACGCGGACGCGTTCGGCCACATCCTCGGGCGTTAGTTTGGCCCCCCCGGCGGGTTTTCCGGCGCGGGCCAGCAAGAGGTCGGTGAGGTAGGAGATCAGCGTACGATTCGTGGCTTGCTGATACATGTCGAGCAGGTTGAGTATCACCGCCGGATCGGGAGACCGAACACAGCGTTCGACGGCGACGCGGTAGCCATCCCAATCGTCTCCCACACGAGGCAGTGCTTCGACCAGGAACTCGGCGTCCAATCGATCGAGTTCGGCGCCGTCGAGCCAGTTGCGAGCATCCTCGTAGACGTAATCGTGCAATGAGTGGATCGCTACCGGGTGAAACGCAACGGCGACGGTCAAGACGTAAAAGAAATGGCGTGAAATGGCCGCGCGGCATTGCCGGTGTAGATCCTGGGAGGACAGGCTTGCATCGATCAGCCAACCGACCCGTTCACCGGCGGCCTCGGCAAGCTCGGCGGATCGCTCGTCGGGAATATTTTGGCGCGAGAGCGCTGTGGCGACGGTCTCGATCGCCCAGATACTGAGTTCGAACGGTGCCTGTTGCTTCGGGTCCAGAGTTGCCTCGGGGTCGATCAGCGTCATCAGCAGCGCGTCGTGGAGTTGGCCGGCGCTGACGTCGGACGGTTCCGACGCATAACACCCGGCCAGGACGTTTCCCAACAGTTGGAGCTTGGTGCGGTTGTCGACGTCTTTACTGGCCAAGTCGACGAGCTGCTGGTACGCCTGTGAGCGCGTCGTCTCGCTGCTGGCGCGCACCTGTTCCAGCGGTTCTCTCCATGCGGCGTCCGCTCCTCGGGCCTGAGTGATGGCGACCACCAGTGCCCCATCCCACCAGTCGTTGCCGACCGGTGGGCTGCTGCTGACGGGGGCGGTCCCGCTGTTTTCCGATGTGCCGTCTCGCTCGGTATCAGCACCGGTGGGGTTTGCGCCTGGGCGCGCGACGGGCGGCTCGTACTGTAGAATCTGGTAGACGAGCACCGCGCAGATCCCCAACAGTACGACAAACATTAGCGCAAAGACAGTTGTTGTCCACCGCGCCGCGCGCATCCGGCGAACCTGGTTGGCAGCCAGCCGTTCGCTGATCACGGCGTTGACCTGGTCGGCGGCTAACCCCCATTGTCGGCCCTCTTGGTGGAGTTGTTGTCGCATCGTTCCATTGATGCGGGATCGATGCTCGAGCAGGTCGTCGAGTAGGCGGTCGATGAACTCGACCGCGCGCTCTTGGGTGATCGTGCGCACACCGGCTTCTTGAGCGACCGATTGAATCGTCTCTTTGGCGAGCGCAATCGGGAGCCCCTCTCCCTGGACACCCGCTTCGCGCAGCTTGCGATGGATCCGGGGCGTGATGATGCCGTGCGGCTGTTTCAGAAGGACTTCACCCAAATGTCTGCGAAACGACTCGACGCGTTCCCGCAGCTGGCTTCCCGATACGGGGGTATCGGAGACGCCAGCCGGATCGGCTTGGAGGTGACCGATCGCTAACTCGAGATCGCTTTCAGACAATTGATGATCGCCGGCAACCGCCGATAGCAGCAGACGGCTTTGCGGCGTAATCCCGCGGTATTCCGCCAGGATCGGAGCCGCTGCTTCGAGGAAAGCATTCAGTCGCGGATCGTCCGGCACGCCCGTCCGAGTGGTCGGCTCTGGAGGCGCCGGTTGGCCGGGCATTTGAACTCCGCAGTCGTCGGCGACTTGCTGGAGCAACTGGCCGACGTACACCGACGACAAGCGGTATTGGTTGCGACCGATCCTGGCGAGCTTGCGCACCGCGCCCCGAGACAACGTCTGGGACTGAATCCGTTGGCAAACCTCACGCGCGTAGTCGACAAACAACAGGTCCGGTGTCTTCTCTGAATCGCTTCGTGGAGGTGGAACGGGGACTGGGGCTGCGGGGTCTGGCGGCGACGGGTGGTCTAGAGATTCGATGGCGACTCCGGTCAAGGACGCCAGCAGATCACTCGTTGCCGTGTCCGATAGGCCGCTCTCTTGCGCCAATTGTGCCAATCTAGATTTGTGTGGCGCACCGTTCCCCTGTTGTGCGGCGATCAGCTCGATCGCGCTCTCGAGAAATCGCTCGGTTGGCGCCTGACTGCGGCCCTCGTCGAGAGATCGTGGGGGGGCATCCGCCGGCGCAGGCGCCGTCTGCACCGGTGGTGCAGACGCGGTGTCTGGAAGTGGGGGAGGCTGTTGGGCCCCGTCGCCTGCGGCAGGTTGGACCGCTGGCGGGCCATCGTCACCCACTGGCGGCGAGTCGTCGGCAAGCGGATTGTCGAGGGCGCGCTGCTGTAGTAACAACTGCACCGCGAGCTGTCGTTGGGATTCCGACATCCCAACCTGCTCAGCGATGGCCGCTAATCGCGATTCCAATGCGGGCGTGATCGTGGGCTGATCGCGAAGCAACGGCGCTACCTGTTCGAGAAACGCCTGCGCGAGACTCGGGTCCCCCGCCCCACGCCATCGCTCGGGTTTGTCAGGTGTTTCCATTACCACTAACTCTGCTTACGGGGTAGCCGCTGCGCGCGGTTGGGAGGCCCGCCTTGATCCTCCAGTTGTCGGAATCGTTCTCGCCATAGAGGCGGGCCATGCTTCGGGTGTAGCAACTTGAACTGTTTGAGGACTTGCTGCGCCCGAGGCCGATCGAGCATCTGCAAACAGCGTATTTGATGGTATTTGGCCTCGAACCAGGTATTCGAGGATTTGGCCGACCCCGCCAGCAGCGTTCGCCAATGTACCACCGACTGCTTTGGATTGCCGGCGCTGAGATGCGCATGGGCGGCCCGTTTGAGATAACCGGGATCTTTGGGAAAGGCGGCGACCAACCGATCGAGTAGGGCGACCGCCTCGGAGAATTTCTTCAGCGCCGCCGCGTAGTAGGCGAGCCGCGATACGGCGACGCGCGCATTCTTATGTCCGGTGATGGCCGCTCGCCCGTCGCCGAGTCGGCGGCTGAGTTTGAGGTACACCTGGTATCCTTCTTCCAACAGAGACTGTTTTCGGGCGCCTTCGGCCTTTTGGATCTCGCGGTCCACGACCTGCGCAGACGTGACCAGAGCGACCAACCGATAAGTGGGTTGCGTGGCGTGTTTTACCAACCAGTTGGCGTGTTCTCGAAGCGCCGCGTCACGCGCCCGGAATTGGGAGACCCGCAGCCACTGATAGTGATAGTCTGACAGAGCGGAGTCGCTCGTCGGCAGAGATTCGGCGAAAGGCTCGGCGCGGGTCAAGAACCCGGCACCCAGTTCCAGCAACGGTTCTTCCGCGAACAGTGAGACTTCGGCGGCCAGTACCAGTACTTTGACACGGCGGCGGGCGGCAACCTGTTTGTCTGCCACGCTGTGGAATGCTTCGGCCGCACCTCGTACTCCATCGGCAAAACGCGCGCTTTGCGTGGGATCGTCCCGCTGGCGTGACCATTGCTGATGCAGCAAGGTACACAGGTCGTATTGGGCGTCGAGGTAACCAGCGTCATCCGGTGCGACGCGTTGCAATTGTCGAATGACTTTGTCGGGAGATGCGTCTCGCATCAATAGCGCGGTCCAGCGACTCGCCTCCCGCGCGTACTTGTGTTGGGGGTAGTCGCGCTGGATGCGCGCAAGCACGTTCACGGCCCGCGGCAAGTAGCGGGCGTCGGCCTTGCCGAGGCGCTTATAACACACAAAGGCATTCCACAACGCGTCCGCGGCAATCGCCTCGCCACTCGCTTTCAGGCCTGGTACCGATTCTTCAAAACCGGGTCCCGCCTGGGCCAGATTTCCCAGGTGAAACTGGCACATCGCCAGATCGTATCGGCAGCGGCTGCGGAGAGATATCTGATCGGTTGCGTTCTTGGTAGACAGGGCAGCTTGTAGCATTTGAGCCGCCGCCCGGTAGTCATCTGGTTGGCCACTGCGCTCCGCCGTTTTCAACAATTGCTGTCCTTTGATCCACTGCAGCACCATCCCCGAGGCGGCGCCGATTTGGATCTTGTAACGTGAAATCAAACCCACGATCAAAGCCCGCTGCTGCAACCGGGCCAGTCCCCGCAGGCCGAGATCGCTCAAGGGTTGACGCTGCGGGGAGTCTTTGGCCGGCCCGTAGGCCGCCTGCACAAGCGCGATACAGAGTCCCAGCTTGCCGCCGGTCGGTTTCCCGGAAAACCGGCTGATCCGGCGTTCCGCATAGGCGGTGACTTCCTGCCAGGCGGACGCCTGGCAGAGACTGCGAACGTACCAATGCGATCCCTCGTCACGGATCTCGGGCGACACCGCGGCCTGTTCAAGCCATTGAAAGCAGATCCGGCTGTCGCCGACATGGCCCGAGATCGCCTCGGCTAAACCCAGTCCGATCACCGACCGAGCCAAATACTCGGACTCCAGGTTCAGCCATTGCGAGTCGATCTCTTTGAGCGACTCGTCCGCTTCGATGCCCAACAGCTGTGCGAACAAGCGACGGGACTCGGAATACAAGGAGCTGTCCTTCCCGGCGGACTGAAGAAACCCCTGGTAGTAGAGGGACCACGCGGTCACGTAGGTGGCGCGATTGGCAATCCCCTGTAGCCGGCGCCAGTCGCTCTGGAGTACTCCAAATGTGTCATCGGGAGCCGTCGCGTCCAGATCCCGCTTGCTGTTGTCAGACCGGTTTAGCGCTCGGCGGCGGAGGGCTCGCTGACGGGCGGCGTCTTGGTCATCGAGTTTTTCCTTGAGTTGATTGGCTTGTTGGTTGAGTTGCGTTTGGAGTTGCTTAAGTCGGGGGGTGATCCGGGCCAGAATGGCTAGCGCTTCGGTGTGCGAGTCCTGGTCTTCGGCATTTCCGATCCAGCGACTGGCGAGCAGTTCAGCACGGTTGTAGTCGGCCTGCAACAGCATCACCTGGAGCGCCGTGGTCCTGGCCTCTGGAAAACGTTCCAGCAGAATATGGATGCGGGCTACCTGCTCCTGGTAGCGTGACGCGTCCGCCGAGTGCAGCATCAACTGGCTGGCGTAGAGGTCGGCGATTCGGCGGGCCAACTTCGTCGCCTGTTCGCCACTGGCGGTCGGGTGCAATGACTGTTCCAGGTGCAGGATCTGCAGATCGACCAATCCCAGACGCGCCAGAAATCGGTCGACCTGTTGCGCATCCGAGGGGGCATCCGCGGCGCTGCCCATGCCGACCGTATACACGAGCAGCGGGATCGAACAGATCTTGACCCAGATTGTTGGCTGCAGCTTATTCATGATTGCTAAAAGGTACATACGAGACAATTGCATAGCCCGCGTGTTTGCAGGCCTGAACAGCGGCGGCCGCCATCCGGAACGGAACTTCGTCGCTGACCCGTACGAAAGCCCCGTCGTGTTTGTTGTCAAATTGACGGAGCACATCGGCCAGTTCGTCGGCGGCGGCGAATTCACGACTTCCCAGGCGAAACACAAACCGCTCGCCACTGCGAAGGACTTCCACGATCGCGGGTTCTAGGTCTGATGCGGCGCTGCTCGACTTTTTCTCGACTTTGATTCCGGAATCAAGATTGCGTTCGGTGTTGACAAAACTTGCCGTGGTCATGAAGAAAATGAGCAACAGGAAAACGACGTCCACCATCGGAGCCATCTGGAATCCCGCCGAAGGCGGCCGTGCGGAATCACGAAAGTTCACTGTGTTCGCCCGTCCTGAGAATCGCGGTCAGAATCTCGCGTGCCGACGCCTCGAGATCCGAGATGAGTCG
>PADE01000006.1 GCA_002702965.1 Planctomycetaceae bacterium
GCGCGCAGTCCTCCGAGCGCGCAGTCCTCCGAGCGCGCAGTCCTCCGAGCGCGCAGTCCTCCGAGCGCGCAGTCCTCCGAGCGCGCAGTCCTCCGAGAGAGTACGCCAGCCACTCGCACCGATCCCACACAGCTCATTCCTTGTGCTACGATGGGGCGCATGGTGGGCGATCGGACAGAGCAGCAATCCAGCGCAGATCTTGAGCGCACCAAGGACTTGAGTCTACGGCGCGCGCGGCCACCGGCCGAGGTTCCCGGGTACGAACTGCATTACTTTCTCGGTAGCGGGGCTTATGGCGAGGTCTGGGTGGGTGTGGATACCACGACCCGCCGCAAAGTCGCCATCAAGTTCTATCTACACCACGAGGGACTCGACTGGTCGCTGCTGGACCGCGAGACCGAAAAGCTCGTTTTCTTGGCGGCCGATCGATACGTCGTGCAGTTGCTCGACGTGGGATGGGATGCCAGCCCTCCGTACTATGTCATGGAGTACGTCGAAAACGGCTCGCTCGACGACTATCTCCGCAAGGCGGGTCCGCTACCGGTCAATGAAGCGGTCGAGTTGTTTCGTGAAATCGCGGTGGGCTTACAGCATGCGCACAGCAAGGGAGTACTCCACTGCGATATCAAGCCAGCCAACATTCTTCTCGACGAAGACCACAAACCGCGGCTGGCAGACTTCGGACAGTCCCGACTCTCGTCCGAACAGTCCCCGGCCCTGGGTACGCTGTTTTTCATGGCACCGGAACAGGCGAGTCTCCAAGCCGCGCCCGACCCGCGTTGGGACGTTTTCGCGCTGGGCGTGTTGCTGTACACGATGTTGACGGGACATCCCCCCTACCGCACGGACCGCGCCCAGGAGGCCATCGACGCTTCCGGCGATCTTCCCCACCGTCTCCAACAGTATCGCGCATTACTACGGTCCTCGCCGCCAATCACCGAAGACCTCGCGGTCCGCGGGCTGATGGATCGACCGCTCGCGGAAATCGCGCAGCGTTGCCTGGCGCACGATGCGAGCGACCGTTACGCGTCGATCCAGGAGATCCTGGACGACTTGAGAGCTCGTTCCCGCGCCCGACTCCGGCGTCCATTGATGGTGTTGGGAGTGGTCGGACCGTTCGTACTCCTGTTCCTGATGACGGTCTTTGCCTGGCGAGGTTACCAGCAGGCGAAGCACCAGTCGACCGATGCCATCCGGCGACGGGCTTACGAAAGCAACCGCTTCGCGGCGTTCCATATTGCCCGCCGCCTCGAAGACGAAATCAAGCGGTACTTCGATATCGCCAGATACGAGGCGAATGAGCCCACGTTCCGTCAACGATTTCAAAAGGTGCATGACTAGGAACCGCTGAAGCAGATCTCCCGGTCGCAGACCGAGAGTGATCTATTCGAGAAGCTCCAACCTGCATTTGCCGATCAGTCCGAACGGGTAAAGTTGCGGGAGCACTTGAAACAGCGACTACAGTTCTACCTACGGGCCGACCAAGAGGAAGGACTGCCGCCGAGATTTGCCAGCCTGTTTGCGCTCGACGCGGCCGGTACGATGCTAGCGGTTGCCTACGACAATCCGTCTATCCGGTCACAATCGGTGGGTAAGAATTTTGCCTATCGGACGTACTTTCACGGTGGTCCACATGACCTGGCCGACAAACGGGTACGCCCGCCCCAGGTTTCCCACATTCAAGCTGCGCATCTCTCGGCCGCGTTTCAGAGTACCACCACTCGGACCTGGAAAATCGGTATCTCGACTCCGATCTTCGAACATCCCGACGGGTCAGGCGAGTTTGCAGGAGTTCTGGTGTTCACCGTCAGAATTGGCGGTTTCGAGTTTCTCCGCAACGACCGATCCCAGCAACTCGATCGGTTCGCGGTGCTCATTGATGGACGGCGCGATGACGACGCGGGGGTCATTCTCCAGCATCCGCTCTACACGGGTGATAGCGATGATCCCGATGCCCCCCTTCAAGACACGCAACAATTCGAAGTCTCGCGCGAGCAACTCGATCGAGTCTCACACGACTGGAGCTACCAGTACCAAGACCCCCTCTCGGCGGCGCCCAATGCTACGGCCTATCAGGGGGCATGGATTGCCGCCATGGAACGCGTTCGGCTATCGAAATCCAACGACTCCACAGCTGGCACTGGGCAAGTGGGCGACCTGATCGTCATGGTCCAAGAAAAGGAACAGGCCGCCATTGATCCGGTCCGGCAACTCGGCAATCAGCTTGTCTGGGAGGGCATCCTGGCGCTGGTCGGGATGCTACTAACCGTTACGTCACTGTGGTTTGTTGTCTTGAGGCTAAGCGTAGACACCCGCGACAGCGCGAGACAGAAACAGGCACCTAGGCCACCCATTCGCCTGCCTTACCCGACTCTGAAACCAAACTCCACAGAACGGTAGCCACCACGCAACACCGGCACGAAGCGCCCCCTAAGCGGATTCAGCACCCCGCGAACTAGCGCGGTTTACGGCGCCCCAATTGCGCTGTGCCGGGTTCATCCGCGACCGCTTCGCCACTCCCCGCCAGTCGAGCTTCGAGTTCGTCCAGACCAACCGTCAAGTGGCGGTAATGTTGGTCGATCCGCTCCAACAACTGCTGCGCATCGATAGACCCGATCTTGCGATGAACCCGCCGTCGCAATTGCTTTTTCGGTCTCCACGCCATGCCCCTAGTGTAGCAGCCGGTGCGCGATCCCGTACAGGCACCGACCGGCCGAACCAGGTTCCGTGTGGCGTTGCGCGATCTACGAAGGACTCTCCATTTCCGTGAACAGAGCGTCTACAAAGGGATCGACGTCGAATACGACCAAGTCCTCGGGTTTCTCACCCACCCCGACAAACACCACGGGAAGGTCGAACTGCTGACGAATCGGAATCACCACGCCCCCTTTGGCAGTTCCATCGAGTTTCGCGAGCACGATCCCGGTACAACCGGCCGCGTCGGAAAAACCTCGCGCCTGGCTGACACCGTTTTGGCCAGCCGTTGCATCGAGTACCAACAAAACCTCGTGCGGTGCCCCGGGAACCTGGTTGCCGACCACGCGGCGAATCTTCTCAAGCTCTCGCATCAAGTTCACTTGAGTCTGCAAGCGGCCCGCAGTGTCGATAATGCATACCTCAGCGCCATCTTCCCGGGCCTTGGTCACCGCGCGATGCGCGACGCTAGCCGGGTCACTTTGACCGGCGCCGGTCACGATGTCGACGCCGATTCGCTGTGCCCAGACGGTCAGTTGCTCAACGGCGGCAGCCCGAAACGTATCACCCGCTCCGAGCACGACCCGTTTCCCATCACTTTTGCAAAGCATCGCTAGTTTGGCGATCGAAGTCGTCTTGCCCGACCCGTTGACACCGACCACCACGATCACCGTCGGTCCCGATTCGGCGAACCGCAGTGGCTGAGGCGGCTGAGCCAGCAACTCGCGGACTTTCTGCTTGATCACCTCAAACGCGTCGGACATGTGGATCACGCGCCCGCGAAAATCCGTTCCGATCTGTTCGCGAATCTCGGCCGCAGGCCCGCCGCCCATATCGGTCTTGACGAGAATCGCAAACAACTCGGCGAGGAAGGCGTCGTCCACCAGCCGGCCTTCAGACTTGAAGAGGTCGCGAATGTCGGTGTTCAGTACCGTGGCCGTTTTTGCCAGGCCCTGTTTGATTCGATCAAAAAGCCCCATCTCTTCGCTCCTCGCAACGCCCCCGTGGTACTTCTGTTCGCCGTCGTTCCCGGCGCTCGGCCGATTCCAACGACACCGTGGTTTCCCGCCGCGCGGGCCGCATTCTAGCGTCCCACACGAAGACTGTCTCGGGGTCTCAAACCGACCTGGCGCCAGGCGGTCAACCAACGGGCGACCGTACCGCAATCGCCTCAATCCGCGGCGTCCTGTAGAACCTGGTCGAGAATCCCATTGACGAACTGCGGCGACTGCCTCCCGCCAAAGCGGCGTGCCAGTTCAACGGCTTCATTGATCGCAACCGGTCCGGGCGTGTCGGCGTGGAGAATCTCGAAAGCTCCCAACCGCAGCACGTTGCGATCGGTCGCCGCCATACGCCCCAACTGCCAATTCATCGCCCGCGCCGCCAGCACCGCATCGAGCGCTGTGCGGTGAGAGCGTACCCCCGACACCAACGATTTGGCAAACTCAATCAAGGCGGTGTCGCCGCGTAGCCGCCGAGCGAGAAACTCCTCCGTGGCGGTGGGGTCGGGATCCGGATTGAGGTCGTCCTGATAAAGGACTTGCAGGGCCACCTCGCGAGCTCGGCTACGACGACTCATGGCGGCCTTACACCAGTTCCCGGCGACGAGAGCTGGCCTTACAAAACAGCGACAGACAGAATACGCGTATGGCCCGCGCGGACCGCCTCGGCAGCCGCGCAACCGACGGACAACGGGAACCGGTCGAGCAAATGTACTTCAGCGGTTCAGCGACGGCAACCGCCTCAGCAGATCCGCCATCCGCAGCACCGCTTGGGCGCACTCGACTCCCTTGTTGCCGACGGCGCCACCGGCGCGTTGAATCGCCTGCTCGAGCGATTCGCAGGTCAACAGTCCAAAACCGGTCGGGACACCCGTACTGAGCGCTATCTGTCCTAGGCTGTCACTGACCTGGCGATTGATGTATTGGTCATGCTGCGTTTCGCCTCGAATGACCGCCCCCAGACAAATCACCCCTGCGTAATCCTGGGTGCGGGCCAATTTGTCGGCGACGAGCGGAATCTCCCAAGCGCCGGGAACCCACGCCACGTGTACCGACGCGTCGGCGACGCCCGCCTCGACAAGTGTTTCGATCGCTCCCTCCAGCAAGCGCGTCGTGATCGACTCGTTATAGCGGGATACGACCACCGCAAACCGGTGATCCCGGCCCTCCAACGCACCTTCCAGTACTTGGGGCATGACCCATCCCTCTCTGCAGCCGCGGCGTGATCCAAGCGACAACACGAGCGCCGCCACTCATGTATACCCAACCGTGCCGCGGGAACCAACGCCCCCTGCGCAAGGCACGGCGTGGGGCTTCGCGCTGCGCCCCTTTGCAACCGAAGGCCACAAACGCGGTCCTCAAGACCGGACGATCGGATGCGCTAACCGATAATTCGAGAGACAACGGGTGGTATTTTAAGACACTGTTCAAACCGACAACCACACGTCAAAATCAGGTCCCATGGAAGCACGCCCGTCTCCCACCTTGTCGATTCAACGCAACCGCACCAGGCCCGGTTTTCAACTCGTCGCCCAACAAACCCTGACGGCCTCCCGGGCAGACGTGTTTGCGTTCTTTGCCGATGCTTTTCAACTCGAGCGGATCACACCGCCGTGGCTTCATTTTGCGGTCCTTGCGTCGCGTCCGCTCGAGATCGACGAAGGTGCGGTGATCGATTACCGGCTGCGACTGCGAGGACTTCCGCTGCGCTGGCGCAGCCGAATCCGTGACTGGCGGCCACCGCTGCGGTTCGTAGATGAACAGTTGCGAGGCCCCTACCGCCGCTGGTACCACGAACACACATTCTTGGAAGACGGCCCGAACACGATCGTTCGCGATACGGTCGATTACAACGTCCCTGGCGGAGCGCTCGTGCACGGACTATTCGTCAAACACGATTTGCGGCGGATCTTCCTTTTCCGCCAACAAGCCCTCAGCGAGTTATTTGCACGGTCGGTCGCTCCCAACCGGTGCGAGGAGCCGTGAAATCGACCGCCTCCCGTGGCCGTGGTCCGATGTGACTTTTCTCCCCGCTTCGCTCTACCGCTCGGCGCGGTAGGATGGTGCCAAGCGGTTCGTCCGCGACCGGTTGCCCAGTAACCTAGAAACTCCGAAACCTACGAAACTCCGACGACATGTCGAAACGTCTCTATATCGAAACCGTTGGCTGTCAGATGAATCTGCTGGACAGCGAAATGGTGGTCGCCAGTTTGCGGCGCCACGGTTACGAGTTAACCGACCAACCGCAACAGGCCGACACCGTGTTGTTCAACACTTGCAGTGTGCGTCAACACGCGGAAGAAAAGACCTACAGCTCACTCGGCAAGTTGAAGCAGCACAAACAGCGGCACCCCCAGACCACCATCGGTGTGCTGGGGTGCATGGCCCAAAAAGACCAGCAGTTGATTTTTGCGCGCGCCCCCTACGTCGACTTCGTGGTGGGACCGGGCCAGTTACAGGAAATCCCCAAATTGATTGCTCAGGCCAAGTCCGGCGCGAACCAACAGCTCGCCGTCGGGCTGGGACGGCGCGATGGATCGCTCGAAGAAATCAAGCGCAGCCACGAGACGTTTGATCCACTGCGTGATCCCCAGATGCGGTCGTCACCCTACCAGGCTTACCTGCGAATCCAAATCGGATGCGACAAGTTCTGCACCTATTGCGTGGTACCCAACACGCGCGGTCCCGAGCAGGGGCGCCCCCCGCAGCAGATTGAAGCCGAAGCCCGCGTACTCGCCGATCAGGGCACCAAGGAGCTCACGCTGCTGGGGCAAACGGTCAACAGCTACCGTCACACCGCGGGTGAATCGACGACGCGGTTGTCCGACCTGTTGGGCCGACTCCAGGAGGTCGAAGGAATCGAGCGGTTGAAGTTTGTCACCAACTTTCCCGGTGACATGACCGACGACTTGCTCCACGCGGTGCGGGACCTATCCAAGGTATCGCCCTATTTACACCTGCCGCTGCAGAGCGGCTCCAACCGTATCCTGCAGCGCATGAAGCGCGGGTACACACTCGAAGTGTACGACGAGATGATGACGAAGATTCACGATACCATTCCCGGAACTGCTGTATCGAGCGACTTCATTGTCGGTTTTTGCGGTGAAACCGAGGACGACTTTCAACTAACGGTGGACGCGGCAGCCAAGTATCGGTTCAAGAACAGTTTTATTTTCAAGTACAGCGAACGTCCTGGAACCCGCGCGGCCGATCGTCTGGTCGACGACGTGCCCCTGGCGGTGAAACAGCGCCGCAATCAGGAATTACTGGCTCTTCAAAATCAAATCAGCGAAGCCGGCAACCAGGCATTCCTGGGACGGGCGGTCAAGGTCCTCGTGGAAGGGCCCAGCAAACGCGAAATCCGGCACCCCAGCAGTGGGGAACTGGTCCAGATGACCGGGCGAACGCACTGCGATCGCATCGTCGTGTGGGATGGAAACCGCCGCCAGTCGGGTCAACTACTGGCGGTCACCATCTTCGATGCCAGCGCCCACACCCTTTTTGGTCAGGTGGTTACCGAACACGTCGGCCCCGAGGTATTCGCGCTTAGAACACCCGACGCCTGACCGCGGCCGGGCCGGCATGGGCCGACACGCAATGCCAGTGGTCAAATGTAGACGCGGCGGTTGTAGACGTACCACTCAAACGCCAACAGCCCCAACGCGAGAAGCACAATCCACTTCCAGAGATCTCGACGGACCGGCACCAGGCCCGCCGTCGCCGTGAGAGTCGTGTCATTGATGTTGAGGTCCTGGACCCGCAGGTCACTCTCCATGGCATCAAACAGATTGACCGAAAACTGCTGCAAAGGTCGTGGTTGCCCCGCTCGGTAGACGTGATAAACGCCCTGCTGATCGGCGTCATCGAACACGAACGTCGACTGACCGTCGCGGGTCAGCGAGGTCTCCGTGCGGTCAGGCTTGACAACTCGAATCGCGTCAATCGTGCCCTCGGTTCGGATCAGCACCGGCGTCCCGGGGCGGTACGATGGCGTCGTCAAGGTACCCAGGCTCCCCCCCAGGTAACGCACCACGTTGTAGATAAACACCGGAAAGCTACGGTCGCGCCACCATTGGGTGTTCCAATTCCCCGCCTGCTCATCGATGGTCAGGATCGCGAACCCGAGCACCGCATCTTCAAATCCTTGTCGGGGGGAAATCGCAAACAGCGTGCCGATGTTGCCGGTGATCAACTCGGTCGCCCCCTGCGGCGCTTCCACGATCGCGCTATCGAGAATCACGACATTATTCAGGTGCAGTAGCCGGGTCAACGGATGAAGCTTGTCGGTGTCGATGATGACGGGTGCGCGGTCATCCGCCGCCGGCTTCAGTGACCATCCGTCCACTGGAGGCGCGCGGCCGATGAACAGAGTGTTCGCCTGCGGCATCTGCTGCGGCTGCGCCTGGTCGTACACGATGAGATCGTACGTCCCCGCCTCCGCAGCTCGCTGGTGCTGAGGGTCATCAAGGATCGCGGTGTCCGCATAATTGACAATCGCCAATCGGTCGATCGCCTCGGTGTTGAGGGAGAATCGCAACGCCTCGTTGAGCGGTTCGTCTCCGTCAAAACGAGTCACCACGAGGATTCTGGATCGGCGCGCCGGGTTCAGCGCTGCGAACGCGACATCATCGAGACCCAAACAATCGCTGGCCCGAATGTCGATCTTGAGAACGCCCTCGTTCATCGCGCCCAAGTTAAACGAAACGCTAGCGACGTTACCTGTATCGATGGTCGCCGCCGCCGGAACCACGACGCGCGCCGCATCTAGAAACTCACCGTCGTGCGTCAGTTCCGCATCGACCGTCGCGTCGACCGGGCCGTGGTTTTCGAACTGCGCAAACGCCTGAGTCTGGTCCTCGTTAAGTGGATTCTGTTCCGTGGTAAATGCCGCCACGGCGACATTTTCCGGCGCCTCTGCCGCACCGATTGCAATGAACACCGGACGCAAACCACGAAGAGGTGGTTCCGCCGACGATTCGTCCGCGGTATCCGGAAACTCCAACAGACCTGTGAAATCCTGAACCTGTGGAAAACCGCCGTCGGAAAAGATATACATCGTGGCGGGCTTGGCTTCGGCAACTTGCACATCGCCAGCCTCGAAGGCCGAACGTCCCGGCGCGGCAAGTCCGACTGCCGCCCGCAGTGCCTCCGATAGGTCGGTGGGCCGATTCGTTTGGCGGATGTTCTTCACCGCCGCTCGCAAACGGGCTCGATTATCCGTGAATTCGCGTTCCACGTTCGCGGTCTCCGAAAAACTGATCACCATCGCGACATCACCAGAGTTCATCTCCTCGATATACTCCAATGCCATCCGCTTGGCGTACTCCAGCCGCGTCGGTTGAACATCTGTCGCGCTCATGCTCGCCGATGCGTCGAGCACAAAAATGAAACGATCGCCGAGCAGGCGACTGCCGCGCCAACCGGGCTGCAAGCAGGCCAGGATGGCTAGCGTTAC
>PADE01000007.1 GCA_002702965.1 Planctomycetaceae bacterium
AGCGCCACGGGGTCGGACCAGCGCCACGGGGTCGGACCAGCGCCACGGGGTCGGACCAGCGCCAGGGGCAAGAGAGGATCGGTCTGAAGTTGTCACTCGATCCGCGCTAGCGCGATGCGGCCGCCTGCCAGCGCACGCTCCAACTGCGGCGCGTACCGGGAGTCCTCGATGAACAGCAACCAGCCGGTCGCCGAAACAACCGCCATCGTCACCGAGAGGCCCTATCCCTCGTCACGCAGCGCCTGGTTCCTGGTCGGCATGCTGATGGTGCTGTACGTCTTCTCGTTCATGGACCGCTCGCTGCTGGGACTGCTGGTCGGCCGATCAAAGAGACGATGAACATCAGCGACTTCCAGGTCAGCCTGCTGATGGGTTTTAGTTTCGCCTTGTTCTACAGCATCCTGGGCCTGCCGATCGGCCGGATGGCCGACTCCCGGGATCGCAAATGGCTGATCGCGGCTGGACTCTTGGTGTGGACCGTCATGACTGCGCTCTGCGGTACCGTGCGCAGCTACTGGCAGTTCTTTGTCTACCGGATGGGTGTCGGAATCGGGGAGGCGACACTCAGCCCCTGCGCGTACTCGATGATCACCGATAGCTTTCCCAAGAAACACCTGGGCAAGGCGATCAGCGCCTACAGTATGGGTATCTTCTTTGGCGTCGCCGCGTCGGGACTCGGTGGCGCCTTCGTCCTCGATATGGTCCGCGACGTGGGCACCCTCGAGCTCCCGCTGCTGGGAGTCGTGCACCCCTGGCAACTGCTGTTCCTGACCGTGGGCCTGCTCGGGTTGATCCCCCTGGTGATCTTTGTGCTCGCGGTACGCGAGCCGGCGCGGCGGGACGCGACGATGACCACCGACGCCGAAGGCCAGAGCAAGGTCGCGCAGACACCGCTGCGCGACACGCTGGACTATATGCGAGCCAACACGGCGGCGATTGTCTGCCACAATATTGGCTTCTCGATCCTGGCCTTCTCCAACTGGGCGCTCGGCAGCTGGACGATCGAGTTCTTTGTGCGCACCCACGGCTGGGACCGCGTCGACACGGGCTATCTAATCGGGTTCAACGGTCTACTGACGCAACCCGCCGGCATCCTGCTGGGGGGCTTCCTGGCCGATCGCATGATCGCCCGGGGCAAAAGCGACGGGATGATGCGGGTCGGGCTGTTGGCCTCGGTGGGATGGCTGATTCCCGGCCTACTGTACCCCTGGATGCCCAGCGGATGGATGTCCTTTGTGTTCATTGTGCCGGTCGCCTTCTTCGTCGCCCTGCCCTTCGGCTGCGCCCCCGCGGCGATGCAACAGATTATGCCAGCCGACATGCGGGCCCAGGCGGCGGCCTGGTATCTATTCGTTGTCAATCTGATCGGGATGGGAATCGGGCCCTCGGCCATAGGGTTTGCCAACGACTACATCTTCCAGGACGAATCGAAGCTGTGGGCCTCGCTACTGCTGATCGGAAGCATCAGCCACGTCGTGGCAGCGATCGCTTTCCTGTACGGGCTCAAACCGTTTCGCGAAAGCGTCGCTCGACTGGCGCAGCGCGAGCGCCAAGCCGAGACCACGGCGTAGTGGGTGGGTCCGGGACCAACTACGGCTGCAGCGACCAGATCACCACGGCGACCTGCGAGACATACCGGAGTTTTCCCCGGCGGTCCTCGTCGGTGGCCCAGGGAAAATCGACGTGGTGCATAAAGCAGGTCAAGATCCGACCGTCGGAGAGGACCACCGATTGCGGAGACTGCATGTGGCTGCTGGTGCCACGGAACAGGATGTAGCGCCGCTCCCAATCCCACGTGCGGCCGTGATCGTGGCTGATGACCGCCTCGATTCCCTGATAGTCGCGGCCGTCGAGTTCGCCGATGCGGGCCCCGTACGTCATCACTAGGCGGCCGTCCGCCAGCCGCAGCAGACTCTGATGGACGTGTCCGTACAGCGTCTCGACCGTCGGCTCCGACCAGGTGAGACCGTTGTCTGCCGAGCGGGTACTGATCAGGCCGGACCAGTGGTCGGAACTCGGGCCTTTGTCCGGTGGCGGGATCTGGGGACGATCCGAGCGGAAGACGGCCACCAGTTCACCCGTCGCGGCGCGCACCAGGGCCCCCTCGCTGGTGGTCCAGTTCGCGGGCAGGACCACCGGATCGCTCCAGGTATGGCTCGCCGTGTCGTAACGTCGCAGAAAAGTCTCCAGCCCCTTCTCGGGCGGCAGCTTGTTGGCGTAGAAGATGCAGGTCACGGTGTTGCCTTCCACGAGGCAACTCAGCGCCACGTCACTGTTGGACGCGCGGCCACCCGTCAGCAGCGGGATCGGCTCGGGCTGCGACCAGCTGGTGCCGGCGTCGTCGCTGAACAACAGCGAATGCGTGTCGACACGCACCAACAGGCGCCCGCCGCCGAGCGCGAGCGGCGCCGCAGACCGCATCGTCGCCAGGGGTCGCGGCTGCGTCCAGGTGCGGCCTTGGTCTCTGGAAAACAGCACAAATCCCCTTCGTTTCCGGCCCCGCAGATATCCCCCCGCGGCCAGCTCGCCACCGGTACTCATGGTGAGCACGAGCCGGCCATCCTCCATCCTGCACAAACCGGGAAAGCCGGCGGTGTAGATCAGAAACCGGTAACCGAGCGCCTCCTGGTAGCGGGGGCCATCGGGACCGTTCTGACGAACCGCCACCGGCGCCAGCGAAGAGGTCAACCGCTCGGTCTGCACCTCCTTGATCCGGTGCGCCGCGAATACCTGGCCGATCGGCAACGTCTGAAACGGGTTCATCACAACGTCGCCGTTGGGCATTCGCCGCCCCTTCGCTTTGCGGTGCGCCAGCGAGTGCGCGGCGAGCGTGCCGATGATCAACAGGAACGTGGCCAGTAACAACAGCAGCTTGCGTCTCTTCATGTTCAGCACTCGTTCGGCGAATGAACCGTAACCTGTCAAGAAACCCGCGGCGTGCTCAGCGCACGCACCGATGCACCGCATGATAATCGCAGGGGGCGCTCAACAACGACCACCTGGTCCCCAGTCGACGCGTTTCGCGCTGCCCATTTCGGGCGATTATACTGCCGCACGCTGCGGCCCGGCGGCGAACCACCACGGTGTGCCAGTGGCTCGATCCGTTCCCGACCACGCTGCAAATCAACGCGTGAGAACCAAAAGGCTCCCTGGCGCCCGCTGCACATCCCAGTCCATCGGTGCGGGAATCCCTCTCAGGAAACGAGACCTTTGATGGGGCTCGCCTGGTAGACGTGATACGGTCGGCCGCTGGGATCCTGCCAGGTCGCGTCGCGGGCGATGCCCAGCGCCTGGTAGATCGTGGCCGCGAAATTCTCGGGCGTCTGCGGATCGGATGTGGGGTAGGCTCCGTTGCGGTCCGACGACCCGATCACGTTTCCTCCCTGCACGCCGCCACCGGCAAACAACACCGACTGACAGGGCGCCCAATGATCGCGACCCGGTAACTTGTAGATCTTCGGCGCCACGTTGAAAATCCGCGGCGTCCTGCCAAACTCGCCCGCCATCACGACCAGGGTACGATCCAATAAACCGGACGCTTCCAGATCGTCCAGCAGGGCAGAGACGGCTCGATCGGTGGGTGGAAAAAGAAAATCTTTGAGCAGCGGAAAATTGTTCCCGTGCAGATCCCAGCTGCCAAAATTGCCCATGTTCACCTGGACCAGGTTGACGCCCGCCTCGACCAACCGGCGCGCCATCAGCAACGACCAGCCAAACGAATTGTCTCCGTAACGCTCAAGCGTTTTTGTGTCGGCGTTGCGCACATCGAATGCCCGACGAACTTTTGCGTCGCTCATCAAGGACGCCACCCCTCGGCGCCAGCGGCCGTAGTTGGCGACACCGCTCGATTGTTCGAGAGCTGCCCGCTGGCGATCGATTTCCCCCAACAGCGCCAAGCGATCTCTGAACCGACTCTGCAAGATCCCCTCTTGAAGCGTCAAATGCGGAACCGCGTATTTCCAATCGTCTTTATCGGAAGCGACTCCGTCGTGCAAGTTGAACAGGTATTTCGGGAATGCGCCTGAATAATCATGGTAGGCATGCGGTTTGTCGGTACATTCAATCAACCACGGTTCATTGTGTTGGCCCAACAGGCCGGCAAACTGGCCCGAGTAAACTCCGCTGTTGGAGTGGTAAAGTTTTTCGGGTAGGACCACGCTCGTCGGCAAAATGCCCCGCCGGGTGGTACGATTGCCGGCGATCGCCGCGATACTGGGCAAGTCGACCGGTTGGGGTTTGTTTTCACGGTACGAAGAGGGCAGGTCGCTGGTCCCGGTCAGCATCGCGTACGTGCCCTTGCCATGCCCGCTCTCTTTGTGCGTCAGCGAACGCACGAGCGCCCACTTTTCGCTGCGCTCAGCCAGCATCGGCATATGTTCGCAGATCTGGATTCCCGGTGTTTTCGTCTGGATCGGATGGAATTCGCCCTTGTATTCCGACGGTCCGTCCGGCTTCATGTCGAACGTATCGTGCTGCGAAGGGCCACCGGTCAGAAACAGATAGATCACCGATCGGGCCGCGCCGGGGGCCGTACCGTCCACCGCTGCCGCGGCCTGGCATCGGGCCGCATCGGCCATCGAGAGTCCGATGGCACCGACCGCACCCGCCTGCAGCGCGCCCCGACGATCGATCGGGTGACCGGCGGTGCTGGCAGGGCTGGTCTTCATAGGCGGGTACCTGACGCCAGCATACTCTGAGCCGTCAATGCGCCGCAATGGTCTATTTCGAGGAGACTGCAACGGACCTGAACAGGGTCGCCCTGACCGCGGTGACGACGGCCCCAGGAAAACCGATCGCGGCCGATCTCAAGTGACAGACTGGCATCTGCTACGATGCGTTCATGAGATGCACAACGCGAAACGATCGAGCCGGCGGCAGACGGCCGGTGCTGGATCGAGCGGTCACCACGCGGTGGCTGTTCTGGTTGCTGGCCATCGGAGGATCCTACCAGGCCGTGGGTGCGACCGAGCCGCCGGGCAAGAAGTACCTGATCATCCACGCCGACGACGCGGGCATGTCGCATTCGGTCAACGCGGCCACGATCGAGGCCATTCAGCGGGGCGTCGTCTCTTCTGCCAGTATCATGGTGCCCTGCCCATGGTTCTCCGAATTCGCCGAGTACTGCCGCGCGCATCCCCAGGGAGACTACGGAATCCACCTGACACTGAATGCCGAGTGGAAGCACTACCGCTGGGGACCCGTCGCGCCCCGCGCGCAAGTTCCCAGCCTGATCGACCCCGAGGGCCATCTGTGGGCGAACGTCCAGCAAGTCGCCCAGCACGTCAAGGCCAAGGAAGTGGCGATCGAATTGCGGGCGCAAATCGATCGCGCAGTCCGGTTCGGTATTCCGCTCAGCCACCTCGACACGCACATGGGAGCCCTAGCCAGTCGCCCCGACTTGTTGGAGATCTACGTTCAATTAGGGCTCGAGTACGACTTGCCCGTCCTCTTCGTTCGCGATACGCGGGATCCGGCGGTACAAAACTACCCAGCGTTCGCGGAACGTGGGCCGGCGCTCCTCAAGCAGCTCGATGCGCGCCGCCTGCCCGTGGTCGACCGCCTCGCCCGGTTCTCCGGGGGCGACACCCACCAGGTGCGCCGCGCGAACTACTTGAAGACGTTGCGCGGGCTACAGCCGGGCGTTACCGAGTTGATCATCCACTGTGGATACGACAATCAAGAATTACGGGCGATCACTCACAGCGCCGCACGCCGCGATAGCGACCGTCGCACCTTCAGCGATCCAGACGTCGCTTCCCTGATTCGCGAGCTGGGCATCGAAGTCATCTCCTGGCGGCAATTCCGCAAGCTGGCGGTCCCAGAGTGATCAGCAACTGCCGCTGGATCGCGCGTCGAGGCGGCTGTCAGTCGGACAGATGATCCGCATTGCGTCAGGCACGGTTCGACCCGGTGTTCACGATTCTCTCGATGCGCGTCGAAGCGTGCGTGTAGTGGCACCGTCGCACTCACACAAGCAGCGAACTCGCCCCGCATTGGGCGCCAGCGAACCGATGCGGGTTTGATCTTGGTCGCAATCTTGATCGACTCAAGAAATCGGCGCCGAGTAGAACTTCGCACCCGCCCGTTTTCTTGAAAACCGGTCCGGATCCGGGTTAAACTCGGCGTGATCTGTCGGCTCGTGAAATCGTACCGCCATCGAGGAACCTGTCAAATGACCAACAGAGGCTTGTTTGTTTTTGTGCTGATGGGGCTTTCCTCGGCAAACGCGCAGGCCGGTAATTGGTCTCAGTACCGCGCCGATGCGGCCCGAACTGGATTTGTCGCCGAGCCGTTGCCCACCCAATTGCAACTCGCTTGGACCTACGAGTCGGCGCACGCTCCGCGGCGCGCGTGGCCGACCAACGTTCGCTTGCAGTTCGATCGAGCCTTTCAGCCGGTGATCGCAGAAGGCCTGCTCTTTTTCGGCAGCTCGGTCGATGACAGCGTCTACGCCTGCGACGCCGCGACCGGACAACCGCGGTGGACATTCTGCACCGACGGCCCGATTCGTCTGGCACCGGTGATCTGGAACCAACGGGTCTACGTGACCAGCGATGACGGCTTCCTGTATTGCCTCGCCGCGGCCGACGGCCGTCTGGTGTGGAAATTCCGCGGTGGGCCGGGCGAGCGGATGGTGTTGGGCAATGACCGGATGACCTCCGCCTGGCCGGCCCGCGGCGGCCCGGTGGTCCTAGATGGCGTCGTCTACTTTGCAGCCGGTGTCTGGCCCACCGATGGGTTCCATCTGCACGCATTGAACGCCCGAAACGGCGCCCTCCTGTGGTCGAACCGAGAGACCGGGTCGCTCTACATGCCGCAACCGCACGAGGGGGCCTACGGCCGCAGCGGAGTCGCAGCGCAGGGGTACCTGGTCGCAGCGGGTGGGAACCTATTCGTCCCGACGGGACGGGCCGTTCCGGCCGTCTTCGATCGACAGACCGGCAAGCTCCGCTATTTCCATCTCGCCGCGCACCGCCGGATGGGGGGCGATCGGATTACCGCCCTAGGCGACTGGTTCTTCAATGTGGGCTTTCCATTTGATGCCACGTCGGGTCTCGCCGGCGAGGGCACGCCGCAGCGCATGGGACCGATAGCCGCGCTGTCGCGTGAGGGCAATCGCATCGTGCGGGCCGCGGGCCAGACCGTCGTCGCCTATCAACTGGCCGAGCTCGAGAAGCAAGATCGCAAGGGAAAACCGATCTCGGTCAAAGGACTGCGCCAACTGTGGTCGATCGAGGTGCCGGTGGCCGGCCACTCGCTGATCGTCGCCGGCCGGACGATCGTCTCGGGTGGGGAAAACCGAGTGTGCGGCATCGATGCGGATGCGCAGAACGTGATTTGGTCTCACACGATCGCCGGAACCGCCTGTGGGTTAGCCGTCGCGGACGGCCGTTTATACGTGAGTACGGATCGTGGGCGGATCCATTGTTTTTCCGCAGAGTCTCGTCGAGAAACCATCGTTCGCGCCCCAGCCGCGGCCGTCGAGGAACGCCCGGTTTATGCACAAGCCGCCCAGGAGATCCTCGCCAGGACGGGAATCGAAGCCGGTTATTGCCTCGACCTGGGATGTGGCGAAGGGGATCTGGCGCTGGCCCTGGCGCGCCGTTCGAAGCTGTCGATTTACGCCGTCGATCCCGATCCGGCGAACGTCGAGCGGGCCCGTCGCAAGCTCGCCGCAGCCGGTTTGTACGGTAGGCGGGTCACGGTCCACCGGGCACCGCTGGACAAACTGGCTTATCCGAAGTACTTCGCGAATCTGATTGTCAGTGCCCGTTCGGTTGCCGGAGCGGGCACCGAGGCAATCGAGATGGCATCGCAGGAGATCTCCCGACTGCAGCGTCCCTACGGCGGCGTCGTGTGCGTCGGCCCGCCGGGTTCGATGCAGCTGCATACCCGCGGTGAACTGGCCGGTGCCGGGAGTTGGACGCACCAATACGCTAGCCCCGCGAACTCATGCTGCTCAGACGACACACTCATTAAGGGTCCGCTGGCGATGTTGTGGTTCCGCGATGCCGACTTGCCGTTGCCCCCACGGCGTAGTCGCCGACCACCGCCCCTGTTTCACCAGGGACGCTTATTCGTCCAGGGCATCGGTCTGCGGGCGGTCGACGCCTACAACGGCCGGACGCTGTGGGAGTACTCTCCCCAGGAGAGTCTCCAACCGTATAACGCGGACAAGACGGGCAGCAACTTCTGCACCAGCGACCGGGGCTTGTTCGTCCGTCTCGGCAGCAAGTGCCTGCGGCTGGACGTCGCCACCGGGGAAAAGCTGGCTCAGTTCGAGATTCCGCCGCGCCCCGACGGTCGACCGAGTGCCTGGGGGTACGTCGCAGTGGACGACGGACGGTTGTTCGGCTCGCGTTCGAACACCGATCACACCGTGGTCAATACCTACAACCGGGCCAACGCGGGCCAGGGCTACCCCGAATCCGACAGCCTGTGGGCGATGGACCCGGAAACGGGGCGCCGGCACTGGACCTACACGGCGCGCCACTCGATCCGTCACAACGCCATCGCCATCGGACAGGGGCGGGTCTACCTGATCGATCGGCCGCGGGCGCGGAGGGACCTGCTGCGCCGAGGCGAGGTGAAACCGGGAGAGGTGCACCCGGTGGGTGAGTTGGTCTGCCTCAACGCACAGACTGGCAAGATCTTGTGGAAGGCTGAGAACGCCTGGGGTACGCTGTTGGCGCTCAGCGACCGCCACGACGCGCTGTTGATGAGCTATCAGCTGACGCAATACACGCTGCCGTCGGAGCGCGGCGGTCGGATGATGGTGTTTGGGGCTTCCGATGGGACACCGCTGTGGGATCGCAACGTCGAGTATGCCACCCGCCCGGTCATCAATGACTCCACCGTCTACGCGCAGGGCGGGGCCTGGGACCTGATGACGGGCCAGGACCGGCCTTTCAAGATGGCCCGGTCGTATGGCTGTGGCATGATTTCCAGCTCGCAGAGCCTGATGCTGTTCCGCTCGGCAACCCTGGGCTACTTCGATCTGGTACGCCAGGCGGGTGTCGAAAACTTTGGCGGGACCCGCGTGGGGTGCTGGATCAACGCGATTCCGGTCGGCGGGCTAGTGTTGGTGCCCGATGGTACGGTCTGCACCTGCAGCTACCTCAACCGCGCGTCGTTCGCCCTGCAACAAGTCGCCCGCGAGTAAATCAGAACCGCAAAAAACAGGACGCCCGCTCAACGGTCCGGGCAGCCGATCGGAACAGAACCTATCGCAGAGTTGCCGGCGTGGCAACGAAAGGCTGAAACCCCATGCGTGACCTCAAGGACACCCCAGTCCCGCGCCGTAGCTGGCTGGCGGGTGGCGGCGTGGCCGCATTGTCCCTCACCCAGATTTCGCAACTCGCCGCCACGGAACGTGCCCGCCGACTCGACAACAACCTCCAGTGCGTGGACCTGTCAGATTTGCAGGGCCCGCTGCCGTTGGACGTGGTTTCCACCAAGCGGATCCTCACGCAAACCGAAGCGTGGGAGCACAGTTCGTACAAGAACCCCCAATGGCCGGCCGGTGGGCACCAGTCGCTCGGTTACCCGACCGTCGTCAGGAACGACCACGGAAAGAACCGGGACGGCAAGTACTATCTCTTCTACGCGCATCACGATCCCATGTCGGGAATCGGTTGCGCCGTGGCTGACTCCATCAAGGGCCCTTACATCAAACTGGCAGAGCTGCCCGGTTCCGCCCGGAAACAGAGCATGGTGCTGACGGTACCGAACTACCGACCCGACGGCCCGAATCCGGACGACCCTTCTCACTACAGCAGCCCGTGCGTCGTCTGGAGCGAAGAGGAACAGCTCTGGTTCATGTTCTTCCACTACTTCAACCACTTCCACGGTGCCTGGACGGCGAGCGCCGATGCCCCCGGGGAAGGCTGGCAAATGACGGCGCTGGCGACGTGCCCCGACCTGGCGAGCCATCGATGGACGATCTGGAAAAACCCCGACATCGGCAAGGTAAGCGTCTGGGAGATCGTCCCCGTACTGACCACCTCCGACAAGGAATGGATGAAGAGCGCGTCGTCTTACCACGCGATCCAGCGGTTGCCGGACGGACGCTGGCTGGCATTTCAGCGCGGGACGCCGACGGGACGCCCCGGCCCAACCGTTGGCTTCGCGACCTCCAGTGATGGACGAACGTGGAAACAGTTCCCGGAGAATCCAGTCATTGCAGCGGGCAAGCCGTGGACTCGGAAGACCAATGAGTATCGTCCCGCATTCATCGGCTATCTCGGCAGCCGCGACGGTGGACAACATGAGTATCTGGTGGCCTGGTCGGAGCACTCCCAGCCGCACGTGATTTACAGCACGACTAGGGACTTCAAGTCCTTTCAGCGCGATCCGCGAGGATACGCCAGTTGGGGCGGCACCGATGGCCTGATCAGCGTTTGGCGGGAGGGCCAGCGGTTGTACCTGTTCGCAGGCCACAGCCTGCACGAAATGGCGCTGCCGTAGATGCGCGGCGATGGCACTTCCCGAAGCACCGCAACGGGAGCTCTAGTGGGACCCCAATTCCCGGTCCGATCGATCCGAGACCCTCGCGGCCGGAGCAACATCCACCGCTGACAAACCGATGCTCTGGAAGATGCCTGGGCCTTTGATCGACCCCTGAACTTTCGCAGCAACGGGTCGCCGGAAGCAGGGTGGACAGCACCGCTGCGGTGGCCAACAAGTGAAAACAGCTACCCGGCCCGCGGCGCGCTCGATACGATCAGGGTTCCAGTGCACGCACAGACCGGACAGGGAGCTTCGCCCTCGATCCACATCACGGAGATCACGGTGGCCAGACCCAGACGCTGCACCCTGACCTGGCTGTGGTGTTTGATATTCGGTTTCGTCACACCGGGTGCGGAATGGGTTGGCGCTGACGGTCCGCTGGTGTTCGACCAGGAGACCGGCCACTACCAAGACCTGTCGTACGAGATGCTCACCGATCAGGGTCTATCTTGGGAGGAACGGGCCAAACTGTTTGGTGGCGAGACCGTTTACTACGGTGAGCTGAGCGACGATGCGCGAGTCGTGAAACGGGCGGAGCTCAACGAGCTGCTGCGCCGCATGGCCATCGCCGCCCGCATGCGAACCGGTCAAGTGAGCGCCAACCTGGGCGGTCAAGTGGAACGAGCGATCCGCAGCTGGCTCGACACCCAACGCGATCAGATTCCGCCGGCGTACACCGGCGGAGATGCCGAAAAGCTGAGAGACGCCGCGGTGAGATTCTTGCGGGCCTACGAGATTCTCGGCAACCAGCAGGACCTGGCCGCGGGTCTGACGTGCGCCGACCGGATCTTGGCCAAGCAATTCCCCAGAGGCCACTGGGCCTCTGGAAACAAAGGGGCGGACATCATGCGCATTCAGGACGGCTTTGTCACCCGGCCGTTCTGGATCATGCTGTACGCACACAAGGTCAGCGGCGACAAAAAGTACTTGTCATCGGCTCGGAGAGCCGTCGATGCGCTACTGGCGGTACAGAGCGCAGCCGGTGGCTGGCCCGACTACTGGTCCGCTCGCGGTGGGCGCGGTCTGGAGACCGTCGGTGGCGGCTCCAATCACCTCGACTCCTGGGACGTGCTCGGCGAGTGGGGAATGGCCTCGCACGAGATGGAAAACTACTTTGCGGTACCGGTCAGGGATCCCTAGACACGTTCGCTGGGAAGTCCGATGCCGAGGGCGATGCCACGCGTGTCACTTGACGGTCGATGAGGCAATCGGTTTGGCCGGTGTTGCGACACCCGGTTGCTGGCACCGCTTGCCAACCGGGCTCGACAGATACCGCGGCAGGCACGATACGGGTTCCACCGCCAGGTGAGCCAGGACCACCCGCGATTTGTTATGATCACCAGACGGCTGACCAACGAGGATCGTATCCATGTCCTTCCCAAATCGAGAACCTGCCGGTGCGATCATGGCACTGGTCGGCACACTGTTAGTGATCCGCTCGGTGATCCCCGCGTCGGCTGGAGAAGACCGACCGGCGAAGAAACTCGATTATCGCATTGAACGATCGATCGTCATCAAAGGATTTGACGGCCAGACGTGCTGGGTGCATACCCGCCCCGGAGCAATCCCGGTCGGCGCGCCCGGCAACGCCGGTAAACAACCGATTGTCGTGATCACTTTGCAGAAACTGATGCTCACTCGATCGGATGTCTTTTACGGAATCCACGATCTGCGTACGGACAATTTGGGCGCAGAATGGGTCGGTCCGCGGGAACACAATACCTTGAAACGGCGGCACCTAAAGCCAGGGATCGACGTCGTGCCGTGCGACTTTTGGCCGCAGTGGCACGCAGCTTCCGGGAAACTTCTGGGAACCGGAAAGACGTTCTACTACACGACGAACAACCAACGACACCTGGATCGCGCCCCCAGCGAAATGGCGTATTCCAGTTATGACCCGGGTGCGAACAGATGGAAACCCTGGAAGACTCTAGCACTTCCGGACGAGCCGAAATTCAAGAATGCGTCGGCCGGTTGCGCTCAGCGATATGACCTGGCAAGCGGCGAAATCCTGTTGCCGATCTACTACCGGCGGCGCGACCAAAAAGAACATCGAGTCACGATTTGTCGTTGCCGATTCGATGGCGCGACGCTGCGCTTCATCGAACACGGTGACGAGCTCGAGTTGCCGCCCGCGGAGAAACACGGCGATGGCTTTTCAGAACCGTCACTCACAAAATTCGGCAACCGTTTCTACCTGACACTGCGTACAGTCCAACACGGCTACGTCGCAACCAGCGACGATGGGCTCCATTTCGGGTCGATGAAAAGATGGACGTTCGACGATGGAACCGATTTGGGAAGCTACAACACGCAGCAGCACTGGGTCACACATTCGGATCGTCTGTTTCTGATCTACACGCGACGCGGATTGAAGAACGATCACGTTTTC
>PADE01000008.1 GCA_002702965.1 Planctomycetaceae bacterium
ATCGACTACGACAAGAGTACACCTCTTGAAGACGGACCGAACGCACGGGGCTTCGATGATTCGTTCATCACGCCCAATTGCCCCACTACGGATCCACTCTATCTCTACATTGACAATGGCATGGTTCCTGTGCCTGCCAGCCAGCGGCATCAACGAAGCAGCGTTCCCAATCTCGGGGGAAAATGGCGGTGGGACAACGATGAAGGCTGGATGTCGCCCGGCTATCGTTTTGTCGATGCCGACTTGTTGTTCTACGACAAGACCATCGAATTCATCACCAAGCATCGAAAGAACCATCCGGACCAACCGTTCTTCGTAGTCTTTTCGACACAGATTTCTCACGCGCCTGTCCTGCCAGCACCTGAATTCCGGGGCAAATCAGGAGCGGGTCCGCGAGGCGATTTTGTTCATGAACTCGATGATTTGACCGGTCGGCTGCTCGATGCCATCGACCAACTTGGGATCGACGAGGACACCTTGGTCATGTTCAATTCCGACAACGGACCCGAAACAGTGCATACCGACTGGATGAGACAAGATCACGATCATGATGCAGCCGGCGGCCTACGAGGTGTGAAACGAGACGGTTGGGAAGGGGGCCATCGCGTTCCCTTCATCGCGCGTTGGCCGGGGCGGATTCCCGCGGGGCAAGTCTCGAAGCAATTGACGAATACCACCGACATCTTTGCCACAATCGCTTCAGTTGTCGGCTATCGGCTCCCCGACGATGTGGCGGTCGACAGTTTTGACATGCTGCCCGCCATGCTCGGGATTCAGGACGAAGACGATTCGATCCGACCCCACATGCTTACTCAGAGTTTTCGGGCGCAGTTTCAGATTCGTCAGGGCAACTGGAAATACCTGGATCACATGGGGTCAGGCGGAAACAACTACGGCCAAGGCATCTTGGAGAAATACGCGCTGCCTGAGACGGCGCCTAAGGCAACAGGTCAATTGTTCAACCTGGCTGTTGACCCAGGCGAAACCACCAACGTGTTTTTCACCGAGCCGGCCAAACGTGAAGAGCTGCAGGGTTTGTTGAAGAAGTTGACGCCGAAAGAAGGTGGTCGTAGTGCGCCGAAGAACCGAGAGCCGATCGGAATGGAAAACATACCTCGCCTGAAATAGCGTTCTTCTCGCGTCACATCATTTCGGAACCGCAACAATGGACTCCGACGCAAAGACCTTGTCCACACGGACGACGCGATGGTTGAGCGTGTCGCCGACGTAAATGGAGCGATCACTGGCTCCGGCTGCGACAGGCCAACCGAGCGGAATGTTGGGTTGCGGTTCTTTACTTTTCGGACCCCGGCAGTCGAAATTGCCGTAGTCGCCAAATCGGACAATCTCGTTGTTGGCGTTGTCGCGAACCGAGACCGAATACGTGATGCCGTTGGGAATGTACAAGCGGCCGAAACCGTCGACGTCGAAACGCGGCTTGGTACAGGCACACGCCCCGTCGCAGCGCCAGCGACTGATTGGGCCGCAACCCGGATAGCGATTGATCGAACCGGCCGCTTCCTTGACGGACCGCCCGGCGTGTTTCAAGTCGCCGCCAGCAGGGCTGAATTTGTAGATCGTGCCGACGGCGTGTCGGTAGGCCTCGTCGCTTTCGTAGCCGGGTGGATGTTGATGGTCTTCCGGCAATCCGTGTTGCAACACGTAAATATTGCCTTTGGTGTCCAGGCGAATGCTGCCGCCATAACCGACGACGCCGGAAACCGCAACAGGCACCTGCAGCGGCCCGCGACGCGTGTTGATCTTGATCTTGCGATCGAAGTTCACGAGCTTGCCGTCCTTGTCGTACGCGCGGATGTGGCAGTCGTTCGTTCCATACGTGGCGAACACGCGGCCGACTGAATCGACATCCAGACCGCACACGCTGCTGCCTCGCCCGTACCGGCCGTAGAGATAGCCGAACGTGTGCTCGCCGGTGGATGACAGCGGGGCCGGTTTCAGGTCGCGCGTGAAGCGTGCGATCGGCCCCTGATATCCGCCGTCGGTTCCCCAAGTGTAGATGTGGCCACCCGGACCGATCGCCACGTCAACCGCTTTGATGTCCAGCGGCCCCCCTTCGCCGGTTTCACCGTTGAATCGCCAGACCGTCCCACCGCTGCGCGTGACGTACACCAACTCGGCATCGCGATCGACATCCATGTACCCCACAAACGTGATCGCGTTCTTGTCGCGATTGAGAAAGTCGTCGCGTGTGACGACCAACGCCGTCCCACGATCCTCGACGCGAACCAGTGCCGTGCTGTCCTTCTTTCGGGTTGCTTGTCCGGCAAGCCAAATCACGGGCGTCTTACCGCTTTCGTCGAGCGTGTATGCACCGCCAATGGTTCCGGTGAGTGGCAACTGGGCAACGATTTGCGCACTCTCGCCGCGGCCGACAATCTTGTACAGCGTCGCCGGCGGTAGGAAACCACGTGAGACTTTGCGAGAGATGACGTACAACTCACCCGTCTTGCGGCCGACCATGATCTTGTCCGGCCAAGGCACCTTGGTCGTGCCAAGCAGTTTGCCTGCCGCGCTGATCTCGACGATCCGTCCGTTGACCAGATCGCAGACAAGGATATTTCCGTCGGCATCCGTTTCGATTCCGGCCGCCGCTGTCTTTTTGTCCCAGGCACTGGGCATCCAATAGGGCTGCTGATCGAAGTCGGGCAGAGTCAGGTCGAAGAACCTGACTGGTCGGGAATCCGACTTTGACAAGTCCTGTCGATAGATGCGTCCGTGTGGCCAAGTCACATCGATGTCTGCCGGCTGCTTGCCGTCGTAGGGTGTGCCCGCCACGTTCGAGTAGTACGCAAAACGTTCGTCCGGCGAGAACGCGACTTGAATGTCCAGCCAACGCGGACAGTTCAGGTTGGCGGCGGCCGGCCACATTGCGACCGTGCGAATCTTGTTGCTGCCATCCACAGAGAGGAAGTTCAACCGGCGGTGCTCGCTGTGTACGAAGACGAGTTTTCCACCAATCAGGCGACTGACGACCTCGTTGCCCAAGACGGAAAACACGGGGTACAAGCTATTTTGGTTCGCGGGTGTGAACCCTCGATCCTTACGAGTGATCAGGTCAAAACCGTTCGCTTTTGCCGGACTGGTCGAAGATGCGTACGGCAGAATCGTCTTCAGGTAGTTTCCATCGCGATCAAATTTCCGCACATGCCACGGCCACATGCCCGAGTTGCCATGACTGCCGACCGACGACATCATCTTGACGAAGAGATTCCCATCCGCATCGACAGCCAAGCCATTGACCGGTGCGCGATACGGCATAACAACCACACTGCCGGTGTAGGGACTGCCGCCGATCATCCGTCCGAAGCGGACACTCAGGCCCGCCCGTACGCGAACCGTGAACGGTCCGCCCTCGGCCACTTTTCCAAGATCGTTGTTACCGTCCCATACGATCTCTTGAGACAACCCGACTTCCAGTGGCAGTGGCGGCGGGTTCTTACCGCCCAATACTCCGGCCGCCAAGTGACGCACCGTCTTGCCCTGCGCGTCGAGGACCGAAACCTCGACATCGGTCGGCGTGTTCACGGAAAAAGAAACGATCGTCTTGCCATTCGAGCGCGCCACTTTCGGCGAAGTGACAAGTCTCGCTTCGTCTGCCCGCAGGAAACCAACACAGCAAAGAGACAACACAGAGAAACACGCCATTCGGATCGGCAGCGCGAGCCCCATCGTGTCAGAAGCTTGTCGCAAACGCGTAGGCAAACGGAGTCTTTCCACGGTCTTCCCCAGCAGACGTTTCATGTGTGGCACCCTCGGATCGCGGTTCCAGCTGCCACCAATAGTGAGCCCAGCGAGATGGCGTGTGGGGCTATGGCCGAAACGCCCTTAAATCCCGCAGCGAAGTCGCAGCTGCGCGTGTTTCGTTTATCGGTCGTTTGATTGGACACGGTTCTCTGATTGGCCTCGCGGGCGCTGTACCTATTCCCCACACGCCCCACGAGTTCCCCACACGCCCCACGAGCGAGATCCGTCAGGGGTCGCGAACGGCTAGACGTGAGCGGACCTCAGGGCAAGGCGTCGTGAATGGCAATAATGTGCGCTGCGCATGTCTGTTGAATGGTATCGTATTCCTCGGGGGCGATCTGCGGCGCCAACGACTGGAATTGCTTATAGGCAGTGCTGTCGCGGTTGCGGTAGCTGAACGCGTGGAGCGGCACGCGGGCCCGCAGGCGGTCGACGTACTTGCGGGCCCTGACGACGGGCGAAAGGTCCGACTTGCCGGCATCGCCCGCCTGGGCAATCGCCCCCTCGAGGGTTTGCAGGTAGCGGAAGTCGTTGACACCCTCACGGCGCGCCTCCCAGGAAGTACACGCCGCCCAGCCGGAGGGAATGCTGAAGGCGAAGCCGTATTGAACCCATTGCTTGGGTGGCGTCGTGTCCGACAAAGAGTACGCGTGGGTCGAGGAGGACGGCATGCCGGCGCCGTACTCCCAGATCCAGTTGCCCTGCAGCCCGGCCGCCCAGGTCCATAACCCGGTGTAGAACCGGATGTTTTCGGGGTGCGTGTTAATGAAGGTGCTGCAGTCGTAGGCCCATAAGTCGGATCCGAGTTTGGCGGCGCGGGCTTTGATCTGCGGCCACTCTTTGCCGCCGATCTGGCTGACGTCCAGGATCCATACGTCATACGCCTCGCCCTGCGTCCGCCAGTCCAGGCCGGCGGTGACGGTACGCAGTCCCTGGCGGCGGGCCTCGCCAAAGTGCTTTTCCATGAGCGGCAACAGGTCACCGCCCTGGGCGCCCGGCTCGTCGAAGGCGTAGAAGAGCGGCTCGGGATACCCCTTCTCGCGGCATCGTTTCAGGATCGCCAACTGGACGTCAGTCTCCATCGCGTCGTTGTACGGATAGTAGTGAAAGGCGCGCGTGAACCCCGCACCCACGAGCCGCTTCATGTCGTAATCAAAGGCGCTGAAGTTGATGCGGGTGTTGCCTTTGTCGTCCCGGTAACGCCACACCTGGCTACCACCCTGGTCAACCGCCGTCATGCCATGACGTCGCTGGTCCAGGTAGCCGCGGTGGTCTACGGTCAGGGGCAGCTGAACCGATTTTCCCTCGCGCGCCGTGTGCGCGTACATACCAAAGGCCGCATCCGCCTCCAGCAATGTGAGGTCGCGAACGCGGATGGTGAAAGGAAGGGCGTGGCCGTCGTTCTCGCCCGGCTTCTGGTCGTAGCCGACATAGTCCTTGCCGTGCGCCACAACGTGGATCTCACCCTGGTAGTCACCCGGCGGCGTGCCCTCCGGGACGAAGGCGGTTACCCACACGCTGCGCCCTTCACCCTTGGGGACCGTGACTTCGACCGTCCGCGTGTACGCGCGGATCGGCGTGCGCCGCGGCCCCGGCATCAGGTAGTGCGGCCGCAGCTCCCACTGCTGGTGGCTTTTTTTGATCTTCAGCGGATGGCAGACGCGAAACTCCACGAGATTCGGCGCCCAAAGGAACATGCCGTCCGGGCCGTTGAGCTGGGGTCGGCCTTTCGGCCCCACGACCAACGGTCCCGACAGGTCTTTCACGGCCTTGATGAACAGCACGGCCGAAGCGTATTGTCCCGGGGCGGCCGTGATGACCAACGGCTGGTCGATCTGCTCGGGCAACGGCTCGAAATGGTCGTACGTGAGCGGTAGCGTCGGCCGGGGCACGACGGCAAACCCGCGCTCGACCACCGCATCGGGCCACGACGCCAGCCGGTTCACCGGGCCGCCCGTACTGCCCGCGCGGACGCTGTCGTCCTCGACGAGGCAAAAGTCGTCGAACCACGCACGCCGGACGTCGTCGTACCCCCGGAAGTACTTCCAGGGCCGTAGACGGATTTCCGTTTCCTCGGCCGCGGTCCGAAACGCAATCTCATAGCGCCGCCAGTACGGCACCCAGGACCACCCGAGACTGAGATAGGTGATGAGCTGGCGGTTTGCTTCGCCGCCGCCAGTTGGCCATGCATCGTTGCGCGGCGCGTCCGATCCCAAAACCTGGAATATTGCCTCCTCCGAGCCGCCGGACATCCGGAACCAGAAACTGAGCCGGTAGCCGGTGTTCGGCTTCACGGAGATCGGCTCGGAGATGGTCTGCTCGTGCGGCTGCAAGTTGTGAACCACCATCGTGGTGCCGCCCAGTTCAAGCCCCTCGGGAACCGGCTGTTGTCCATACCGCGAGTTCTGTGGCAGGTATTCGTCAGCCATTCGTTGATACCACTGCGCCGACTTGACGTAGGGCCCCCAGTTCCCATCCGATTCGCGCCGTGACAACACCCAACCGTCAGACCCTCGGACTCGCTCCCCCTCGAGCAATTGTTCATGCGGCGGCAACTTGGCGATGTACGCCTGCACATGGTCCAGTGTCTCGCGCGAGAAGTGGTGCGGATCGCTCACCCATCCATCGGGCACGCCATCGTCGTCGGTGTCTTTTTCGAACCCACCGTTGGCAAGCAGGTTCGCACGGTTGTCGGCAGCAATCGTCGCCGACGCGATGGCCGACACGAGCGCGACGACGGCCGCCGCCATTTTGTTTCGCCGATTGACCATTGCAATGCTCCTTCGTCACGTAAGGCCAGACCCCGAATCAAACGTGCTACATAGTTGGGCGCCCGCCTGGCCGACGCCGCGCAC
Source organism: Planctomycetaceae bacterium (assembly GCA_002702965.1). Taxonomy (GTDB): domain Bacteria; phylum Planctomycetota; class Planctomycetia; order Pirellulales; family Pirellulaceae; genus UBA9264. The sequence continues at coordinate 6,621 of PADE01000008.1, forward strand.
GTATCCTAACACGACCGCTCACGCAATTCGTGATCCGCAGCCCGCCGCTCACCGCGGGCGACCCGCGGCCGGTCCACCGCCCTGAATTCGATTGGCGAACTGCAGAGCAAACCGCTAATATTCGCGGGACAGCGGCTGCTACTGAATGACAAGGCTGCGTCCGACGGCTCGATTCGTTCCGATTCACTGATAAGAAGCGATTGCCATGAAGTACGGCCACCGTCGCAAAGTTTCTCCTGCGTTGTTGGCGCTGGTGGTGGCCACCTGCGGGGCGTCGTCCGGTGGGGATACGGCCTGGGACAAAGAGATCGCATTTCGTCGAGGCGCGTATTTGGAGTGGATCGTCGACGAATTCGGCAAGCTCGAGCCGAACATGAAACCGCTCGATGGGCGCGCGTGGTCGTTGAACCAAGCGCGGCTCTCTCTGAATCGCGATCCCGACAGAGCCAGCCGTTACTTCGAGACAATCGAGCTGACGTTCGATCCGGACTTCATGGGGATTCGGCTGCTCAAGACCCTGTTGGACTTCGGCGAGACCGACCGTCTTTCCGGTAACGCCAAGGATCACCTCACGGAAATCATCCGGCAGTGGCCCATGGACCGGAAAAACGGCATCAGCAAAGCGGCGTTCTGGCCGCCTCGATTTACCGAGAATCACGACCTGATGCACCTGACGATTGGCTTGTTCTCCGAACAGTTGCGGGGCCAGCCGACGAACACGCAGCTGAACGAGTTGAAGAGGTCGCTGTCGTGGAGATTCGAGCGAGGCTTCTACGAATGGGGATCGCATCGCTATCAACTGCATTACTCTAATCCACTGCTCGTGCTGGCGGTCCACGCGCCCGATCCGGATATCCGTCGCGGCGCGGCGGACCTGTTCAACCTCATGCTGGCCGAGCGGGTGCTGCTGTCTGTTGGTGGGTATCTCGGCGGGCCAGGGATGCGATCGTATGGACGCAACAGTGGCTGCGATTATCTGGATAACAACCGCTACGACGCGTTTCTGCCGACGGTGTGGCTGGCCTTCGGAGTGGGTGAGCCGCGATTTGATTTTGCGCGGTCGGACGGATTGCTCCCCGCGGGCGACGGCTATGGAAATGGAGGCGACCCGCGACTGAATCAGGATGAAGCGATGTTCCTGGCCACCGCTCGGGTGACTCCGCATCCGATCGTGAAAGAGCTGCTCGATGAAGTGGCCAGGCGATCGGAGTTGATTTACACGGGCCGCCGCGCCGCGGCCGGCCATCCGTTTCAGAACGCGCCTCCGGGCAACCCGCGGTCACAGCAGGTGCTGTACTACTACAACACGCCGCACGTTTCGCTCGGGTCGCTGCGGTACCTCCCGCACGCCGGCAAGATGAGTGTTTCGTATAACTCGCGCCCGCGATTCTTCAGCGTGATGTTTCCGGAGAGGCCGGAGCAGGTTCTGCGGACGCGACTGACCGAGGCCGAACTCAAGGCGGGGATCAACCGCTATTCGTACACTGCGGACCGCGTCGTGCAGCATCGCGATTGGTTGATCGCCGCCGGGGAGTTGTCGGCCAGTCACGGACTCGCGTCACGAAGGGTCGGTGGGTGGGATTTATTTCACGTGGGGCGCGGACTTTGCGCTCATGTCGAGTTGGACGGTGGCTGGCACGTCTTCCAGGTTGCGGATCTCGACCGGTTTCGCGATGAGCAGTCCTTCGTCGCCGCTCTCAAGATGCCCACCATTCGCGACGGCCGAGCACACGCAACGGCGCTGAATGGAGATCGGATCCTTGTCGACTTGAAGACGATGGCCATCGACGTCAACGGAGCTGAGCGCACACCGCCGATCAAGATGCTGCACGATTCGCCCGGGATGACGTCGGAGTATTGGAGCGGCCGGATCACGATTCGCACACAGGCCCGCGAGGTGACGTTCACCAACGCGGCCTTGCGTGTCGAACCGATCGCGCTGCCAAAGCTCGGCGATGGTCGCATCCGTTGGGGCAAACCGTGTTCCGAAGGAGCGACGACGAATCTGGCTCACGTGCGGGCGATGGGCGGCATGTCACCGCGCGACCACGATACCTTACTCAGATCGGTGTCGATCATGATTCCACACAACAAGGGCGCAGCCGCTAGGCTGGCGGTGTATGCTGGCGGCAGTCTCGACCAGGGTCCGCAGGCGGGCGCTTCCGCCAAACTGCTGTTCGACTTCGGTCAGACGCCCAAGGGACAGTCCGGCTGGGTGACCCTTGAACATCCAACGGGCGTGCGGATTCCAGCCAATACTCCCATCTGGCTGGCGTGGAAAGGCGGCAACGATGACGCCAGCGTGTTGTATTTCGAAGCGCTGACTGGCCAGGACGACTTCCAGCCCACGCGCGGCCGCTGGGATAGCAAAGCGATCGACCTCAGCCCTGACGAACCCTGGCCGCTGGCCTGGCCCAAGGACGACGGCGGCGCGTTCGATGGCGCCCGCTACTGCGGCTTTCTGACGCTGCAGAAGCTGCAGAGATGACAGCGTCTCCGCCGATTCTATCGTCCGATTGCACGGGCGATGCGTCACACGCCTGGCTGATCTTCAGACATGCGCGCAGGCTTCGTACCGTATGCGCAAATGCGCTCGTTGGCCGTTCCCGTTCCAAACGACACACATCTGCGAACACGTGGCCGCCTCGGTCATTGCCCGAGTCGGTCGATGTGACCCACGCCGGCATCCGACTTCGCGGACACCGAAGCGATTCAAGAACGCTGCAGCCGCGATTGACGTCACATGGCGAGATGCTCAGGGTGGTGTCGGGGCCCCTTTTCGCGCATCGATCTCCAACCAATCGATCGCGAATACCCCGTAATCCAGCAGGAGACGCCTGACTTCCTGACCAAATTTTACGTAGTGGCGAGCCGGATGCCTTCGATCCGTGCGAACCGCGCGCTGGAACGCTTTGACTTTGTCGTCGAACACGATGAAGTCTTCGCCCAGCCACGCCTGCTTGTAGTACGCCTTGGCCGCGTACTCTCCGACCACCGCCGAATCCTTCAAGGCCGCCAGTCCGGTGCCGGTGACCAATTGCACCATGCGGCCCGGCGCCAACGGATTCGGGTAGAGCAGCTTGACACCGACGCTGTCTCCCGCATGGCGTTCGCCGGCAACGGTCACGGCATCTTCGCTCACCGTCAATGGAATCGCGGGCAGCATCCGCCGGACGAGCGCGCTGGCTGCCGGCGTGCCGAAAAGTACGACGTTGTGCGTATTCATCATCTCACGGGTGACTTCCTCCTCTGGCAACAGCGGGAAGTCAACAAAAGCCTGACCTTCCCAGCTGGCAGCGATTGCGGCTTCCGCGGCCAGCAGCGCCGTATCCTGATCGCTTCCCGCCGTGCCGTAGGCGTAGATCACTGGATGGTAGAAGAAGTCCCCGAAACTCCCGAACGTGCCCGGCCGTCCTTTCCACAGTGCAGTCCCGGGGGGCTCGGCCAGCGTCAGCTCGACGACTTCCTTGGCGGGGCCCTGGTAGACGAGCTGGTCGTTGTTCATCACTCGGACCCCATTCGTCATGTCCACCAGGTGCTCATTCAGGAAGAGCTTCATCTCCGCCACGTGCCAGGTTCGCAACCGGATTTCGTTGCCGTCCTTGATCTCCGCCTCCACCCGCCACTTACCGCGCAGCAGGGTCACCTGGTTCACCTCGAACCAGTAGTACCTGCCGAGCCGGTTCGGCAGCTGTTCGTAAGCCACTTTCTTTGGCCAGGGATCCCGGCGGTGCCTGGTGAAGAACTCAAAAACTCGGCCCAATCGGTAATCGGGGACCGTGCTGGCGTGGAAGTGCGCGGGCTTCTGTCCGAAGGTGGCAGTTTCTGGATGGCTCACTCGCTTGTAGACAACCGTCTCGGCGTGCGGCAACCCTTCGGCAGCCAGCAGTTGCCGGTACTCGCTGGCCGTCTTTACTCCCTCCTGGTCGGTCAGCCCGAATCGGATGGGCAGGGCGTGAAAGTTGGGTGCTCGCCACTGGCCAAAGCCGATCCCGAATGGCGCCACCGCCGCGAACCTGTCGGGGTGGAGGTAGCTGAGGAGCACCACACCATCCCCACCGAGCGAGAGGCCCGTCAGGTAGACGCGGTTCGTGTCGATGCGGTACGCCGACTGAACAGACGCCATCGCGTCCCAGACGTCGAGTTCCCCGAGCCGGTCGTAGCCCGTACTCGACCCTCTGCCGCCAGGTCCGATCACGATGTAGGGAAACACCCGCCCCGGCGCCTGCAATCCGGCGTGCAACATTTGGATCCGCGTGTTGCCAGAGGTGCCATGCAGCATCACAATCATCGGCCACGCTCGGTCCGCCCGATAAGCGGGCGGCACGTACAGCGCATAGGGCTGTAATGCGCCGTCGATCTCGGAACGGTAGGCTCGATCCATCAGACCGGTGACGCCCCGATACGGGTCTTCGCCGCGCGTCAGCCGGCGGCGCATCCCCTCCGCCTCCTCGAGTGCCTCTGTCGCTCGGGTGAGGTCGCCCGCAATCGGCAGGACCTGGGCGCGCGCCAGGCGCCGCGCGACCTCTTCAGTTCGATGCTTCATTCGGTAGTGGGCCGTGAAGTGGTCCGGTGTGGTCGCCAACGAGATCGTCGATTCAGACCTTGCCAGGTGTTGGCGGAGTGAGGCCAGGCGGCCCCGGAGTCTCTCGATGCGCCGACCGGTTACCCCCACCGGTCCGGGCGACGGTGTCGTTCCAAGCCAGGTGACTTTGAGGTGGGCGATCTCGATCCGTGTACCGCCCAAGGCCCGGAAGCCAACGCTGCCCGGCGCACTTTCGACGCCCTGAAAGATGACCTGGAAGTTCGGTTCTGGGGTTCCTGCGCACCAGACCTTGGCGCGCTGATCGTCGCCTTCGAGGCGCAGTTTGTAGTAATACCACTTTCCCGTTTCGAGTCCGGGAGCGCTACCCGTCTGCGCCCTGAGTTCCGTGGCACCGGTCCGGTACATCCGCGAATCGACAAATGCCAGCTTGAAGTCCGTCCCGAAATGCGCCGTGCTGACGCAACCGCTTCCCTGATCCCACTCTTTCTCGGCAAGTGCGCGGTCGAACGTCTGGAAGTACAGCCAGTTCTCGGCCATATGGCGGTACGGCTGGTAACGTGCCGCGATCCCAACGCCTCGAAAGTTATAGTCGGATTGCTGATCGATCTCGGCGGCCCGCACCAGGGCTGTCACTTCAGCATCATACAGGTCTTGGAGCTGCGGATGCGTCGCCCGCACATAGCCCGCGACTTCCAGCAGCCGCCTCGGGCCGAGGGGTGTCTGCTGCTCATCCGTAACGGACGTTCCCGGGAACCAGGCCGCATCCGCCGCCGGCGCCCGGTCGTAGATCAGCACATCCGCCGCGGCTGCGGCGCTGGCGAGTAACGCCCCCGCGCAGGCCGCTAAACAGACAGCGGGAGGCATCCCGCCGCCGGGAAACACGGCACATCGCGACGTATTGGGGATTCTCGATTTCAACGGTTCTTTTCGTTCTTACCACAAAGCAGAGCTGGTGTCAGTTCGCCGCGTCGCGACAGGATCTATGGTTCCACTACCTCCACATTAATGAGCCGGTAGCGTTCGGGAAGTATTGTCGCACGGACCACGCTGCCGTTCATCTCCAGCGGTTGGGTCAAGAGTGCGTCGTAGGCCGCCAGCTGCTTTCCATCGAGTCCCATGCTTGGCAGGTTGAGCTGGATGTTGGCGTCAATCTCTTCTCGCAGGAAGTTCGAGACGACCAACTGGACTCGCTCCCCGTGTTTCAGATGAAAGCTCGTCTTGAGGTGCGCCGGCGTGAGTTGCACATACTCCTCGTTCTTCCAATACGGGTAAAACTCGACGTCGGGTTCGCCGATCCCGAACTCATCCCGCACGTGCCACAGCAGCAGAGTGGGATCGGCAACACTCGAAACACCCGGTTCTGCGTAATACGGGTCGTACCCATGGTCGAGCACAAAACGCCTGGGGTTGAATTGACTCCGCATGGTGCGCAGCATCTGATTGTGCAGCAGGCTGAGTGTGTAAATCCAATTCGGTCCAAAGGGAAATTTACTGTCCTTGCTGAGGTGCTCGCGCGGCACTCCATACTGCTGACTGCCATAGAATGTCGCGTAGTGGTCCAGCGGAAACAGATTCTTCAGCCCGCGCTCGTGGGCCCCCTGTTGAGCCTCGCCCGATTTCCAGATGTCCGAGAAAGCGAAGACGTGTGCAAAGACGCTGGTATGATTCACGACGCGGCCTGGTGTCTGCAGCGGTTTCTGCGACCCATGGAATAGGGCGTAAATCCGCTTCGCCGTTTCCCGAGCTGCGAAGATATTGAAGACCGGTCGCAGTTGACCCCGCTCGTCGAGGTAGCCGCAGCCGTGCTCTGCGTGCTGGCAGGGCCAGGTGTGAATGACATGGTCCATTAGCAGCCCGTCCATTCCGTAAGTCTCGATCGATCGCTTGATGCCGTCGACTTTCATGTCCTGTGACGGACTGTTGTTGCAGACCACGAACGACTCATAACTTGACGGATACCGTGGCACCCAGACCATTTCGTCACCGAAGTGCTTGAATTCCGGATTGCGCGTCGAAAAACTGGCGCCGAAGTAGAACTCGACGTTCAGACCCCGATCCTCGAATCGCTTGACGTGCTGTTTCACCCTGGCGCTCTGGTAGAAAGGTGGCGTGTACACGTTCGTTTTCTGGCCTTCCTCAAGCATGGCCCAGGGATAGACCTCGTATAGGTAGGCGTGCTTCACGCCGTAGTCGATCGCGATGTCGACGTAGTAGTACTCGTCGGGGACAGGCAGCAGGAGGCCGTTGCCTATCGTCGCCGGCACCGGTCTCGCCTGCCTGCCCGTGTAGGCACTGCCGGCAATGCCACCCTTGAAACCGAGTGGATGGGCGACGTCTGACTGAATCACCTCCGCGCGGGTCATCACCTTGCCTCGGTAGAAGCGCACCGCCTCCAGGTGATCCAGGAGCAGCGTGTGCTCGTCGTGCTCGATGACCGCCGGCCGCCCGCGTGGTTGGCGCGCTACCGACGAGATCCTGAACTCATCGAGCACCAGCGTCCGCTCACCGCCGATCACAATGCGGTCGTCAGCGGCAAGTTCGCCTGCGAAGTAGGAGCGTGGCAGCGCGCCGCGGCCAACCAGCTTGCCGTTCACCAGAATCGCAATGTCCGTTGTGTCCGCCTGCTGCCTCCACGCAACCGCGATATGCTGCGACCTGCTCTGGCGCCAGTTCATCTCTGCGGTGACCCTTTTCCTACCACCGAAGCTAAGTCCCTTGTCCCAGGTCAAGGTGAGTTCCGGACCACCCGCTCGCTCGATTCGGAACAAGATTGCCTTCTGCGATGTGTCGAAACCGGGGATGAAGAAAGCGCCCACGGTTCCCTCAGCCAGTTGCAGGTTGCCGCGGGCCGGATAGCTCAGCACGGTCTCCTTGGAGAATTGCCGATCGAAAGTCGGCGCCTGGATGGTCCGATAGTCGACCTGGAAAACCTTCTCACTCGGAAACGGCTTAACGGGCGTCGCCTCGATCCCGAATGTGATGGTTAGCGGCTGGGACAACTCGGACGGGACATCGCGGAAACCCACGCGCAACAGCGATGTCCTTCCGCGGGGCAGCAGCTCAAGAACTTTGTTGCTGTCCGCCACGCGCCAGCCACGGGCCGACTCGGCGAACCAAAACAGGCCGCGCTCGTGGTCGCCGACCCACAACCAGGGTGTAAACGGTATCGACAGGCCCGCTGACGGAATCGAGCCGCGATTCGCCGTGGCCGTGGGAATGCCGGTCCCCTTGAGATCCACCAGTTGCTCGCGGGTGAAGAGCTTCACGAATTCGCTGGCCAGCGGAATTTCCAGCAGAAACTCGTTCAGTAGAACGGTCTGCCGCGGCTCCAGAGAGACGTCGACGCGCATCATGCCGTCGTATTCGACGGTCACTTGATTGGTGACCTTGACCGGTCCCGCGCTGCCGCGTCCCTCGAATACGGCGCGGGCAGCGGTCCGGGACACGAGCCGCGGGGCCGTGTCCTGCCAGGTGAGCTTCACCCCATCGGCCTGCATGCGAAACGCGACCGGGCCGGTGAGCATTTGGACTCCCTCTTTCGGCACTCGGCGCGGATAGTAGGTCTCGGCATAGTTCACGATCTGCCGTGGCAAGCCCGAGCTGGCCAGGACGTAGTCCCGGCCCCAAACCTTGACCACCGTGCCAGCCTGGACCTCGAGCGGTGGCCAGGGCGGCAGGACCTCGTCCGTCTCCCCGGCGCCACTCTGGTGCCACACCGGTGTCGGCGGTTTCTCGAAGGATGTCACCGACCTATTCAGAACGCGCTCTTTGTTGTTCATAATCTCAGCGGTTACGACGTGTGTACCCGCGCCCAGCCGGCTGACATCCAGCCAGACGTCGAACTGTTCTGTCGCCGGAGCGGTCTGCTGCACGCCCGGGCCGATCGTGACCTTCACACGGCTCTGTTCCGGAAGCTCGTCCCAGATGCCGCGCAGATCGACACGGACTTTCACCTTCCCCTGGGTCAGAAAATAGGGCACGACGCGCATGCGAATCTGTGGAAAGACCGTGAACGGCACATCCTGAGCCAACAAGGTACCGCCGTTCGCTGCGTCGACGACGCGACAGGAGACGAGATATTCGCCCGGCACGACCGACCGTGAATAGGAGAGCGGCGTCACCGCGCCCGGCGCTGCTGAGAGTTCCTGTTCGGTCCTGTCGAGTTGCTCGTAGTTGCTGTGCGTGTACTTCCACTGAAGTTGACCCGGCTGATCGGTCTTGCGGTAAAGAGCGAAGGACGTTTTGATCCGAGCCGCCGCGGCGGACGCATTCACCACGCCGCCCGTCAACCCCGCCTGGTCCGGCGCAAGCGAACCGATTCCGCTTAGCTGACAGGCCAGCGCGCGGCCGAAAATCAGCTTCCCGTGAAAGGGGTCGCAACCGGTGAACTTTTCCGTGTAGGACCAGCCTGGTCGATCGATATCCGGATCGAATTTGTAGTAACACAGGTTGAACCCCCACCGATCACCCGGCGCGGGCATCTCGCTGCCCAGTTCACTGAACGGTATGCTCAGCTCGGCTTCCCATCTGTCACGGTAAACCGCCGATTCATATTTCCAGTCGGCATGCCACAAGAACCGGTTTTTCTCGTCGTTGAAATCGGCGACGATGCCCACGGTGTTGCCCAGCAGCGCGAAGTTTCCGTGGTCCTCGTGCGGCCGCAACCACAATTCGACGGCGTCGTCGCGCCAGACCTCTTTGTCGCGCTCGGGTGCCTTGATCTTGAGCGGAACGCGGAAGTCCCGCCTAATCCGGAACGCCACATAGAGCCGTTCTTCGTCATAACTGATGAACCCTTCACTCGGTGGCTCGACCAGCGCTTTGGACATTGAGATGAAGCCGCCGAGATGCGCCGCGGCGCGCCACTCATCGTCACCGATCACGCCGTCGATTCGTGGCGGCGAAGAGATTCTGGGCGCGGTAACCTCGGGATGATGCAGCGCGTCGGCCGCATGTGAAAACGCCGGCACAAGCAGGATCACCGCCGAGAAGCCGAGAGAACACCCTCTGTTCATTGCACACTCCGTAGCACTTTGGACAAAGCAGCCAGCAGATTACCAGGCACCTAGGCCACGCCCGGTGTGTTGGTCGCCCGATTCTTGCGCGCCTGCGAGCTGGTCGCAACATCATCCAATGTGTTGAGTTATCATGATTCTCGCACCACGCGCCAACCAGTCCCAAAAATAGGTTCGATTGCGTTTTATCGAAGCGCGCAGAGTGAGCCCAGCCAATAGACGTGGCTGAGGCAGCGCAAGGGTAGCGATAACTGCTTCTGATCAATGAGCGTTTGTGTAATGGTGTCTGCCCGGTCTGTACCCTCACCCACCCGGGCGCCGCCCGCACCGGCGCCTGGATGCCCACGTCACCACTGGGGTGATCGATGATGTAGACGGTCTACGGAACGTTTCTGCTCGGAGATTCTCGCGGATGGAGACACTCTACCTCAACAACTATGCTGAAGGGCTAATGGCTGTTGCGTCGTCAAAGTGAAACTTGTGGATACAACGTGTAGCGAAAGTCGCCAGGCATTTCGGTCTTCCGCTCTCCGTTTCCCGACTCCCAGAGATCCGTGGTGCAACCACCCAACACGCATTTCGACCTGATCGTCCGCGCTGGTCGCATCGTCTGCTCGAGGTCCGGCATCGACGGCCCCGGACATGTCGCAGTCCGCGACGACCGGATCGCTGTCGTCGGACAAGCAAGCACCGCCAAAGTGGATCCGGCCACCGCGAATCGTTCCTTCGACTTCCCGGACGGAATCCTGCTTCCCGGCCTCATCGACCTGCACGCACACCCGGCGAACTCGGGTTCCGTTTTTGGTGTTTCACCGGACGACCATGTCGTCCCGTATGGAACCACAACCGTGTTGTCCCAAGGGGACGCGGGCGCGTCCACGATCGATCAGTACGTCGAGGAGACGATTTCCGCTTCAAGAACCAGTATCCTGTTGGCCATCAATCTATCGCGAATCGGCGAGTCAGCATCACACGGCTGCTTTGAAGATCTGGACAACGCCGACGTAGATGCCTGTGCGACGGCGATCGATCGATACCGGGAGTTGATTCCCGCTGTGGCTGTCAACGTGAGCCATCGCGCCTGTGGCGATACCGACCCGCGTGAAGTGATGCGCCGCGGTGTTAAAGTGGCCGAGCAGACCGAACTTCCGATTCTGTTCGGCATGCGGCGGCCTGAGGACTGGCCGCTGGACCAGCAACTCAACCTGCTGCGCCCCGGCGACATCGTTACGTACTGCTATCGCAGCCAGCCGCACTGTATCGTCCAGGGCGGCCAGGTGTTGCCGTGCATCCGTGATGCTCGCACGCGTGGAATCTTGTTCGACGTTGGACACGGCACGAGCGCCTTTTGCTTCGATGTGGCTCAGGCGGCCATCGAGGATGGTTTTCTGCCGGACACTGTCTCGACCGATCTACAACGATTCCATATCGACCAACCGGTGCGGCATGATCTACCTATCGTGATGTCCGAGCTCCGCGCCGCCGGCATGCCTGAGAACGAAGTCTTTGCTGCCGTCACAAGCAGACCGGCGTCCCTCCTAAAACTCGACGACTCCGGGGTACTCCGTGCCAATGCTGTTGCGGACCTCACCGTCCTGGAAGCCTGTAACGGCGCGCAGTTCGGCGACGTCAAGGGGCGATTCGGCTCCGGGACACTTTGGGCTTCAGCGTTTGTGGTCAAACGGGGACGCGTGATTACAACGTAGGGGTCTGTCAGTCCCGGCATGACGTACGGTTTCTGTTTCGGCACGGCGAGTTTCCTCAGAAGGTGTCAGGTGGGTTCCAGACGCCACCAATAGAGAGACTGGTGGTGGGGGTGTGAAACGGGCGAAAGTGACACTCGCCCCACGACCTGGCTGCGGGGCTGGAGCTTGTCGTTTTTCGGCCGTCTGGCAATGACTTGTCGTTCCATCGGAGCCACCGAGCCATGGTTTCTGGTAAGAGGTTTCTGGTAAGATCGGGCGCTTTTTCTTTTCCGCTTCCCGATCACCGCCTTCCCGATCACCGCCGGCGTTCGCTTGCTGCATCAAGTAAGACTCCCAAGCGGGTATCTGTCTGAAGAGGATGAAACCCTTATGAGACCAAACCAAGACGATCGTCGACTCGTCCTGAAGGCTGGAATCGCCCTGCTTGCAAGCGGGACTCCTGCGGTCGCGCAGAGTGAACGCGGGGGCGCGGGATCTCTGAAAGAGAATGCGGATTTGCTACTGCGAAATGCTGTTGAAGCGGGTGATATTCCCGGTGTGGTGGCAATGGCCACGAACCGTGACAGGGCAATCTACGAAGGTGCGTTCGGGCAGCGTGTACTTGGTCAGAACGTTGCAATGACCACCGACACAGTCGTTTGGATTGCATCCATGACCAAGGTGCTCACGAGTGCCGCAGCCATGCAGCTCGTCGAACAGGGGAAACTCGATCTGGTTAGTCCTGTAACCCGCTGGGTCTCAGATCTAAGCAAGATCCAAGTATTGGAAGGTTGGGACGGAAACGGCCAGCCACGCACCCGCGCTCCCAAACGACCGATTACGTTGCGTCACTTGCTGACGCACACTTCGGGTTTTTCTTATGACCTGTGGAATGCCGACATTGGGCGTTACCAGGAAGTCACGCATCTCCCAGGTATTGGAAGTGGCCAGTACGCTGCACTGTTCGCACCACTCATAGCTGATCCCGGAGAGCGTTGGGAGTATGGCATCGGCGTCGACTGGGTGGGAAAGATTGTTGAGGCTGTAAGCGGTAAGAAACTTGGTGTTTATCTGCAGGAGAATTTCTTTGGTCCGCTCGGCATGAAGAGCACGGCATTCAAGATCACGCCGGCCATGCGCAAACAGATGGCGCAGATGCATCAGCGGGATGACAACGGCAAGTTAACTCTCACCGATTTTGAGTTTGCTGAAGAGCCGGAGTTCGATATGGGTGGTGGTGGGCTCTACTCGACTGCCGGCGATTATCTGCTGTTCATACGCATGATCCTTAATCGCGGCAAACTAAATGGCAACCAGGTGCTCAAGCCGGAGACGGTAGACTTGATGTCGCGAAACGCTATGGGAGACACCAAGGTCACATTGCTCAAGACGGTGATTCCAGCCTTATCAAACAATGCAGAGTTCTTCCCCGGTATGCCGAAAACATGGGGCTTGGGATTCATGATCAACGAGCAGACCGCACCGACAGGTCGCTCAGCGGGTAGCCTTGCCTGGGCGGGACTGGCGAACACCTATTTCTGGATTGATCCCCACAAAGGCTTAGGTGGGGTTTATCTGACGCAGATACTGCCTTTTGCGGACACGAAGTCGCTGCCGCTGTTCTCTGCCTTTGAGAAAGTGGTGTACCAGTCGTAGGGATAAATTCGTAGAAAACCCTGGGGCAAGGTTCGACCGACCGCAAAGCTCTTTAGCACTCGCCCCGCGACCTGGCTCCCACACCCGGCGTCGGGCCGAGGGGCGGGTGGGGTTATGTGCCGGATGCCCGCACCATCGCCAGGATGCCAGCCTTGATTGCGGCCGGGAGTTCGGGCCAGGCATCGATCACCTCACGCAGCTGCATCTACGTTTTGATTGGCTGCATCAAGTGCACCGCTTTTTGCAGCGCCGGTGGTGGGAATGTGGCTGTTTCCCGGGGGACACGGCTCTCGTTCGACTCCTGTCCCGATTCCTCGCGCGAAAAGGTGCCCGGATGACGAGGGCCGCTGAACTCGAACGCCCCCAAAACCGAACGACGGAAATGCTACGACTGGACGCGAACAACCAGTGCACAGTAGTGGGCAGTAACTCGCAGGATTGCAATTATCATAACGTGCGTTAAGTTGTCGCCAGACAAAGGGAATGGCTTTACCGGTTCTGACTGCGACGCTTGCGTCTTAATCAGTAGGTTTAAGGTTCGAGTCCTCGAGGGGAGGCACCCCGAAAGCTGCGAGTCTTCAACGATGCGCTGCGGCAGAGAACGCGGTCGCGAGTTGCAGTTTTTGCTCCGCAGGAACGCTGAACCAGGCCACGTTGTGAAGCGCGATTTCTTCCGCGCCGTCTTGAGAGGTCACCACCTATTTCAACGGAATCTCTCACAGCGGCTGATGGCCAGCAATGCTTAACGAAATAGGTGATCACAAAGAAGATCACGGCGAGCGCCGCTGCGTTCGGGTCGTTGCCGATGGACCTTTGCCGGCCGCCATCTTGGAGCTACTTGGGGATCGCGTCGAGATCATGCCCTGGAGCGTGGCGGAAACAGGCAGCCAATTGCCAATCGACGGCGTGTACACGTATGATCGTCCGCAGGTTGAAGGGCGGATGCTCGATCGACTGCCCGGCGTGAAAGTCATCAGCAATAACGGCGTTGGCGTGGATCATATCAACGTCACCGACGCGGCCGCGCGAGGTGTCCCGGTGGGCAATACCCCGGGCATTCCGGCCGGCGCGACCGCGGATCTTGGTTTCGCGTTGATCCTTGCGGCAGCTCGCCGAGTGACCGAAGGTGACCGTTTTTCCCGCAGGCCGGATGTCACGGTTTTCGATCCCGGGGACCTCGTGGGCCGGGAGGTCTATGGGCAAACGTTGGGAATTGTTGGCCTCGGTCAGATCGGCGCGCAGGTTGCGAAGCGGGCACATGGATTCGACATGACGGTTGTTTACCACAATCGCCACCGTCGGAAAGACATCGAGCCCTCGCTCGACGCGCGCTACGTTTCGTTTTCAGAGTTGCTCGAGGTATCCGACTTCGTTCTGCTTTCCGTTCCGCTAACGGAAAAGACACAGGGCATGATTGGCAGAACCGAGCTGTCACGGATGAAGCCCACAGCAACTTTGGTCAATATCGCACGTGGACCGGTTGTCGACACGGCCGCACTGACTGCGGCCCTTCAGAATGGCGAGATTCACTCGGCCGCGCTCGACGTCACGGACCCGGAACCGTTGCCTCGCGACCACCCGTTGATCGGAATGGACAATGTGACGCTTACGCCACATCTGGGAACTGCTTCGGAACAGACTCGACAACGGATGAACGAGGTCTCCGTCGAGAACCTGTTTCGTGGCATCCACGGAGAACCTCTGTTGTATGAGGTGAAACCGGAAGACCCCTGAAGGTAAGACGCGGGGATAGGATCAACACAAATGAGGATACAGATGCACCAAAAACTTGACGGAAAAGTCGCCCTTGTCACTGGTGCGGGGCGAGGGATCGGCAGAGCAATTGCTGTTCGGCTTGGAATGATCGGTGCGGATGTGATTGTTCACGATCTGCATCGAGAGAGTTCCAACGATTTCGGGGAGGCTATGACAATCGACGAAGTGTCCGAGGCGATTGGCGAGCTGGGACGCAAATCCATTACGGTGACGGGTGATCTCACGGATTCGGGTGCAGCCAACAGCATGGTTGATGACGCGTTGCGCACGTTTCCGCGGATCGATATTCTCGTGAACAACGCGGGTGGTGACATTGCAGCGGACGGTCGAGGCAAGGCGGTCCCGAATGACATGTTCGTGCCCGAAGCGGATCTGCATGCCATCCTCAATCGGAATCTCCTCTCGACGGTCCATACGAGTCGAGCTGTCGTCAGGCACATGCTGGATGGTGGGAAGGGCGGCCGTATTGTCAACATTGCGTCACTTGCCGGGTTGGCGGCGACGACCACGGAGATGACCTACGGTATCGCCAAGGCGGGGGTCATCCACTATTCACGGTGTCTGGCGACTCAATTGCGCGGGCATGGAATCACAGTCAACGCCGTAGCGCCTGGTGGAATCAAGTCTGCCAGGTGGATGGCCACCATCGATTCCCGCGGGGGTGCCAAAGAGTTGCTGGGTGAGGCTCGTCCGCTGCTGCGACTCGGTACGCCCGAAGACGTTGCGGCGGTCGTCGAGTTCTTTGTCACGGACCTGTCGGAATACGTCACCGGAGAAGTGTTACGAGTCGACGGTGGATTCCAGACCAATGCGGCTTCCGGAGGGATCTGATCCGTTTTCCCTGAGGTCAATACCGCGCGAAGTCAAACAAAGAAGCCACCGTTCTTGGCTCACATGAAGAACGTTTCACTGTCACACACGAACATCAAACAATACGGCGACCTGGGGTATCTCATCATTCCTGGACCGTTCTCGAGCAAGATTGTGGAGAAGGTCTTTGGCGAAATCACCCGCCCCCCGCGACCTCACTCCCGCGACCGGCGCGGGGCCGGGGGGAGTGGGCTAGGTACCCGAAGCCCGCACCATCGCCAGGATACCGGACTTCGGTGCGGCCGGTCGTTCAAGGCACCTGGAATAGGACAGCCGCGGTCACCCAGCTGACCAATAGAAGTGGCACACCGATCGTCAGGAGAAAACGGCCTCTGTTTTGGTAGATGACCTGCCCCAGCGCCTGTCCGGCAGTCACGTTCCCATCCTGGCTGATCGCGCTCACATGTTGCGCCCACGGTGCAAACCACACAAATAACAACGCGCCTGTGGAGAATAGAAAGACAATCAGCGGAATCCCATCGTTCGACCCCGGCCCGTCGTTCAACATGACAACAAGTGCCGTGGCCGGTATCACGATTCCGGGAAGGCTCATTAAGACCGAGAGAAGTCCGGGACCCTTTTCCCGGTACTTCTTCTTAGCTAGCCGAACCGTCGTGGTCACCGCATGCACAGCCAACCAAAGGATGGAAGCGGCACCCGCCAGAGCGGCTACGAGCATCGCCACAGCTGCAAGAAACAGCAAAAAGGCGAAGGCGGCCGCGAACGCGTCTAGCGCATCTCCGATGCCTTTGAAAATTCCGTCAAAGCCCTGCGCGATCAGCATTGGTCCTTACCTCCTGTACTAAGCGCCTGCAAACTTCTGGACCGTGTCCTGTTCCAGAGCCGAGCCAATTGTCGCGAGCGATGACCGGCTGCCCTTGACTCCCAAGCCACCTATATAGAGCCCGTCACGCCCAGTTGCGGTGTGTAAAATCTGGCGAAATTGACACCTTCCTGCGGCAGGCCCGCGGCCCCCTGCCCTCACCCGCCCCGCCCGCACGATCGCCAGGATGCCCTGCTGCAGTGCGGCCGGAAGAGTGGGCCAGGCAGCGATCACTTCGGCCAGACCTTCGTCGTGCGTCGTAGTGCAATGGGGTGAGGTGAAAGTGCGGCGGATCTTTCGCCACCTTCAGAGGCAATGTGGCTGTTTCCCGGGGGAAACGGACTTCGCGGGAATCCTGTCCCCGCCATTCACATCACCCCAGGGTCACCGAGACCCAAGGGGTTGTTCGTGTACACAGGCCGTTTCGTGGCCCGTTGTGGGCGACATTCGCGGCGACCCGGTGAGCGCGACCGAGCCCTTTGGCGACCGGCCCTCCGCGGCACGTGATCGTTCTCACGCACGAAGTCTCTCTTGCCTCGCTATGCCGTCCGACCCGCCGGTGCACGGCCTGTGTCTCACTCGGTGACTCAAACATCCTTACCGAAGATCATCAACGCGCCCATCACTGCTTGTGCGAAAGAGAAAGCTGTCTGTACCCCCAACAACCAGCAGATGGTTTGCCACGAGGTAAGCCGGCGAGCGAGCCAAACGTCCGGTACGACTGCCGCGGCGCACCATACGCCGATCACAAGCAGCTCGAACATTGCCTCAGGGAGTCCCAGGGCCGTCAGGATCACGACCGGAATCGCCGTGATGCCGCCGAACAGCAGGATCGCTTCACCCGAGTCATCGAAGGACGAGCGAGTCAGCAGGGTGGCAAGGAGTGGCCACGGCGCCATGACTGCCAGTGACCCTAGACAAAGAGCCACAACACCACGGAGCGACCGGGCTCCCGGCGGAACGTCAGGTGTTCCTCGATCGTCGAGTTCCGGGGCCTCGAGTGGCCGAGTTGGGGGATGTGCGCCCTCGTTCATGCTCCGACCCTACCATGTCGTGACGTCAAATCGCAGCTCCCTGCCATCACCGGAAAGTCGCTGGTAGTACCTTACGAGAGTCCGAGCCGGGTCGGTTGCAGATCGGCCCGTTTCCGGAAGCTTCAATCTGTTTGGGGTTCCCAGATCCGCCGCTGCTGTGCTTCGAGGAAACCCTGGTTGGTCGGTGTGAGCTTCCAGATCTCGACTCTCTTGAGCGTGGTGGGGGCACCCACCGTGAAGGCGCCGAGGCTGACTTGACCGAGATAATCCGCGTGCCGGCCGATCATGGCCTGGCGGTCGTTGGCGAACACTTCCACCATGTATTTGTCAATGAAGATGCGCAGCGTCACATCTTCGCCGGCCGGCAGTGCGTCGATGGAAAACGGTGCCTCGGCGGTACCGACACGCAGTGTGCCGGTTTCCGGACGGAACAGGATCGGTAAGCCGGAGGCTTTACCGTCCGCGAACAGCGTGAAGCCAAACAACTTCCGAGCGGCCTGCTCACGGGCAATCGTGATGCGGACTTCGGCGGCGTCACCGCTGAGCGTCGCGATCTTTTCGGCCGCGGGCACGCCGTGGCGGAGCACTTCTCCGGCGACTTTGCCGATCTTGATGTCGCTCAACGTCACCCCATCGTGCCGGAGCGTTTCGAGTTCTCGCAGCGGTTTGATGCGCAGGATGCCGTCGTCCGGCAAGCTCAATTCACGGGGCAACGATTGAATGGTTTGGCGATTCATCGTGCCATCGGTCATACCGTGCGTAGCGCACCATGCCCACATCACACGCCGGCCGTCGGGAGTGAGCACGCTCTCGGGGGCAAAACAATCGACCCGCCACGGGGGCTGGCCCCAGATGCTCTGTTCTTCCCTGCGCCAGTTCATGCGGCCATGTTGCTCAGGGACAAACTGCTCCGCCTCGGCGTCCCACTCACCCAGATAGTAGCGGCAACCAACCATGTGGCTGATACACAGCAGCATCCACTTGTCACCGAGCCGAAAGAAATTCGGGCAGGAGATGTCTTCGCCGATCGTCACACCGGGTAATTGGTGCCGCAGGAAGTTGCCGACATAGGTCCACTTCTTCAAATCGGTGGATTTCAGCAGCGGCGGGTTTTCGTCACCGGAGATGGCGTAGTAGGTGTCGCCGATGATGAAACAATCGGGGTCCCAATGTTTGATGATGGCTTTCGTGCCATCCGCTTTTCGCACATCCACGACGTACGGCTTGTCCCAGGCAGAAAGTCGACGGTCCCTGGCGATGGCGATTTGATTCCGGGCCGACCCCGCGCCGTGATAGATGACGGCCGGTTTGCCTTCCCTGGTGAGGAAACCTGTGCCGCTGTACATGCCGTGACCGGTGAAGCTGGGCTGCAGCTTGGTCGCTTGCCACGTCCATCGCAGCATGTCGGGGCTGGTGACGTGGACGTAGCTGAAGGAGCGTTTCTTGCCCCATGGATGTCCCAGGATGTAGTGCAGATGGTAAACGCCGTCGAGATAGAACGCAGCGTTCGGATCGCCCGGCACACTCGCGCCGCCAGGATGCATGAGGTGGTAGTTGAGGACGCGGTTGTCGGTGATGGCTACGGTCACGGAGGGATTTGGGGGTGGATCGGCCGCGTACAGAACGCCGAGTGCAATCTGCAGCAACGCTGTGAGGACGGTGAAGGTCTGTTTCATCCGTGGACTCAGTGCCAACCGCCGGAGTTGGAGCAAGGAGAGTTTCTCTTAGGCGAGTGCGCACCCATTGTGCCAGCTGCGAATTCAAAGTGCCATCATCCCGTGACGGTCGACGACTTGGATAGGAGCCGGCACACGCCTGAGCCAGCAACACAGATTTCGACCCGTCTGGCACCAACTGCGGCGGATATTTTTTGGCCAACATCTTGGCCAAAATAGTATGGGGGACGGGGATCGGCCGATGGTGGTTGCCCGCAGCCGCTTGTAGGAAGCGGCGCAGCTCCATTGCCCACTCGTTTCGCGGCGTGAATTCTTGGGTCCGCTGGACGAGCTGTGGGCCACTGGTGATCCGCAACTGGTCGAATGATTCGATCGATCGCATCCCGGTGATTCGGGCGGCAGTGTTGTCAACTTCCCATATTCGAATCACGCAACCGGGTGAAGAATGGGAATCCGTCCGTATGCGGGAGCTGGACGGCATGACGGAAAAGTCCGGCCTTTTTGCTCAGGCGATCAGACCGAGCAGATCGCTGGTAATGGACGGTTCACGGGCGATTTCAATCCCATGGGCATGGCCGAACAGGATTTCTTTCGTTTTTCGCTTCTAGTACGATGGGAAGCATGAGCACGCGAACCGTTTGTTTCCTGCTTGTCCTGAGTGTGGTCGCAACCCGATCGCCATGCGCCGCGGATGACCAGGACGTGTTCGCTTTTGTCAAGAAGCATTGCGTCCGGTGCCACAACGCCAAGAAGACCTCGGGGGATCTCGACCTGCTTGCGCTGCAGCGTCCGGGGCGGAAAACGTTTGACGAGCGTCGTGAGGCGTGGGAACGGGTCGCCACGAAGCTGAAGACGGGCGAGATGCCACCGGCGAAAGCCCAACGTCCCCCGATCGATGAGGTCCGCCGGGTTGTGGATTGGCTTGCCGCGGAATTCGCGAGGCAGGATCGGACGATTGAGCCGCAAGCCGGACGCGTCACGGCGCGGCGGCTGAACCGGACCGAATACAGCCATACGATTCGCGACCTGCTGGGTGTCACAATCCGTCCTGCCGCAGATTTTCCACCCGATCAGACCGCGTTTGGTTTCGACAACAACAGCGATGCTTTGCGGCTCTCCCCGGTCCTGCTCGAAAAATATTTGAACGCCGCTGAACGGGTGGTGAGGACCGCGA
This sequence comes from Planctomycetaceae bacterium, assembly GCA_002702965.1. Classification (GTDB taxonomy): domain Bacteria; phylum Planctomycetota; class Planctomycetia; order Pirellulales; family Pirellulaceae; genus UBA9264. The sequence goes on from PADE01000008.1 coordinate 26,876, forward strand.
TGTTTGGTCCCGTCAGACTCGATCCCGCGATCGTCCACTACCCCTTGCCGGTCCGCATCAATCTGGCACGCGGTCAACAGGTGCTTCCCAAGGATCTGTTTCATTACGATCACAGCGGCCTGAGCATGGTCTTCTCGTCGCACGTGACCCACTTCTTTCCGGTCGATGGCGAGTACCGTTTCCGGATCGTACTGAACGGCCACCGGCCCAATCAATCCGAACCAGCGCACCCCGCACTGTTTGTGGACGGTGTGCTAGCCAAGGAATTCGAGGTCGACGCCACCGACCTGGAAGGCCAGTTCGTGGAAACGCGACTCAAGGTCACGGCCGGCGAACGGCTGTTGTCGGTCGCCTACTTGAAGGTATTTCACGGACTCCCCCCGCAATACCAGGGTCCCGAACCGTCGCAACGCGATCCCCAGGCGTTGCTGAGCAACAATGCCCGCGGGAAGCTGACGCAGAAGGATATCGAGGTCCTTCGCAAATTGGGCACGAAGATCAAGACGGACGGTGTCGAAACGCGCGTCGACAATCGGTTTGAGTCGATCGATGTGGGCGGGCCTTTCAAGCAGCGCACCGCGCCGCTGCAAAACAGCCTGAACCAGGTCTTCGTCTGCGGTCATGGTCCGGGAGAACACACCGCAGACTGCGGCCGGAAGGTAGTGACAAACTTTGCCAGCCGCGCATTCCGTCGTCCCGCGACCCCCGAGGAAGTCGACAACTTGTTGCGTTTGGTAGCGCTGGTCCGCGAGCAGGGGGACACGTGGGAAGAAGGAATCGCTACCGCCCTCCAGGCGATCCTGGTCTCGCCCCACTTCTTGTTTCGCATCGAACAGGAGCCTGTCGCCGTCAATGGAAAGACCTCGGCGCCCGTGTCGGACAACGAACTCGCTGCCCGGCTTTCGTATTTCCTTTGGAGCAGCACGCCCGACGACGAGTTGCTGCAACTGGCGAAGAACCGGCGACTACGGCATCCCGACGTACTGGCCAGCCAGGTGCGCCGCATGCTGCAGGACGAAAAGTCGCGGGCGCTGGTCGAGAACTTCGCGGGCCAGTGGCTGCAGTTCAAGAATATCGACGTGGTCAGGCCGGACGTGCGTCAATTCCCTGAGTTCGAGGACAGCCTGCGTCGTTCGATGCGGCACGAGACCGAGCGGTTCATCGAGGAGATCATCCGCGAGGACCGCAGCGTGCTCGAAATTCTCCACGCCGATTACACGTTTGTCGACGAACGGCTGGCCCAGTTCTACGGGATGCCAGGAGTCGAGGGCCCGCATTTTCGCAAGGTCGATGTCCGCCACACGGTGCGTGGAGGCGGCGTTCTTTCGCACGCGAGCATCCTGACCATTACCTCGTATGCGACGCGGACCTCACCCGTGCTCCGTGGAAAGTGGATCCTCGAGAATTTGCTCAACGCACCACCGCCACCTCCTCCCCCGTCCGTCCCCGCCTTGGAAGAAACCGACGCGGGGCCAGGTGGTACCTTGCGTCAACAACTCGAGGCGCATCGAAAAAACACCGCCTGCGCGGCGTGCCATGCGCGTTTGGATCCACTCGGTTTCGCTCTGGAGCATTTCAACGCGATCGGTTCGTGGCGCGACATGGACGGCGAGGCTGCGGTCGACGCCTCGGGCAAATTGCCTACGGGACAGTCTTTTCGAGGGCACACAGAACTGAAGAAGATCCTGCTGACCGAGCGCGACGCGTTCCTGCAGTGCCTGGCAGAAAAGCTACTGGTTTACGCGTTGGGGCGTGGCCTGGAACGCTACGACCGGCCCACCCTGGCAAAGATTACGGCTCGCCTGTCCGCAACAGAGCATCGCTTTTCAGAGCTTGTTCTGGGCATCGTCAGCAGCATGCCGTTTCAAATGCGGAGCACCGCCGCACCCTCTCCGGCCGCGGCCAAGTAGAAAGTACTCGCCATGACGACGATCATCACTTCCCAACCGATGGCCCGCCGCACGTTGCTGAAAGGAGCCGGTGCGGCCATCGCCTTGCCGATACTCGATGCCATGCGCCCCGCGGTCGCGTCCCAGGGAAACAAGTCGCCCACGCACCGGTTGGCTGTCGTGTATGTGCCAAACGGGATCGTGATGAAGGACTGGTTGCCCTCCAACAAGGGCAGCCAGTTTGCCTTCCCGCGAATTCTCAAGCCGTTGGAACCGTTTCGCGATCACATCACGGTCGTTTCAGGCATGGAGAACACGGCACCAAGCAAAGCGCAGGGAGGCGCTCACGCGAAGGCGTCCGGCAGTTTTCTTTCCGGCATGCCTCCGAAATTCACCGCGGGGCCGGACGTTCGCGCCGGGATTACCTTTGATCAAGTGGCCGCACACAAATGGGCCTCGCAAACGCGCGTGCCCTCCTTGCAGTTGGGTCTGGAAGATTCCCGGATGGTAGGCAACTGCGACTCCGGATCAAGCTGCGCCTACACAAACTGCCTTTCCTGGAAGGACGCGGAAACACCCCTCGGTGTTGACGTCAATCCGAGATCCGTCTTCGAACGCCTGTTTGGAGCCGCGGATCCATCCCTCTCTCCGGAGACCCGCGCACGCCGGACACTGTATCGCAAAAGCATTCTTGACTTGACGCGGCAAAGCACCAGGCAACTCGTCAACAAACTCGGCGCCACCGATCAGCGCAAGTTGGACGAATACCTGACGTCGATCCGCGAAGTGGAACAGCGCATCACGTCCGCGGAACGGGATGCGCGCGTCCCAACCATCGACAAACCCTCGGGCATCCCGTTTGCATTTCCTGACTACGCCAGATTGATGATTGATCTGCAGGTGATTGCCTTCCAATCCGATCTGACTCGTGTCTCGACCATCATGTTCGGCCGCGAGGGAAGCGTCCGCACGTATCCCGAGATCGGCGTAGCCGATCCGCACCATCCGCTGACGCATCACCGAGGTCATCCCGATTTCATTGAGCGAGTCACCAAGATCAACTGCCTACACGCGGAGCTGTTTGCCTATTTCCTCAAACGCCTCAAGTCGAGCCGGGACGAGGCCGGGTCCCTGCTGGATCAGTCGGTCATTCTTTACGGCGGCGCGTTGAGTGACGGGAACGCGCATTCCAGCAGCAATCTCCCCTTGCTCGTGGCCGGCGGCCGCGGCGGGCAGCACATTGCAGCCACACAGCAACCGGTCGCTAACCTGTTCGTCGATTTGCTCAACCGCGTAGGCATTCCCACGGCCTCGTTCGGCGACAGCACGGCGCGGCTTGCGACGGGCGCCTAGAGCCGGACGCTCTCGAGATCCCGCGACTGCTCGATCGCCCGGAATTCGCCGCTGCCCTTTTCCAACCATGGTCGATGAGGGCGGCGCCGCGCAGCGCGCCGCCAGACCCACACTCGGTGAACAGCGCGACAGCCAAGAAGACGGGCAACCGACGAGTGCCGCCGAAGGCAAAGTGGAGTTCGTTCGCAACCCGTCGCAGCCGGGACAGGCGTTGTGATCAGACCGGTTAGGGGGGCCCGTTCTGGGGAAGATCTCGGTTGTAGCTTCCCCCGTGTTTCTGTGCGGTGAGTCGGGGGCGCTTCCCGATGTTTTCTAATGTGCGCATGAAG
>PADE01000009.1 GCA_002702965.1 Planctomycetaceae bacterium
CTTCTTCTCTTCCTTCTTCTCTTCCTTCTTCTCTTCCTTCTTCTCTTCCTTCTTCTCTTCCTCTTCGTCGTCCAACGCCAGTACATCCAGGTACATCCGCATCAGTGCGACATCAAACGCTTTTCCTTTGGCCGCCGAGCACAACCCGTCCACCTTGAGACTACGGATCGCACTTGCATCCCCGGAGCGACCTGTGCGTGCGGCCTTACGATCGGCGGAGGATTTTTCCACATAGGCGAGCCTCGCCGTTTCCAACAGATCTTGCCGGAGTGCCGCCCGCCTGGCGGGGGCAGCCAACCTCAAACGCGGATCCCACTGCGGACGCTCCAGCAGCCAGTTGAGTGTCTCGTCGCTGAATCCTTCCATGGCTACTTCCGGCAGCATGTCTTCAAACTGGAACCGGTAATGACGCATCCAGCCATCGGTCAAAATGATGTCGGCATCCAGAATCTCACCCGTATAAGGATTCACACGGCTGGGTCCGATCGCGGTCCCCACATCGTTATTCAACCAACGCACGAAGTTGTACGTCACGTCTTCGGGGTCGAGGTCCATGTAACGGCCCGTCGTCGCATCCTGGTAATGGACTTCAATGGCTTCCCGGATGCCAATCTTCTCGAAAGCTTTGTTCCAGGACAGGATCCCCTGCTTGACCCAATACCGGTAGCGAGCCGGCGTGGTGTGTTCGATGTAGAACGTAATCGGTTTCTTGGGAGGGCTGAGAGTCAGCTTGGGGTCTCGCTTCTCCAAGTGCCAGCGGTTGATGAATCGGGTCCGGACATCGTCATCTTTGTACTTGCCCAGGTCACTGTAACTGGTGGTAAAGTAACCAATCCGTTCGTCTGCTTTGCGGGGACGGTAGCCAGCCGTGCCGCGGATGGGACTGATCGAATAATGCAATGTCGTTAACTGGCCATTGCTGGCTGGCATTTCAAAGGCGAGTTCTACATTCTTCGGGAACGTCTTCGCCTTGGCGATCGACCAGATGCGTGACGCCAAAGCACCACGTACCGAACTGCCAAAAAAACTACTCGCGCCGGCTACGAATAACTTATCCAGATCGATCACCGGCCCCCCTTTGGGTCCGATGCAAGCGATGGGGACGGAGAGCAACACGCGGTCTGTGAAGATCCGCTTGACGGAAGACTTGGATTCGGCTTCACCGGTCGACCGCATTTCCAATTGCGGCGCGATCAGCGCCAGGGTCTTGTCGTACCGCCGCCAGTAGACGAGCATCTCTCGGTAATGCAATCCGGCAAATAAGTCACCGGAGGAGATAGTCAAAGCGAAAAAATAACGTTGCGATGCATACGACGGGGGCAGTTCGCCGTACATCTGATTGTCCTTTTTGCGGACGTAGATGTTCCACATGCTCTGCTTTTTTTCACCAACCGGAATCACCTGGGTGAATCCACTCATGACCACCGAAGCTGGTGGAAAATCGGGCCGTCTGGTAGTGGTGCGCTTGGTCGCCGAGCTGGGCAGGGTCGATGGTTTGGTCGTCGGTGGTTTGGTCGGCGGCGGTGCGGTCTGCGCGGACAACCAGGATGCCTGCAGCCCGAAGACCAGCAACAACGCAGCCATGATGTTCTTGTTCGCCATGTGTTTCATCGTCGGCGTCTCTCAACAAATAGTAACGGTGCGATTATTCCGGACAGGCCGTTTTCCATGGTCGACCCGAACCCCTGTCGGAGCCTGGATACCCTCTTCAGCGTAGCTCAAATATAACCTAAATTCGCGCCCCGCACCCAGGTTCAACACCCCCGGTTAGCCGCACAACCGTCGGGGGCGCTAGAGACGGCACAAACCGTCATCGTGCGCCGGCAAAATGGTATACGATTCGGCCATCCGATGCGGTTTGCGGCGCGACCCCGGGGCGGACAAATCCGGTGGTGAACACCCCGTTCGCGGGGGTTGGGCGCTGGCGCGACCGCGCCTAGAACCAGTTTCTCTTGTCCGCCACGTTGATCAGATCACGGCCACTGACAAAACGAGCCAGATTTTCGAGAAAGACCTCCAGGTGCCGCGGTGCGATATGGACCGAGGCGGCCGCCACGTGAGGGGTCATGAGCACGTTTTCCATCGCCCACAGAGGATGCGCCTGTGGCAGTGGTTCTTCTTCGAACACATCCAGCGCGGCTCCCGCCAAATCCCCCGCAAGTAATCCGTCCACCAAATCATTCAGATCAACAATCACACCCCGTCCAATGTTGATCAGGTAGGCCGTCGACTTCATCGCCCGCAGCTGCGGGCGGCTGAACATCTTGATCGTCTGGGGGGTATGCGGTGCCGCGATAGCGACAAAATCACTCTGGGCCAGCAAATCATCGAGCTGATCGAGGGATGCCAACGATTCGACCTCCGGGGGCCTCTCGGTTCGTACCGGATCGACCGCCAGCACCCGCATTCCAAAGGCGTGTCCACGGCTCGCGATCTCGGCGCCGATGCTGCCCAAGCCAACGACCCCCAACGTGCAGTCCGAGAGATGGAGATGCGAGCGGTCGATTCCACTGATCACCCCCGGTCCGGCGGCGAATGTGGCCCGCTCACCCTCACCCCCAATCGGTTCCCAGTGGGTCCGCATCTGCTGCCGGATATAGAGGTGTAGATTGCGGGCAAAGCAGAGGATGTAACCGAAGACATGGTCGGCGATCACGTCGTAATACAAACCCCGCATATTAGTCAGCACGCAGGAGTGCGCAACCAGTTCCGGAAAGACATAGTGCTCCAGGCTCGCCGTGGGTGACTGGACCCAGCGGAGCTGCCCGGCGGCGGCCAGCATCTCGGGGGTCAGTTTCCCAAAAAACGCATCGGCGGTGGCAATCTCGGCCACCGCTTCTTCTGGGCTCGCCACGTTGGCGAGGGTCACGTCCCTTGCAACTGCCTGGATCTTGCCCAGCCGTTCCGGGTCGACCGCCGGGTAAATCACCAGTTTCATGCTGCTCTACTTTCGACGCTTGAGGATCCAAAAGAAATCCAACCTCATCCGGCCGCCGTCGCACTCCGCGCCATCGATCGTTTCGCCATCCGCGGCCGCCTACTTCGACCAGGTAGGAAAAGCGACCTGCCCCGGCACTGCGACACGCGTCTGAAAGAGGGTCTTCCCCGCCGTCACGTAGAGCGTCTTGCCATCCGGGCCACCAAAAGCAAGGTTGGTGATCAGGTCCTCGTGAATCGGTATCCGACCCTGCCATTCACCATCGGGCGAAACGATGTAGACACCGGTCGGCACGTCGAGCGTTTCGTGGGGACCGCGGGCAACCATTAATCCCGCCGCGATATACAGGTTGCCTTCGACGTCCAGACGCATCCCATCACCGCCGCGGCCGGGGGCAAAATCAACCACCACGCGCTGATTTCCGGGATCACCCGACGCGTCCAGATCGAACGCCCAGATCTTGCGGTTACCACCCGGGACGGGGCAACTGTCAACCAGATAGAGCGTCTTGGAATCCTGCGTCACGGCGATTCCGTTGGGGCGATCGATCTGCGGCTGCTGGAGGATCCGTGTCACGCTACCGTCGAGATCGATTCGGTACACCCCGTCAACAATATTACCCTCCGCATCTTTCATCTCTAGTCGACTGCGGTCGTCGTACATCGGATCGGTAAAATAGACCCGTCCTTTTCCATCGATGCAGAGATCATTGGGAGAGTTGAAGCGCAGGCCGTCGTACCGGTCGGTGAGCACCTCGTTCTGGCCCGTCTCGAGATTGGTGCGCGTCACCCGGCGACCGCCCCCGGTACCGAATTCGCCCCCCTCGCAGTGGTACAACCGCCCCTGCTGGTCGAACGTTTGACCGTTGGTACGTCCACTCGGTTCGCGAAACACATCGCACACACCGTCCGGACCCAGACGCATGATGCGATTGTTGGCGATGTCGGAAAAGTAAACCGTTCCGTCCGCCCCGACCGCCGGCCCCTCGGTAAACACAAGCGAGGAGGCGGCCGAAACACCGGCCGACTCCACATCGCTCGGCAATGGCAGGTCGTGGTAGTTCCGCTCCATCATCTCGTCTCGAATTGGGTGCCTTCTCGCGCCAACCAACACACGACCATGCGCGCCGTCAATCGGTCTCTTGACGGCCGCCCCAACCTAGCCGGTAATCTTCTCCAACAGCTTCGTTTGCTGCAAAACGCTCAACGTCCCGAGCATGAAGAAGTACATCCCCGCGAAAATGAGACCCACGCGAATCAGCAGATGAGGACGGAGGGGACGCGGCAACAGCGTCGTGTTAATCGCCACCGTGTGCCAGCAGCTGATTCCGAGCGCAATATTGAAGAACATCGTGGCGTACTTAATCAGGTCGCCGGGCGGAAGTGAAAGCATGAAGATCCCAAAGATCGAGTACGCGACCAGCACCCGCAGATAAACCACCTTGATGTGTTTGGGGTCCATCGCGCGCAGTTTGGCGCTGGCGGTCCAGAAGGCATCCACCCAGCGGCGGATGATGCCGTCGGCCGATGCAGACATCGTCGGGGCCAGTACCAGAAAGCCGCAGAAGATCGTCATAAACCAGCAAAACGAACCGAGTCCGGCTCCCGATTCATTCTCCACGGCGTTCTGGACCCCCTCGGCCGTCATCACGGCCATCGTCCACTGATTGTCGACCTGTGTGTCAGCGGGTTGGAGGAATTGGATCGAGAGCATCGCAGGCAAAGCCAGACCGATGAAGCAGGCTGGTAGCCAGACCACCAGCTGATCGCGCGCGACGTGCTTGTACCACCGCCTCCAGCGGGGCAGTGACTCGTCGGTCACCTCGAACACCGTCCCCACGTGCGACAATTCGATGTCGTGGCCGCCGATCGCGCTAGGAATCGCGCCCACATGGTGTCCCATCCCCCATCCCTGATCACGCGTATAGTTACTCGTGGGTGTATTGGATAGCCCGCCCGAGCCGGCGATCGCCGCCAAGGCGGCGATGAACCCGATCATCGTAAAGTCGATCTTAGGAAATCCCTGACCACTAAAGATCGAGGTAAAAATGTTCTGCACATTCTCGCCACGGACCACCTCGGTCGCCTCCAGCCCAGTCTGGATCGGCACGGTCCCGAACTTGAAGAAACCGGTGATAATCTCGACCCAGGTTTCCCCCTTCGAGTACATGAAGGCCAGGAATAACAGAAAACCAAACACCACGATCAGCTTGAATGTCATCACGACTTTCAGCGATCGGTAGATCTTGCCACCGAACAGCAAGGGGATCAGAGCCCCGATAAAGATCGCGTAGGCCAGTCCTTTCATCAGCCACCAATCACTCGAGATCGTCTCCGGATCGGGAACGACACCACCCTTCAGGAGCGTCGCCACTGGCGTCGCCGCGTTCGCCGCCAGATAGGGAAAGACACTGCCAAAATCGAACAGCAGGTAGGCGATCACCCAGAATTTGGGCCCCGGCGCTAAGCGAAATTTTCCGGTAAAAATCGGCTCGCCCGTATAGAGCGTGTAGCGGCTGATCTCAATGTTGTAGAGCACCTGGCCCAGCACGCTGAGCGTGGCCAGCCAGAGCAGGGAACCACCGTAAACGGCCGTCACTTTGGGCCCCACCAGCCATTCTCCGCCACCGATCGCCGAGCCCCCCATAATCAAACCTGGGCCGAGCAATGCGAACCAGTTCCGAGAGGTGAACTTGGGAGCCTCAATCAACTCGCCCGTGTTCCAGCGGGGCATCGCCTTGGAACCGATATGCGGGGCCTCATAGCCGGCGTCGTTTCCCGTTGCTTCCTGAGACATGGAAAGTTCCTGTGCGTCGTCTGGAAAGGGCTGGGCGCTCAAAAAAGGCGCCGTGAAAAAGAGTCGACGAGGCCGTTATCTTGACCTACCGGACGGGTGATTACAATCCAGCGATCTGGAAAGGCCTGGTACAATCTTGACCGGCCTGCACCGCTCACTGCGGCGCCCACCCCGGAGCGTCCGTTCCAGCGCCGCAGGCCCGACCGGCAGCCGCTGTCGTTTCCCCACGTGCGCGCTGGAACTTGGGGCAGGAAGGCGAAACATGCACCGAGAGTTGATGCTGCAACTGCTGTTGGCAGGTCATCTGATGTGTATGAATGTGGCGGCCGCAGGACCGTGGGTCTGCCTGGTTTGTGAGTGGCGGGAAAGCCGCGGCGACCAGACCGCGGGGCGCGCCGGACGGGATCTGGCCCTACTTTCGTTGCTGCTATTTGCAATCGGCATCCTGCCTGGTTTGCTTCTCGGCTGGATGCTCTGGCACCAGGGACTCGCCGAGACACTCAATCGCCTTCCGTCGCGGGCGGTGTTCGGCCTCTGGGAATTGCTGTTTTCCGTTCTCTTGATGGTGACTCACCTGGTGTGGTGGCACCGCGTTCCCTGTCCCGCGCGCTGGGTCCGCCGCCTGCGCTGTCTGCTGCCATTGCTGGCCGGCGCCAATTCGCTCTATCACTTTCCTCTGCTGCTGGTGGTCATTGCGCAGGTCACCCACGGCCAGTTGGTCCTGCGCGGCTCGCTCGATGCGCAATTTCGTGACTTACTGGTTCACGGCGCCGTTGTCTCCCGCGCGGTGCATTTTGTGTTGGCCGCGGTCGCAGCCAGTGGCCTGGCCCTCGCCTGGTGCAGCCAGCGCTGCCAGCCTGCCGGCGCCGGGGACAAACTGGTTGTCGCGGGCGGGCGGCTGGCGCTGGGGGCAACGGTGTTTCAGATTCCGGTCGGGTTATGGGTCCTGTTCGAGCTGCCCAGCCACTCCTGGACACGTCTGATGGGCCACGATGTGGCCGGCAGCCTGTTCTTGGTCCTGTCGCTACTTGCCTCCGTCTGGTTGCTGCATAAACTGGCGGCGATGGCGCTACGTGACACGTCGCGGCGGACGTTGCACCAGGCGATGTGGGCCATGGCGGTGGTGATCGTGTTGATGACCGGCGTCCTCAGGCGGCTGAGCCCCTCACGGCGGACCACGCACGCTGCATCTGCTGCACTGCGCGTCCCGCCGACGGTCTCCGAGCGGCCATCGTGGATCTCTCGGGAGCGATAGCATGACACACCAGATTATCGGCATCGGCGATCGAGATTCCGGGGCGCGGGCCTGCGTGCTGCCCGGGTTCGGATTCAACTGCTATTCCTTCCAGGTACCCCACGCCAAGGGCGCGCTCGAGCTCCTGTGGTCCGCCGGGGGGTTTGCCGACGGGGGCTTGCCTCCCTCGGGAAGCGGGGTTCCGATCCTATTTCCCTTTCCAGGTCGAATTCCCGGGGCGGTACTCCATTGGGACGATCGAGATTTTCCCTTGACGGCCAGCGACGGTCGCGGCAACGCCATTCACGGCTTCGTAATCGACCGCCCGTGGCGCGTGCTCGACCAAGCCGAAAACCGCCTGGTCGGTCAATTCCAGGCGTCGATCGACGAGCCCAGCCTGCTCGATTGCTGGCCGGCCGACTTTCGTATCACCGCGAGCTATCGGGTGCACGGGTCGGCTCTGATGGGGCACTTCCTGATAGAAAATCCTGACGACCGTCCACTTCCGTGCGGACTGGGAACCCACCCTTACTTCCGCCTGCCCCTGGGAGATGGACGACCGGACGACTGCCAAATCCGTGTGCCGGCCACCGCGCAGTGGGAGTTACAGGACCTGCTCGCCACGGGCCATGTCACGCCACTGGAAAACGCGGACGACTTTCGGGGTGGGATCGCTTTTGGGGACCTGCAGCTGGACAACGTGTTCACTGGCTTGCGGTTTCAAGAGGATCGCTGCCGCGCATCGATTCACGATCCAGACAGCGGACGGACCGTGTCGATCTCCTTCAATCGGACATTTGAGCAGTGCGTGGTCTACAATCCGCCCCATCGAGAGGCCATCTGTATCGAGCCTTACAGCTGTGTTCCGGGGGCCTTTCAACTCAGCCAGCCCGCAGCTCCCTCCGGCCTGCTGGTGCTGGCTCCCGGAGAATCCGTCGAGGCGGTCGTCGACATTGTTTTGGAATAATAACTCCTCGACGAAAGACAAAAGACACTGTTCTCCAACACAAACCGTGCTCGAACGAGCCGGACCCGCCCCTACCCAAAAGCGGCCGCCTTCCCGTGAATCCTACGTCACCTCCCGATACCGAACCGGCGGGCCGCAGCCGCGTCGCTCTGGCCGACCCTGGGCGCGGCGCGCGGCGCCGGGCTTGCGGCCGGGCGCAAGTGGGATGCCTGGTGTGGCTTGCCCTGTCTGCCCCGCTCGCCGCCGAACGCCCGGACCGATTTTCGGCGATGCTCCAGGGCGGCCAGCGGATTTCGGGCCGTGTACTGGGGGACTGGCACCAGGGTCCCCCTACGCTCGACGGGCGCAACCTGTTCAGCGAAGACCCCCCGCTGCTGTGGCTGCTCGATCGCGACGCGTTCCGCCCCCCCACCGCGAGTCGCTTTATCGAATCGTTCACCGGGGAACGTCTGCCGGGAAAGGTGATTGCCTTCCGGGCTGGATCGGGCCGCCGGGAAGAGGCACCGATTCCACATTTTCTCGTGCGCTCGCCCGCCATCGCAGCACTGCCGGGCGCCGCCGAGGGGAGACTTGTGCGGTTTGCCAGTCGCTGGGTAAAACGGATCGTCTGGAACGGTCAGACGCCATTGGCATATCAACCGGGCACCGCTTTTTTCCAGAACGGCCGTCAGTTGCGGTTCCGGGCGTTGCGGTTCAGCGATCGACAGGTTCGCCTGTTGGCCCGCGACGGCTTGCAAACCGTCCCCTGGGAAGACCTGCGCGAACTTCACTTTCCCAAGCTCGACACCTGGGAGACCTATCTTGATGAACTCGCCGCGTTGACCGCCGGCAGCGGGGACAACCTAATCCAGTTGGAAACGACACTCGGGTTGGTCATGACCAGCACCCGTCGGCTACTGCGGTCGCGCGCTGCAACGAATCCTCCTTCGGCGCGTTGGTTGTACGGGATGCACCCCGCCTGGAGTCTCGACGCAGTATGGATTCCCGCCGAGACGATTCGGGTCTGGCGTCAGTTCCCCGCAACACTGGTACCCCTGACGCGCATCGACCCGGACCATGTCGAAACGCGCTTGTCGCTCGGCGGTCCCGGTCCGTTGTGGCAAGTCAACCGGAATGTCCAGGGAGGACCATTACGCAGCGGTGGACTGGAGCACGGTTGGGGATTCGGGGTCCATGCGTTCAGCGAACTCGGTTTTCCACTGCCCCCGCTGCCCTGCACCTTTCGAACCCGCGTGGGCCTGGATCATATCAGCGGGAGCGGAGGTTGTGTCCAGGCACGCATTCTGTTGGACCACGTATTGCCCCCTCGCTTTGAAACGCCTCCGCTGATCGGCTCCCAGGATCTCCGTCGCTCGGGAAACATTAACTGCGAACCGGCCCCAAGCGAGCCTCGGCGTTTGGTACTGCAGGTCGATCCGCTGATCGCCGCGCGACCGGCTGGCGCAGATCCGCTCGAAATCCGGGATTCGACGAATTGGCTGGAGCCGACCATCGAACTCGCAGCCAAACCGCTGACCGCGGAATTGCGACGCCGTTACCCGCTTCAAATCGAAGCCTGGCGGGGATGGAAACTGTCTACCAGCCCTGACGACGAACCACAATTTGAGCGCGTCTGGGACACCGCTGCATCATCCGCGGGGCGATTGCTCACAGCGGTCGTCGCGGAACGTCAACCACTCGTGCTCACGTCCCTACGGAAACTGACGGCTCAAGACCGTTGGCTGGTGGTCGGTGTCAGCCGTAGCGCGGTTGTCGAACATCCTCCCCAACTTGAATTCCGCCTCAATGGCCAACTGCTCACGACCGCCCCGGTGCCCCTGCGTAACGGACCACAGCGCACCCTGGCCGCACTCTCCGCCCGCATCAGCCAACAGCTCCCAGCGGGAACCGAATCGACTCTTGAAATCCGGCAGATGCCGCACTCTGACAGGGTTCCCGTACGTTGGCATTCGATCGGCCTGGTCGACCAGTTGCCGACGCGATACGAGTTGCTCGACGAACCAGCGCCGGCAGACGCCGTCGCGCCCGATCCGGTACCGTGGACGGCTCAGACCCACTACAGCGGCGACCACGCGGCGCAGGTCGGCGTCGCAGAGCCGGTCCACCTGGCGCCATCGCGGGAACTGGCCATTCGCCAATTCCCACGTTGGGGTGAGTTTCGATTCCTGCGTTTTGCGCTGCGCCCGTCCGCGGGCGGCCGCGTCTTTCTGGAAATCCGAAAAGTGGAACCGGGCGCTCCCTCGATCGGCTATCTGGTGGGACCAGCGAAACAGCCTCCCCCACGGCTTCGGCAAGTATGGAAGGAACCTCTGCCCGATCGCTGGTTGGTGATTACGCGAGACCTCTTTCGCGATTTCGGGGCCTGTGAAATTGTCAGCCTCACCATTCGACTCGAGGAGGGCGGTCCGGTGGCCGTCGATCATCTCTACCTGTCAAGCCGAACCGAGGACCTCGAGGAGGTTGCGCCGACCACGCCACCGGACTGATCGCCCGAGGCCACCAATCCAACGACGTCGATGTCGGTGACCCGACTCCGACGTCACCGCACTTCCCCGTTTTCATACTCAGGCGATGTACCCCAGAACGATGCCTTTGCGAGATTTCGCCCTCATTTCGATCTGGTCGTTGTGGATCGGCGGGCTGACCTTCTACGCGCTCGTCGTGGTCCCCATCGGTGGCGCACTGGTCGGCGAGACCCAGCAGGGTTTCATCACTCAACAGGTCACCCAATGGCTAAACGGAATCGGCACCGCCGCGCTGTTGATGCTCGCGTGGCGCGCCACGACCCAGCCGAGCACCGGTCAGTGGTTAAACCTGGGACTACTGGCGGTAATCCAAGTCGCCCTGATTGGAATCCACCTTCAGCTCACGCCGATGCTCGATGCCCAGGCGATCGAGGTTCTCGCTCCAGAACGTTTTTATCAGGTTCACAGAGTCTATCTGCTATTAACAACCGCACAGTGGGCCCTCGGCTGGCGCCACCTGTGGCTGGTGATCAAACAACCGGTGAGGTAGATTGTCGCCCAGCCGACCGTTTGTTCTTTCCCCGGCGGGACGCTGCGATGCAAGTTACACACGAAATCGGGTCGACCGGCATTCGGGTCTCTCCCGTGGCGTTGGGTTGCTGGCCGATTGCCGGCATGACCAGCCTGGATGTGAATCGACCCGACAGTCTGGCGACGCTTCGCACCGCGTTCGAGCTAGGCATCAATTTTTTTGACACCGCCTACGCCTATGGTGCCAATGGGGAAAGCGAAC
>PADE01000010.1 GCA_002702965.1 Planctomycetaceae bacterium
AACGCTCCGAGCCGATGATGACCGCGAGTCCCGTACCGATGATGACCGCGAGTCCCGTACCGATGATGACCGCGAGTCCCGTACCGATGATGACCGCGAGTCCCGCACCGATGATGACCGCGAGTCTCGCACCGATGATGACCGCGAGTCTCGCACCGGTGATGACCGCCCAACACGGGCAGCTTCGCGTCGGGCTCGTGGTAACGGGGAGTCACAATTGCGTTTTGCGTTCGATCGCGCCCCCTGGGAAGATGTGCTCCAATGGCTCACCGAAGAAGCCGGTTTGTCGATGCACGTTGACGAAATCCCACCCGGTTCACTGACCTACTCCGACACGGGAACCTTCACGCCCGACCAGGCCATCGATCGGATGAACCGGTTCTTGATTCGCACCGGTTATACGCTCATCCGCAGCGGCAATCTTGTCTCTGTGATCAGCCTGGACGACGAGCGACGAGCACAGCTGTTGGACGTGTTGGCAGAGTACGTGACGCTTGAGGAACTCGACCAGCGCGGTGAGTTTGAGGTTGTCAAGTGTCTGTTTCCGCTGGTCAAGCTGGACCCGGCTGAGGCAGCCACCGAGATCGGTAGCATGACGGTGCTTTCTACCCCCATCGGCATGCCTAAGTCTAAGCAGCTCTTGATCACCGAAACCGCGGGAAAACTGCGCACCATTCGGGATATTATCCAGTCGGTCGAGAACCCGGCTGAGGGTCAGGAGTCGGTTCGCCGGTTCGAACTCAAGCACGCGACCTCGGAGGAAGTTCTCGCGGCGGCGCGGCCGCTCGTGGGATTGGCCGATGACACCAATGTGAGCGACGATATCAGTATTTCGACCGATGCCATCGGTCGTCAGATTTTTGTCACCGGGTCAGCGAGTAAGCTCGACATTATGAAGCGCGTGATCGAGATGCTCGACGTTGAGCCCAATGCGAGCGACACGACCGTGGTTCGCGAGACGCCTGAACTGCGCACCCACCCGATTCGCTCGGGTGACCTGCAGACCGTCTATGATGTGTTGCAGACGATCCTCTCGGGTCAGGACATTCGCTTGGCTCCCGACGCGAGCACGAACAAAGTGATCGCTCTGGCCAACCCCAGTGTGCATGAGCAAATCAGCAGTACGATTTCCATTTTGGAGGGTGAGGCGGTCGCATTCGAAGTGATCGAGTTGGAGTCGGTCGATCCTTCATACGTGATCCTGCTGTTAAATCAGATGTTTGGCATCACGGCGACCACCGATGGGGCGTCGAATGAAGAGCAGAGCGCCAATTCGGATAAGCCGAAAATCGATGCCGACCCGATTAATGGTCGGTTGTACGTACGGGCTCGGAGATCGCAGATCGACGAGATCAAAGCGATCGTTGCCCGGCTGCGTGCGACGAATAATGTGGGCCAGAGTCGCGTTCGCATGTTGCCTTATCAGGGGGCCCAGGCGCTGCAGGTTCTGAATATCGCAAAGCAATTCTGGTCAGGCGAGAATGAAGTTCTGATGATTGCGCCAGCAGATTCGAATCAACCCCGGGTGCGCGAAGTCGAGATCAACCCTGACGCGATTCCGCAGTTGGATCTACGTCCAAGCGAGGGGGTCGATCCGGCTGACGATCGATTGCCGCCGACGCCCCAAACGGGGCCCAATGAAAACGAACCGCGAGATAAGGAACTTCCGGACGCAGGTGCCTCTGCCGGTGCGTCGCAGAGAGCTCCCCAAGCCGTGGTCTCAGAGCAGCCGCTGTTCAAACTGGTAAGCCAAATCACCGCGGCCAAGCAAGCCAGCGAAGGCCAGCAGGAGACTCGCCGGCGACGGACAGCGGCTCCCGAACAATCGAGTCCCTCCGATAAGGCGGCTCCGATTCGCGTGCAACTGACCCCACAGGGAATCCTGATTCAGTCTGACGACCCGGAAGCTTTAAACCGGTTTGAAGAACATTTGCGGCTCATCGCTGGGCCGGCCAACGCCGCCGCTCCCAGTCAGCAATTGGCCGTCTTCTATCTGAAATTCGCGAAAGCAGAAAATGCCAACCGGCTGTTGGCCGAAATGCTGGGTGGAACGACCTCGAGTCTTTCCTCAACCACCGGCTCGCTGGTCGGTAGCGTGACCTCCAATCTGATGGGCGGTTTACTCGGCGGGTTTCTTGGCGGTTCGGGCGGCGGCAGTACGAGTACCGATGCCAGCGTCGTCACCGTCGGTACCGCGACGATCATACCCGACGTACGTCTGAACCGACTGATCGTACAGGGGACATCGAGTGATATCCTGCAGATCGAACAGCACCTTCGTATCATCGACCAGGAAAGCAGTGTGACCGATGTGCAAACCCAAGGTAAGCCGCGCATGATCCAACTGGTTTATACGACGGCCGAAGAAGCGGCGACCGTGGTCCGTGCAGCCTATGCAAGCCGCATCCAGGCTGCGTCCGGGAATCGGCAAGGAGGAGGAGGAGATCCACGCCAGGCGATGATGCGCGCCATGATGGGCGGCCGTGGCGGCCGTGGCGGCCGCGGCGGACAGCAGGCTCAGGCACAAGAACCGAAAATGACGCTCGCGGTCGACGAACGTAGTAACTCCCTTATCGTGACCGCCCCGGAGCAACTTTTTCAGGAAGTTGAGGCGCTCGTGATGCTGATCGACCAGAAGGGAGCTTCGCCGACCGAGGCGTTCCAAGTTAAAACCCTGATGTACTCCAAGCCGGACTATGTCAAAAGCGCATTGTCCGCCATCCTGGGCGACCAGGTCCAAACGGCTGGTGCTAGTTCCAGCAGCGGGCGTGGTGGTGGTGGGTCGCGAAATGCGACACCCGAGCAAGTTCGCCAGCGACAGGCGATGGAGTCCTTTATCCGCTCCCGCCGTGGTGGCGGTGGCAGCAGCCGCGGACGGGGTGGTTTTGGCGGTGGCAGCAGCCGCGGACGGGGTGGTTTTGGCGGTGGCAGCAGCCGCGGACGGGGTGGCGGTGGCAGTTCCCGGGGCGGCAGTTCCCGTGGACGCGGTCGTTAGACCGGTTTGCCCCCGTGCTACGAGGGTTTTTTCTGACCACGGATTCGCGTCGGCGCGTCCGACGAATCCTGTACGAATTGACCCCGAATTGACCGCCGCGGCGTTTTCCACCGAATTGCCGGTGGACGAAATCGCTCTTTTTCGTCGTGATGTGTACGGCGCGTCCTTTTTGGTCTGTGGCGTCGTGCGCCCCAGACTGGTACCATACGGGGCGGCCGTAGTTTGTCGCGATTTTCCAGCCGTTCGATCTCCCCGATGTAGAGTGATCCCCTATTGAATGAACGCGATTTGGATGAAAAGCGGTAGTCTGCGGGAGGGCGAGGTGGCAGCCGGCCTCAATTGCCGCGCTAAGCCATTGCAATCAAAGTAGCGACGCCTTCACTTGTTCAACGACGGAAACTGTATTTCGTATCTCTACTTGGAGCTGAGTGCCATGGTTTCTCTTCGAAATTTGAGTTGCTGCCTGGTCGGTTTGCTTGTGATTTCGCTGGCCGCCGGCGATCTGCAGGCCCAACGTGGTGGTGGCCGCGGTGGCGGTAGATTTGGTCAAGGTGGCTTTGGTGGCTTTGGTGGCTTTGGTGGTGGGGGCGGATCGCTGTCATTGCTGGCCCGCGAAGATGTGCAAAAAGAACTCGAACTTCTCGATGATCAAATTGAGGAAGTCGAGGCCGCGCGCGAGGATCAGCAAGCTTCGATGCGCGAGGCGTTCTCCGGCTTCGGGCGTGGTGGAAACCGTGGCGACCGCGGTCGTGGCGGTAACCGAGGCGGTGACCGAGGAAAAGGTCGCGACGCCGACAAGGGAAAAAAAGGGGGCGGTGAAGACCGCTTGGCGCGTTTCCGCGAACTGCGTGAGAAGATGGAGAAGGAAACTCAAGAGGCCCTCGATGAGATCTTGTTGCCCCATCAGTCCAAACGGTTGGGCCAGCTTGTCTTGCAGCGCAGCCTGCGAGGTGGTGCCGCACAAGTGGCCACTGCGTTAAGTACCGGTGACTTGGCCGACGACCTGAAAGTCGACGAAAAGCAAGGCGAATCGTTGCAAGCCAAGGCGCGGACGATCGAAGCGAAGTTGCGAGCGCAGATTGCCAAGTTGCGCCAGCAGGCACAGGACGAACTGTTGAGTACGCTCTCGCCTGCACAGCAGCGAGAATTTAAGGACCTGGTCGGCAAACCGTTTACGTTTGTTGAGCCGGAACGCGGCCAAGGACGTGGACGCGGCGGCAGGGGCGGACAACGCGGCAGAGGCGGACAACGCGGTGGTGGGCGACCGGCGCGTCCCAACGACGCTTGAGCTCGTCCTCTAGGTGATTGCGCGGTAGTGGTGGCCACGCCAGCTGTGCATTGAAGGTGGCTGGTGGCGGTTTGGATAGCTTCCGCGTCCATGGACGGCGCATGGTGCAATACCACGGCGAGGTTGAGTCGTCGTGGTATTGCACGTCTTTTGAGCTTCCGGTTCAGTCGGTACAGACGCTCGCCCCGGTATGACGGGGCATTCTGCGCAGCCAGGGAATGGCGGTTTTCTCGCACCGTTCGGACCCCAGATGAGAGGTTGTGGCTCGGGCAGTGATCGCGCCGAAAAGGGCACCATTTCCGGTTGCTCCAATTCACTGTGTGGACGGGCCGGCTGGGAGGGCTTGTTTGTAAGAAATACCGACTTTTCGCAACCGACTGGGAACTACAATAGAGCCGGGGAATCTGGCTTCCAACAGGTGGACGGAAGGCCGTAGTCGCGTCTTTGGTTAGTGGCGTAGCCTGTGGAAATTGCGCTGCTGTGTGTAGCGCGCCAGGTCACCGTAAGCTGTTAGTTTAGATGGCTGATCGATATGCAAGCGGGCGAAATACTACTGCGGCGGGGACTGCTCAACGAGCAGCAACTAGAGCACTCGCGTGACTCCAATGGCGACAGCTCAGGTTTGTTGGTGCGCGCGGTTGAACTGGGTTACGTCGAGGAGGGGGAAGCGCTGCGCGCAGTGGGCGAAGAAATGGGGCTCGATTATGTCGACCTGCGGGAAGTCGAGGCCGATTTGTCGCTGCTGGATGACTTTCCCACCAAACTGATCCACCGCCAGATCCTATTTCCGATACGCCGCGATAACGGCCAGTTGGTTGTCGCGACCAGCGACCCCTTTGACCTGTACCCGATCGACGAAGTCAGCGCTGCCACCGGTGCCTCGGTAATGCCTGTGCTCGCTGATCGCGACGAAATCAACAAGTTGATTAAGCGTCATCTCGGTGTGGGAAGTGAGACCGTCGATGGCCTGATCGAGCTGAAGAGAGAAGAAGAGGTCGAACTTCTGGAAGATCTCGAGACCGATGGGTCAGAACTCTCCGAAATGGCGCAGGAAGCGTCGGTAGTACGGTTGGTCAATGAAATCCTCCTCGAAGCCATCGAAACGCGAGCGAGTGACGTCCACTTGGAATCCCAGGGTGGCGGACTGGTCGTACGCTATCGCATCGACGGCATGCTTCATCCACAACCGGTCCCTCCAGAGATCAATCGCTTCCAACTCGCGATCATCAGCCGACTCAAGATTATGGCTCGGTTGAACATTGCCGAGCGGCGGTTGCCTCAGGACGGTCGTATCAAGCTGCGTATCAAGGGTCGAGAGATCGATGTCCGGTTCTCCGTGATTCCGATGATTCACGGGGAGAGTATCGTAATGCGTATCCTCGACAAGTCGTCGATGGTGTTTGATCTTCAGGGGCTGGGGATGGAGGAGGATACCTACCTCGCGTTCCATGATCTGATCCGCTTGCCGCACGGCATCATCCTGGTGACCGGACCGACCGGGTCGGGAAAAACGACCACGCTCTACAGCGCGTTAGTGGAAATCAACGATCCCAAGCACAAGATCGTGACCACCGAAGACCCAGTCGAATATCAACTCGAGGGTATCAACCAGATTCAGGTACAGAACAAGATCGGCTTTACGTTTGGTCATTCTCTGCGGAGCATTCTGCGCCACGACCCGGACATCGTTCTGGTGGGAGAGATTCGCGATCTGGAGACCGCCGAGAACGCCATTCAAGCGTCGCTTACCGGTCACTTGGTTTTCAGCACTTTGCACACCAATGATGCCCCCACCTCCTATACGCGGTTGACGGACATGGGTGTCGAACCGTTTATGGTCTCCGGTACGGTCGAGGCGGTCATGGCTCAGCAGCTGATCCGTCGACTCTGCGAGCATTGTAAAGAGGCCTTTGAGCCGCGTCGTGATGAGCTTCCGGATGATTTTCCCTGGGACCAATTGGATGGTCGACCTTTGTATCGGCCCACCGGTTGCCATCAATGTCGAGGATTTGGCTATAAGGGTCGGATGGGCATTTATGAGTTGATGGTGACAACCGATAAGATTCGCGAATTGGCCAATGAAAACGCCAGTTCCTGGAATCTTCGCAAGACAGCCCTCAACGAAGGGATGCGGTCGTTACGAAACGACGGGTGGTTCAAGGTCATGCGCGGGCATTCAACGATCGATGAGATCATGCGTGTCGCCAAGAGCGACCTACTGTTGATAGGAAGTGATTAAGTTGATCTGAAGAGCATCTGTTCTTGGATTCAGTGGGGAACCATGCCTGATTTTGCCTACATCGCACGCGATGGAAAGGGTGAGCGCGTGACAGGCAGCCTCGCGGCTGCGAGCCAACGCGACGCGGTCAACATCCTGTCAGAGCGATCGCTCTTTCCGCTCGAGGTAACGACCGCAAAAGCGGTGAAGCACTTTAGCCTGGGCCGGCCTGTCAAAGGCCAGGTGATCGCGCTTGTTTACGCTCAGTTGGCAGCCCTGCTCCGCAGCGGTGTCCCCTTATTGCGTGCGCTAGACGTGCTGCGCAACCAGGCAGCGAAACCGATTCTGAAAGAAGTTCTGGGGGACATTCGTGAGCGCGTTGAAGAGGGCGAAGCGCTGGCGGATGGCATGAGCCGTCACACGGTCGTGTTCAGTGAAATGGCGGTCAACATGGTGCGAGCCGGTGGTGAAGGGGGGTTCCTCGAAGAGGCGCTCGAGCGCGTGGCCATCTTTTCGGAGCAACAGGAAGACCTCAAGAGTCGCACGATTGGCGCGCTTGCCTATCCCGTCTTTCTGGCCGTCGTAGGCACGTTGGTGATTGGTGGTTTGATTGTGTTCATCGTGCCCCAGTTCGACACGATGTTTGACCGTTTGCGGGCGATGGGACAGTTGCCCGTGGTCACCGATTGGTTGCTCGCGTTCAGCGCCATGCTCAGACGGTGGGGTCTCTACTTTATTTTGGGGTTGGCTGTGGTGCTGTTTGTTGTTCGAGCGCGGCTGCAAACCGAAGCGGGAAAACGTATTCGTGACCTGATCAAGATTCGCCTGCCTCTGTTCGGCGTGGTTTTTCGGAACTTTGCCGTTGCCAGATTTTGCCGCGTACTGGGGACGTTGCTTCGCAATGGCGTACCGATCTTGGCTTCGTTAGATATCAGTCGAGACGCGGCTGGCAATCGCATTCTCTCGGAGGCCGTCGCAAACGCTGCGGAGAATATTACGGCTGGAGAAACGCTGGCCACCCCGTTGGCCGCGTCGGGCCATTTCCCTGACACCGTTGTTGAGATGATCACGGTAGCCGAAGAATCCAACACATTGGATTCGGTTCTCGTTGATATTGCCGATGGATTGGAGAAGCGCACCTCGCGAGCGCTTGATCTGGCGGTTCGTCTGCTGGAACCGATTCTACTCCTGGTGATGGCCGCGGTTGTGCTCTTTGTGGTTGTGGCCCTGTTGATCCCGGTGATCCGGATGAGCAGTACCTTCGGATAAGCGATAATCAGCCCTCACCGTGCACCTTACCGATCGGTAGCGTGCGCCATACACCACCTTCGAGAAGATGGGAGATCGAAATGATGAGAAGTCACTCGCGCCGGCGGCGCAAAGGTTTTACGCTGCTGGAAGTCATGCTCGTACTGGCAATCCTCCTGATCCTGGCTTCGTTTGTCGGCGTGTCGATCATCCGCACGCAGTTAAGCGCGAACGTCAAGGCCACCGCGACCCAACTGTCTGCGATCGAGACGATCCTCAAACTCTACTACCTCGACATGGGAGCTTACCCGCCCAGTCTCTCTGCGCTGCGAGTCGCACCGGAAGGCTCCGGAAACGTCCAGAAGTGGAATGGTCCGTACAGCGACAAAGACATTCCGCCGGATCCGTGGGGGAATGCCTACCTATACGAAATGTCTGGTGCCAGCTACCGACTCTGGTCCGCCGGCCCCGATGCCCTGCAAGACACCGAAGATGACATCACTGTTCAAGGGTCCAGCTAACTCTGTCAGGGGCCGAGCCTCCTGATTTTCCGCAATGCCCAGCTTGAAAGGCGATGGACTTTGCCGTACTTGCACCGTGACAATCCGGCGAATGTGCCGCGCCTGCGGCCGGCGTTCCGCACGAGGGCATCTGGTGGCGCAGCTGCCCGACGCCGCGCCAGAGCTGGATTCACGCTGTTGGAGTTGCTGCTGGTATTGACGCTGCTGGTCGTCATCGGAGGGTTAGTCAGCCAGTCGCTCCGCGCCCCAATGGAAAGTCAACGTCTGCGGCGTTCCTCGGAGCTGTTGCGAATCGCCTTGGCTAACGCGCGGATTAAGGCCATGCAATCGGGACAGACACAGGTTTTTCGATACGAAATCTTGGGGCGTCGTTATCGGACCGAGCCCCTGATGCTCGATTCAGAGGCGTCCGAGTGGGGCCTCGATGCGTTCGATCAATCGGATCAGACGTTCCAGTTTAGCGATCCAAATAATCCTGACCTGTTCGGCGACGTCCGTACGAAAGGTGCCAACGATTTGGCGCAACTTCGCTATCAGTTACCCGACGGCGTAGTTTTTCAACAGGGTTCCAGCGAGATCGATGTGCGAACGATGCTCGCGCAAGACGAGTTGGCCGCGATGGATGTGGCCGGCCGGAATTGGTCGCAACCGGTTTTGTTCTACCCTGACGGTTCTACTTCGGAGGCCCGCCTGCTGTTAGCAAACCAGATGGGCGGTCGGTATATCGTGGTTCGCTTGAGGAGCTTGACCGGAATACCGGTGGTGAGCGGCTCACTCTCTGCAGAGGAGGTGCCTCAATGACGCGTTCTCGTCTGCGTCGCAAGCCGCCGGCTGGCATTACCCTGCTGGAAGTGGTGCTGTCGATCACCATTCTCGGGTCGTCGATGGCGACGATTTCGGAGTTGGTACGCGTGGGTGGCGTGAGTGCGGCGCGAGCACGCGACATGACCAACGCACAGTTGATGTGCGAATCAAAACTAAACGAACTGGTCGCGGGTGTGATTCCGATCGCTGCGGCTACGCAACAGCCGGTTGAGGACATTGGACTGGTCGATTTGTGGTACTACTCGGTGGCGCTGACCCAACTCGAGACACAAGGCCTGGTCGCCGTCCAGG